>JBAWAI010000584.1:0-60865 GCA_049589215.1 Terriglobales bacterium | reverse complement strand
CATCCCGAAGGACTGGCTTTTGACGCAGACGGCAACCTTTGGGCGGGCGGCGAACTCGGCCAGATCTACAAGATCAGTCCAAAAGGTAAAGTCCGAACGGTAGCCACACTCGGAGGCTTCAATCTCGGACTTACGTTCTCCGGACGCCAGGAGTTGTTCGTTTGCAACTTTAAACTGGGCGCACTGATTCAGCTTGACCGCTCCGGCAAGACGATTCGTTCCTGGGAACGAGCCGGACGTTATCGGCTTCGTAATCCGAATTTTTCCGTGTTCGATCGCGAGGGCAACCTTTATTTCAGCGATTCCGGCGAGTTCAAGAAAGATGATGGCTTTCTCTTTGTGCTAAGACCGAATGGCAAGATCGAACAACTGCTGGACCGCCTCTCGTTTCCGAACGGGCTGTCACTGAGCGCTGATGAGCATACGCTTTACGTCGTGCAGAGCACAAAAAACGATGTGCTCGCGGTACCACTTTTGAATACGGGGGGGATTGGAATTCCTCGCGTATACGCTGCCGGGTTAGAGAATGTGCCGGACGGCGCGGCGCTCGACGCCGAGGGCAACCTATACGTGACTTGTTATGCCTCGCACAATGTATACCGGGTCACGCCCGCCGGGAAGGTTTCGCTGTTCGCGTCAGACCCGGAAGGGACGATGCTGGCGAGCCCGACGAACGCAGCATTTGGCGGCGCAAATTTTGACGAGCTGTATTTTGCCAACCTCAGCCGCTGGCATATTTGCCGGGCGCGGGTCGGTATTCGCGGGCAGTTGCTCGCGAACCAACGCTAACGGACCGGAGACACAATACCGGAGACACCATGAAGATTACGGACATTCGCTGGACTCCCGCCTTCATTCCCATCGAAGCGCCCCTGCGTTACTCGATCGGGTCTCATCCTGGCTTTTCACGCATCGTCATTGAGGTTGAAACCGACGAAGGCATCACAGGCCTCGGCGAATGCTACAGCGGTGCCAGCCGCGCGGGTCAATTGGCGGAATTGAAGCCGCTGCTGATCGGTGAAGATCCCATGAATCTGGAACGACTTCGCTGGAAAGTTGCGGCGCCGAGTTCGGAAAAGCTTTTTGGCTTTGTGCTTGGATTTGCCGGACTTGAATTTGCAATTCTCGATATTCAAGGAAAGGCGTTGAAGCGTTCGGTATGCGACCTGCTGGGAGGTCGCATTCGGAATGAGATTCCGTTCGCCGCTTATCTTTTTTACCGTTATGCGAATGAAGAAGGCATTGGCGAAATTTCGACCATCGAACAAATGGTCGGTTTTGCGAAAGAAGTCGTCGGCAAGCATGGCTTCAAGACATTGAAGTACAAGAATGGTGTTCTGCCTCCCGACGAAGAAATTGACACCTTCATCGCCCTGCGGGAGGCGTTTCCGAAGCATCGCATACGGCTCGACCCCAACGCCGTGTGGACGGTGACCACGGCCATCGACGTTGCGCGCCGTTTGCACGACTTCAATATTGAATACCTTGAAGATCCAGTCTGGGGGATGCGTGCCATGAAGCGGGTCAACGCGAAAGCGCCGTGGGTCACTTTGGCTTCAAATATGTCGGTGTTCGCATTTGAGGACCTGGCGCCTGCAATCATGGGAGATGTGCTCGATGTGGTGCTGCTTGACCCGCACTGGTATGGAGGCATTCATCGCGCTAAACTCGCGGCCCAGATTTGCGAAGCGATGGGCGTGGACGCAGGTATGCACAGCGGCGCGGAATTCGGAATCTCGCAAGCCGCCATGCTCCACCTCGCCGCCTGTCTTCCGAATCTTGTGCTCGCGCCCGACTCGCATTATCACCACCTCACCGACGACGTCATTGTGGGTGGCAAGATGCAATATAAGAATGGCGCGATGGCGGTGCCGACTGGTGCGGGACTCGGTGTGGAACTCGATCGCGACAAACTGGCGCGTTATCACGAACTCTCCAAGCAACATGAGATGGGAGCCTGGACGGACGATTCGCGCCGGCGGGGGAATGTGATCACACAGCCGAAATGGTAAGCGCGAAGACAATTCGCAAAGTAACGGCCGCTCTCTTCATGGCGGTCATACTGACTGCGGCCGCGCACGCAACCGAGAAAACTCTCTGGAACATCGGGACCTTCGACGGATCCTCAGGCGAATTCAAGAGTCAAGACATCAACTATGCGGATCCCAAGAACGATCCCATATTTGTGGTGGGCCAAAGCAGCGATAAAGATTGGTATCGCTTTCAGCCCGGACCCGCCAATGGAATCGCTGGTGGGCGACTTCATCCGTTCACGATCAAATTTGGGCTGAACAATGCCCCGGCCGGCGTTTATCGGCTAAGGCTCGCAATCTTGTATGAGACCCCGCGTCTGTCATTCTTAAAGTTGGAAGTTAACGGACACTCCGGGTTTTTCTACTTCCATCCCAAACTTGATTTTCGCGCCGGCGATTGGGAAGGAACATTCGTTCCCCAGACCTCCATCGACGAAAAAACAATTTCGATTCCCGCTGCCTGGCTTCGGAAGGGAGAGAACGCGTTCGTTCTCACCGCCATGGACGATCCGGCCACGCCGCAAAATTCGCTCGGCGCGATTGCGCCGGGGCACACTGGTTTGATCTATGACGCGCTTGAGTTGGTTCAAGACGATGCCGCGCAATACGACGAGAGTGCATTCGCCGCTCGGATTGAGCCGACGATTTTTTATCGCGAATCGAAATCGAATATGGTGGAAGTGGTGGATGTTTTCATAAGCGCCTCCATGCTTCGGAGGAACGACTCCGTGCAACTTCGCATTGCGGGACATTCCCTCAGCGATCTGTTGACGACGACCAACGACTTCGGCGAGGCGCGGCTCGAGTTTGATGTGCCGGAGTGGGCAGGCGCCGCCGACGCCACGGTACGCACTGGAAAATTCGCCGCCTCTACGACGATCGAGCCCGCGAAAAAGTGGACGATCGCACTCATACCGCACGAACATCTCGATGTTGGTTTCACGGATTACCCCGCGAAAGTCGCCGAGCTTCACTCACAATCGATCGACGAGGCAATGGGGCTGATCAACAAAACGCCCGATTTCCGCTGGACGCTCGATGGAAGCTGGGTCGCCGATCAATATTTAAACGGACGCAGCTCGGAGGCGCGGGAGCAGTTTTTGGCGCATGTTCGCGATGGTAGCATCGTCATTCCTCCGGAGTTTGCGAATCAACATACCGGGAACGCATCGTGCGAAGCCCTGGCGCGCTCTCTCTACGGCCGGCACAATCTCGCGCGCGAATACAAATTGCCCGCCTCCGATGCGGCGCAGATTGTGGATGTCCCGGCTTACACGTGGGGCTATGCTTCGCTTCTGCATGACGCGGGCATCAAGTATTTTGTCGCGGCCAGCAACAGCTGGCGAGCTCCGGTGATGTTGTTGGGACGATGGAACGAGAAGTCACCGTTCTATTGGGAAGGTCCCGATGGCGGGCGCGTGCTCATGTGGTACTCGCGCGCATACCTGCAAGCTCACACGTTGTTTGGCGGCCCGTGGCGAATCGAGTCGATCCGTGACTCGTTGCCGGTTTTTCTACAGGCATATACGCGTCCGGACTATACGGCGAACACCGCGATCATCTTCGGCACACAGCTTGAGAACACACCGCTCGCGAAAGAGCAGAGTGAAATCGTCGCCAGTGTCCGTCACGAATATGCGTGGCCCAAGTTTGAATTTTCTACCGTGCACTCCGCGATGCAACGGATTGAGCATGAGTGGAAGGGCGAAATTCCGGTGGTCCGAGGCGACTTCGGTCCTTACTGGGAGGACGGATATGGCTCCGACGCCGCGCACACTGCCATCCATCGGGAAAACCAGCATCGCATTGCAACCGCTGAGATCATGGGGGCAGCTGTTTCGTCGATCGATACGCGAGTCCGTCCCGACAAAGGCCTGCTCGATGATGCGTGGCATAACGAGCTTTTGTATGACGAGCACACGTGGACTTATGTCAGCGCGACCACTCAGCCGGAGAATCATCAGAGCGAGGACCAAATCGCGCTCAAAGAATCTCGCGTAGAGCGAGCGCGCGATGATATCAACGAGTCGATTCAGCGCGGATGGGGCCAGCTTGAAGCGCTTGTAAAGACGAAAGACAATTCGATTGCCGTGTTCAACTCGTTGAACTGGGCGCGCTCGGGCATCGTCGAGACCGACTTGCCAGATGGCACGACGCTGGTGGACTCCGCGAGCGGCGCCGAGATTCCCGTCGAAACACTCTTTAAAGGTAGAGGAATTTCTCTACCAGGATTCGGGCCGGGCAGTGTTCGCGTGCGCTTTCTGGCTGAGGCTGTGCCTGCGGTGGGATACAAACTTTACACCGTCAAGTCAATTGCGAAAGAACGTGCAGCGCCGCAGGAGATTCGAGGCAATGTTCTAGAGAACGAGTTCTATCGGGTTACGCTGGATCCGTCATCGGGGGCGATCGCGAGTGTGTTTGACAAACAACTGGGTCGCGAACTCATCGACACGGCAAGCCCTTACAAATTTGGCCAGTATCTCTACGTCACCGGCGGCGACAGTTATCTGGAGAACTCGCTCTACCGGTTTGGAAGTGGACTGAAGCCTCCGGCGCTGACCGTTCATGCTGCGAATTCGGGAAAGCTGATATCTGCGACCAAGACGCCGGTTGGAATCAGTGCAGTTCTCAATTCGTCCGCGCCAAATACCCCTTTGATTCGGACTGAGATTTTGCTCCCAGATTCTACAAAAACAATTTTGATTACTCATCATTTACATAAGGAGCGCGTGCTCACGAGAGAGTCGGCCTACATCGCGTTCCCTTTCGCCGTGACCACGCCGTCATTCACATATGGTTCACAGGCGGCATGGGTGAATCCCGCGAAAGATGAGTTGATTGGAGGCAGCCGCGAATGGTATCTGCCGACAACCTGGGCGTCTGTATACAATTCGCAAGTGGCCGCGACGGTTGTTCCGCTCGACGCTCCGCTGGTTGCCTTTGGTGATATTGTTCGCGGCGAATGGCCCGCGGAGTTCAAGCCGGCGGGGCTCGCGACAAAGCGTGGCGCAATTCTTTCCTGGCTCATGAATAACTATTGGGGCACTAACTTCCCTGCATGGCAGGGCGGCGATTTCACTTTTCGCTACGCCATCACGAGCGACGCGCAGCTCGATCCGCCCGCGCTTACACGCTTTGGTTTGGAGGCGCTAACTCCCCTCGAGCGCGACGATGTATCAGGTACACAGGATTCCTCCTCGTTTCCAAATCGGGGGGCCAGCCTATTAGAGATCGACAATCCCGGAGTAACCCTGCTCACATGGAAGCGCGCGGAAGATGGCGATGGAACGATTCTCCGGTTACAAGACACAACGGGAATAGCCTCAGACGTCAAGATCCACAGCCCTTTCCTCAGGTTCGAGCGTGCATGGCTGTGCAATTTGCTTGAAGACAATGGGGCTGAAATCGCAATTCGAGGCGAAGATCTCCGTATCCCGATCAAACCATTTCAGGTGCTTACTGTCAGACTTCACACCACCCCACACCTCAAACAAGGTGACATCCGATGAATCTTGATTTCACAGGCAAAGTCGCTATTGTGACTGGCGGCGCGATGGGTATTGGAGAGGCCACTGCGCGAAAACTCGCCGGACTTGGAGCGTCGGTTGCTATCTTCGACCGTGACCGCAGTGCAGGGCAAGACAGTGCCGCTGCAATCGCGAAGAGCGGATATGTCTGCGAGTTCTTTCCGTGCGATGTAAGTGCCGGCAAAGAAGTGTCGCAGGCGGTCAATGCTGTAGTTAGTAAGTACGGAGCGCTCGACATATTAATCAGCAACGCGGGAATTCAGCTCTATGGCGACGCAGTCACAACCAGCGAAGAAGACTGGGACAGGCTGATGGGGATCAACCTCAAGGGATGCTTCCTGGTTGCGAAGTATGTGGTTCCACATATGGTCGGGCGCGGCGGCGCTATCGTGATTGTTGGTTCGGTGCAAAGTATGACGGCAATTAGTAACTCCATCGCCTATGTCGCCTCAAAGCATGGCTTATTGGGACTAACTCGCGCTATGTCGCTCGATTATGCGCAGAAAGGCATTCGTGTGAATTGCGTGTGCCCCGGCGCGATCGACACCCCGATGCTCCGTTGGGCGGCTGGACTATCTGACGATCCCGACAAGGTGATCCAGACCTGTGATCACATGCATCCGCTGGGGCGCATTGGAAAACCGGAAGAGGTAGCGGATGCCATCGCTTATCTCGCGTCTCCAATGGCGTCGTTCATTACCGGTGCTGCGTTGCTCGTGGATGGCGGCATGCTGGTGCCTGCCGGTGGCATGGGCTTTCAGGAGGGCGGCACCGGAGCTGCAACCCGCAAATGAATCTCCACAGCAAGAGCGCAGTAATTGCCGGAGCCGCCGCACCTTGCAAGAACGCGCGCGGTTCCACCCTGCACCGATTCGAGCGCGAGGCTGTTGATGGAGGGCTCGGTATCTGAATGTCGCGATGCGCTGTTGGTCCCGTGCTGTGGAATGGTCGCCGGGCATATCGTTTGTCCAATGCCAAGGTCGAACTCACAGTGCTTGTTGGCGGCGGGCACATTGCGGATTTTCGTCTCCTCGGTTCCGCGATCAATGTTCTTTGGGAGCCACCGTGGCCGACGATTGAACCGCAGACATTTTCTTCTCGCGAGCACGCGGCACTCTACGGTGACGGCCCGGTCGGGCGCTTTCTGTGCGGCTACTCCGGACATGCTCTGGCGCTCGGGTATTTTGGGATGCCGTCCGCGGAAGAAGCCGAACGAGGAATGGCACTGCACGGCGAAGCGGCCAACTTGGCGTGGACCGTTGACTCGGCAGTTGCCGACGCTGATTCCACTACGTTGGTGATGCAGGTTACCCTTCCCGTTTACCATCTGCGCCTTCGGCGTGAAATTTACCTGTCGCGAAATGCGTTCGCCGCTTCCGTTACGGAAGTTGTCACCAATTTAAGCGACTCCGCGGTCGAGTTTCAATGGGTGCAGCACGCAGCTTTTGGTGAACCATTCTTCGCGAAGGACGAGGCTGCGCTGTTTCTATCGGGCAGGCGCGGAGTCACATGGCCTGCGGGATACGAGGGTCACGAAGTTCTTAAGAGCGACGCCGAATTCCAGTGGCCGTATGCGGAATCCATCGATGGTGAGCCGTTCGATCTCGCGCAACCGTTCGTGCGCGATGGAACTGGCTTTGTCGCGGCCTTGCTCACCGACTCGGATCGTGGGGATGCATTCATCGCCGTCCACAACCGGCGTCACCGGCTCGTCGCAGGATATTGCTTTAATCCCGATCTTTTTCCATGGGTTGTTCTATGGGAGGAAAACCGCGCGCGCACGGATTCTCCGTGGAACAAAAGAACGAGAGTTCGCGGTGTTGAGTTCGGCACAAGTCCCATGCCGCTTGGGCTTGCGCACGCTCGCGAAATGCGACGCTTGTTCGATACACCTGT
Organism: Terriglobales bacterium; assembly: GCA_049589215.1. Lineage (GTDB taxonomy): Bacteria > Acidobacteriota > Terriglobia > Terriglobales > Acidobacteriaceae > Acidiflorens. The sequence goes on along the minus strand of JBAWAI010000584.1, from coordinate 53,409 downwards.
GCTTTGTTCCATCTCGCCAAATGCGTGCCTTCAGGCGCAGTACGATCTATTCCTTCATCCAGCGCCTTCTCGATGGTCTCAGATTGTAGATATCCGGCAGGTCGGGAACACTCTCGTCGTGCAAGGGAATAACGGTCGCGGGGATGGCGACGACGAGATCAAGCTTCAACGCGGGAAGCGGGACTCTTAGGCCTAGGGCAGCAGGCCATGGGCGTGCAAAAATGCGTGGATCTTTTGATAGGCATCTTCCAGTTCCGCATCCGTAAACTGCCCATGGGCGCCCCCTTTGATCGTCACCAGTTCGTTTGGCACACCCGCCGCACTGAGTGCCTTGTGCAGTCGCACGGATTGCTCATAAGGCACGACGGGATCCGCGTCTCCGTGAATGCTCAAGATCGGCGGGAGCCCGGCGCGAACGTAGGTAAGTGGCGAAACTCGCTTTGCAATGGTGAGTTGATCGGGTTGGCTGCCCAACCACATCGCCGCGTAGTTCCTCCGATTCGGACCCTGCAACAGATCGGCAACGTCGCTGATGCCATACCAGTTGATAATGGCGGCAACTTTTAGTTTTTCGTCTCCGTCGCACTCATTATCGAGCCCGGTGCCTTCGGGGAGCATCCCCGTGATCAACGACAGATGTCCGCCCGCGGAGTGGCCGGTCAAAACTATGCGATTGACGTCGATGTTGTACTGCTTGGCATTCCTCACCGCCCAGCGCAGAGCGCAACGGCAGTCCTCGACGGCTGCGGGTGCGAGCGAAACGTTCGCCATTCGGTATTCAACGTTGATGACATTCCAGCCCATCTCCAGGAACGGTAGAAAAAGAAGTGTTGAGCCAGTGCGGTCGCCGAAGACCCATCCACCGCCGTGGTAATAGATCAAAGTCGGCGCGGCGGTTTTTTGATTTGTCCGCTGCCACACGTCGAGCTTCAGCGTGTAGTTGTTTGCGACGCCATAGGTAATGTCAGGTTGAATCCAGTATTGCCCATTGAACGTGGAGGCCCAGCGCGCGGTGTCGGAAAGTGGTGCAGTCTTCTCTTGAGAGAAGGCAGGGAAAGAACACAACACACAAAGCAGAATGAGGCAGAAAGAAAGTGCTGATTTCATAAGGCGTTTCACCGGGTGAGAATGAAATTTCCTGTTACGCGCTGGTGCGCACATAGGCTTTGATCGTGGCGCATTGTTGCCCTTCAGAAGGACCGTGTGGACGAATCACGTAGTTGCCCACGGCGGCTGGAACAACAAAGGTCTCCGCGTAGTGGACGACGTACGGCGGGAACTGTCCGCTCGGGCTTTCGACTATGGCTTCACGCCCCTCGCAAAGATTCAGGACATTCACTCCGCCGTCAGTGGAGTGATGGACCGGCGCGGTGAACCAGTGCCGCCGCGTTTCGATGAACTCACGTTCGTGAAGCCCGGTGCGTTCTTCTCGCCAGCCGGAGCCTCTGGCGACGGGCACAACCGCGTTGACGAGATTCTTCTCGACCCACGGTGTTATCCGGTCCCACTGGATGTTTCGAAAACCATGCTGGAGATGGATTGGCCGAGGAGTGCCATCCATGCCGAGCCGCCCCCAGTCCCACATTTTGAAGGTGAAGATATACGGAGTGGCACTGATTTCAAGCACCATGCTGTTCTTGCCCGAGCAGTGCGGAGTTCCGGCAGGAATCAGAAAGTGGTCGTGCTTCTTGGCGGGAAACCGGTTGACGTACTTATCGGCATCAAATTGCATCGTGCCTTCCTGCGCTTGCAGCAAGTCAGCCGTCATTTGTTTGCTGTCGATGTTCTCTTTCAGGCCCAGGTATACACACCCTCCCTCGCCCGCATCCAGCATGTAGTAACTCTCATCCTGCGTATAGTGAATTCCAAACTGCTGTTGGATGTACTCGGTAAGCGGGTGCACCTGAAAAGAAAGATTGCCGCCATCCATCGTATCGAGAAAATCGAAGCGGATCGGAAACTCGGTTCCAAAGCGCGCATGTACCGCCTCGCCGAGTAACTCATGCGGACGTTGAAATACCACATTAATGGATGGAATCTCTACGCTAACATCGCCGAAGCCAAGCAGGAGACTGTTCTCTTCCGGTACGCAATCAAAGCACCACGCGTAATTCTCGGCCTCCCGCGGCAAGTCGCACACTTCTTTCATCCACTGTCCGCCCCATGGCCCGGGATCGAAAAAAGGCACTACGCGAAACGGCCTGTGCGCTGCGCTCTTTAATCCCTCCAGATGCTGCGCCCCGGTGATCATCTTCGGCTGGTCGCGTTGATTCGTGTCCAGCAGGAAATCGATTCTCGGAATCAGATCTCTCTTTAGCCGGTCGGCGACGCGCCAGTCGACGAAATAGGCTCGCTTATACTTTGCCTGCGGACGTTCTGTGGCATTCTGCAACCCAAGGTTCGTAACTTCGCCGACTCGCTGACGCTGCTGGATCTCCCACCTCGCCATGTCGCAATAGACGAGCAGGTCCCACTGCTGGGCAAGAAGTGTTGCGCCGGTGCCAATGACGATCGCGGGGCCCGATGCCTGCCGCAGGCGGCTTCGTTGTTTCTCAAGCTTGGCTTCGTCGAGAAATTCCGACAGTTCATACTTGCCCATGAAGGCGAACACGGGATCGTCGCCGAGATCGCGCGCACAGAGAGATTGAATGGCGTTCTCGGGCAAGTAACACTCGTCAGCGCGCAGCACGATCTGAGGCTGGAGCGCGCTGACCAGCTGTTTTTCAATATCCTTTTCAAAGCAGCCGGGGTAGCACTCGACGCAAATCACGAAACGTCCGGGCCGTACGCTCGCCTTCAGAAGCCCGCCAATCCCGTCCCAGCCCATCTCGCAGCCATCCCGCGAGTCCGACACGCGAACCACGGGATGCTTATCGTAATTCGAGATATACGGCTTCGGCATCTATCCTCGGGCGGGGCTGGTGTTTGATCTTGAAGATACGGCAGCGACGGTCGAGGTCGCTGCCGTGGTAAGCGGGGGCTGAGTGATTAGAAAGTGAATCTGAGCGCGAACTGGACTTGCCGCGCGGTGCCGCCTCCGATTTGCGTTCCGTCTGCATCTGCGATGGTTTGGCCGACGCGACCGAAATTGCCGTTTGGAGTGCAAGTTCCGGCCCCAACCGCCGTGCAGATTCCACCATCAGGACCGCTGAAATTCGGATGGTTGAAGAGGTTGAAAATCTCCGCCCGGAACTGCATCGTCACCCTTTCGGTGATGGCGAAGTTCTTGGCTTCGGACATGTCGAGTTGGAAGAACGCCGGACCGCGCAGAGCGTTGCGTCCGACAGTTCCGATTGTGTCACCCGGAGTCCCGTCGTACGTCGGTTCGATGGCAAAGGCATTAATGTTGTAGCTCGAACCTGGCCAACTATGGTTCGGAACCCATAAGGGCTGGCCGGATACGTAGTCTGGACGCACAGGATTGCCAAAGAATCCGCTCACCAGCGTAATGTTCGTTGGAAGTCCCGATCGCGTCTGGATAATCCCTTGCGTTTGCCACCCGCCCAGCGCTTTCTGAACGAAAGCGTTCGAACCCTTCAGTTCGGGCAGGCTGTAGAGCGCGCTGCCAGTCAGATTGTGCCGTACGTCCCAATCCCCACTGCCGCGATCGAAGGCCGGAGTATACGGATCCTCGAAGCCTGGGCTGAAGACGTTGAGCATATCGTCGATTTCGTGGGACCAGGCGTAGTTCGCCTCAAGATCCAGTCTTCCGACCTTGCGCTTCAACGTGACTTGCAGGGCATTGTAGTGGGAGCCGAGTGCGTCAGCGAGAACATCCTCATTCGCAAAGCCCAAATATGGACGAGCATCGGTGAAGACGTTTGCCGGGTTGGCGTTCAGGGAGGCGAAGTCAACGCCGGACTGCATATGGTGCGCGTTATTGCCGACGTAGTTGATCGTCAGGATGGTGTTGCGCGCCACTTCCTGCTGGATGCCGAACAACCAATTTGTCGACACGGGGTCTTTGGGATGCGTCGGGAATGCGTTTACGTTTTGCGTTCCGGCAATGAGCGGAGGATTGGGCGAAGGATAGTCGATCGATGCCTGAAAGAAATTGTCACTGTAGCTCGCGAGCGCGGGCACGTTCGTCGTTGTGGCAAAGTTGAAGTGCATTGGATTGTAGAAAAGCCCAGCGTACGCATGAACAACGGTCTTTCCTTTGCCGTTCGGGTCCCATGCGAAACCCACGCGGGGCGCCCAGTCGCCTTTCGGAGCGCTGTATGCTTTTTGGTTGAGCGGAAGTAGGGCCTGGGTAGCCACATCGAAGTTTTGTCCCTGATTCGCCCCGGTCGTCCACACCGTGTTGTAGTCGTACCGGAGTCCAAGATTCAAAGTGAGTCTGTTATTCACTTTCCAATCGTCCTGGACATAGAAATCCCAGTTGGAATTGCGGTTGCCAACAAACCCTGGGAATCCGATTTTTTGCAGCACAAACACATTGTCGTTCAGGAGATCGCTAATTATCTGAGGACTCTCGGCGGCGAAATCGTAGGTTTGTTGCGGGCGCAGCCACTCATTGTTCCGGTTAAATCGAATCTGCGTGCCAAAATGTAGCGTGTGTCTCCCGATGGTCTTGGATACATTGTCAAAAATCTCAAGGTCAGTGAACGGAGTGATCTGATTGAATGTGTTCGGTCCGGGCAGCGAACCCATGTCCGTGAAAAAACCTGCGAAGCCGGCGAGTGGCGTCGGAGTGTCTGAATTCGTATTCGAGTAGAAACGGTTGATGGCAACGCTGAATTCATTCAGCAAGGTCGGAGTGAAGGTGTGAGTCTCATCGATCTTGGCCAATTGTGTTCTCAGTGCCTGCGGTGACACCTGGCCTTCGTTCATGCCGTAGGTATAGAGAGTGTTCGAATCGTTGATGTTGTAACGGAAGAAAACCCGGTCCTTCTGTGAAACGTTGTAATCGAGCCTCACAGAGCCTGTATCTTCCCGAAGAATATTGGGCAGCACCGCCGGATCGTAGATCATGTCCGAACCCAGGGCTGGATTCGGGTCTGGAAAGTTCAACATTGTAGTCCCGGTACCCACACATTGAGCAGGAGCCGGAATAGCGTTACAGCCCGCCGGAATCGGCGCAAACTGCGCCAACACTGGCTGCATGGCCGGCACGAACTGCTCTCGTGCGGCCGCGCTCAATGTATGGTTCAGAGCGTTGAAAAGAGTGACATGCGTCCGGTCACCCTCGTAGTTCGCGAAAAAGAACACCTTATTCTTGATGAGCGGGCCGCCCAAGTTTCCGCCAAACTGGTTAAGCCTCAAAGGCTCGCTCGCGGTCGCAAAGTAGTCTTTCGCGTCTACCGCGTCGTTGCGGAGGTACTCAAACACTGTGCCATGAAAAGCGTTCGTGCCGGATTTTGTGATGATGTTCATCTGTGGGCCAAGCGAATGACCAGTTTCCGCCGTGTAGCCGCTATTTGAGTAATCAATTTCCTGGATGCTATCCACGCTGGCTCGCGTGATGCGCGCGGCTTCCTGGCCTTCCGTATCCAGGAATCCATTGATGTCGCCTCGCATCGCGCTCTGGCCGTCGAGCGTAATGTTCAGGCCGGTAAAAATATTCTCCATCCCGTTGACGCTGCCCTGGAAGTATCCCGTCGAGTCCACCGATCCGGGGGCGATTTCGAGGAATTCGCTTACATCCCGTCCATTGATTGGCAGGTTGGCAATCTGAGCCGAGTCCAGCGTTGTGCCGGTCATGCTCGATGATGTATCAACCGTCGTAGCCGTGCCGTTAACTTGAACGCTCTCCTGGGACGCCGCCACTGCAAGTGTCAAATTCACTTGCACGGTCGCGCCGACGCTGAGCAAAACTGGCTGGCTCTTGCTTTCTGCGAATCCGGTGGCGTGGGTCGCGACCACATAGGTTCCGTACGGCAATGAGGAAGCCACGAAATTGCCAGTCTGATTTGTGACCAAGGTCTTTTGAAATCCGGTGCCGACGTTTGTCACCGTGATCGACGCACTCGCAACGATCGCTCCGGAGGCATCCGTCACCGTGCCGGTGATCGTGCCAGTGTCGAACTGGGCAAGCATCGGCAGCGCGCCGAAAACAATGACCGCGAGCAATGCAATCGCATGAAAGGCTCTCTTGGCCCATACCGTTCCCGATAACTGCGCAATTTGCCTCATGGCAATCCCCCTCCAGCGTCGTTTAAGTTCAATACTGAATTGATAGTGTGCGAACTTAGCCCTCGGAATCGTAATGCGGTTCGGACGCAAGAGTCAATGATTTTGTTTCTTTTGCACCAAAAACGATCTAAAATTTGTTCTTTTATGAGGATTAGAGGCTTGGCACTTCGATCACTGTTTCCGGATCAGGGATTCGGCAATGCCTGCGCAAGAGCGCCCGAGAGGCGCTAAACTGGCGGCTACCAGCCATTGATTCCTTCTCATGAAAATACCTTTGAAGTTTGCCATCTGCACCGTGCTGTCGGGGATCGTGCTGGTCTTCGGGACATCGATCTCTGGGATATCGATCTGTGGGACATCGATCTTCGGGACGTCAATCTTCGCACCCGGGCTGATTTTCGCCGCTTCTCCGGCCTCGCCGACGCCGGGGCATTTCGTCGACGTCACAGAAAAGCTTGGAATTCACTTCCGGCAGCAGGCTTCGCAGACCCGTAAGAAATATCTTCTTGAGACGATGGGCTCGGGCGTAGCTTTGTTCGATTACGACAATGACGGCCGCCTCGACATCTTCTTGGCCAACGGTGCGCGGCTCGATGATCCAACGCCGAAAGGCTCGATTCCGAAGAAGGACGACCCTAAGTACTGGAACCGCCTCTATCACCAGAAGCTGGATGGGACCTTCGAAGATGTCACGGAGCGCGCAGGCCTAACTGGATTCGGCTACTCCACAGGCGTTGCCGTCGGTGACTACGACAATGACGGGTTCGAAGACCTCTACGTAGCTGGGTACGGGCGCAGCACGCTCTACCACAACAATGGAGATGGCACATTCACGGACGTGACTGCGGCCGCGGGTGTTGCTGGGTCGGGGTGGATGACGAGCGCCGCGTGGGTCGACTACGACAACGACGGGCGCCTTGACCTGGTGGTTGCACGCTACATGCAGTGGGACTTCGACGATGTCCTCTGCGGGCGGCCGGGAAAGGACGGTTTCCGTTCTTATTGCCATCCCGATCTGTTCAAGCCCGAATCGATACTCTTGTTTCACAACGACGGCGATGGGAAGTTCACCGAAGTGTCGCACCAGGCTGGAATTGACAAGCCGGGAAAAGGTTTGGGCCTCGCGATCGCCGACTACGATCATGACGGGTTCATGGACATCCTGCTCGCAAACGACTCGATGCCGGAATTCCTATTTCACAACCGCGGCAACGGGACATTCGAGGAGGTAGGGCTGCCCTCGGGAGCCGGACTCGATAGCAACGGCAACACCTTCGCCGGCATGGGCGTCGATTTTGAGGACTACAACAATGATGGATGGCCCGACATCGTCATTACCGATCTTGCGAACCAGCGATACGCGCTCTACACGAACCTGAAAGACGGCACGTTTGATTATTCAACCGCGGTCACGGGCCTGAGCGCGATTTCTCTTCTGCACTCCGGCTGGGGCGTACGCTTTCTCGACTATGACAATGACGGCTGGAAAGATCTGCTGATCGTCCAGTCGCACGTGATGGACAGCATTGAGATGTACGATCCGAATGTGCGTTACCGCGAACCACCCCTCTTGTTGCACAATGAGCAGGGCAAGAAGTTCGTGGACGTCTCCGCAGCCTCCGGCGATGTGTTCCATCAGAATTGGGCGGCGCGGGGGCTGGCGGTCGGGGATATTAATAATGACGGAAAGCTGGATGCCGTCGTCACCTCAAACGACGGCCCCGCATGGGTGTTGTTCAATCAAACAGACACGCCGAACCACTGGATCACCCTCAACCTGGTGGGCGTGAAGAGCAACCGCGATGCGATCGGAGCGCACGTGAGAGTAAACACCTCTGGCGGCGATCAATTCGCTACAGTGACCACCAGCAGCAGTTACCAGTCCTCCAGCGACAAGCGGCTACATTTCGGACTAGGTGCGGCAGACGCCATTCGAGAGATCGAAATCCTTTGGCCGAGCGGCATTCACCAGCTTTTGCGGGATCAGAAAGCGGATCGCATCGTCACAATTACCGAGCCGTTAAAATAAACTAGGGCTGCATTCAGAGTGCTGAATAGAGTGCGAATTGGCATTCGAAATACCGCGCGAAACAAACTCCTCTGCGGCGGCGTGCTGCTGCTTTCGAGCCTGATGCCACTGGCTCAGGTTTCGACGCCGAGTTCGATGTCCCTGCTGCAGGACGCGGCCCAAGCCATGACCGGGGGGAAACTCACTCGGGCAGAAACGGACCTGCAGACGATTCTGCGAACCGCCCCCAACGATTACCGGGCACTAGATTTATTAGGGGTCGTCCGAGTCCTTCAACATCGCGACGCAGAGGCAGAACCGCTTTTTCGTCGCGCAATTCAGGAAAAGCCGGACTTTGCCGCTGCCCATTCACACCTCGGGTTGCTCTATTTCCAGAAAGGCCGGGGGGATGACGCGCTCCCTCAATTGCGCGAAGCGTTGCGGATAGATCCGGGTCGCTCGGACGCCGTGGATGCGCTGGTCGAAATTTTGCGTGACCAGAGCAAGACTGCCGCAGCCGCCGGTGATTCCACAAAGTGCCTGGGGTTGCTGCGAGAGGCCCGCAACTATGCGCCCGACAATCCCGATGTTCAATTTGAGTTCGGAACGGCGGCGCTGCAGCTATCGCTGTGGCAGGACGCGATTGGAGCCTTCCAGCAAACATTAAAGCTGCGGCCAAATGACGCGGTAGCTCTCTACAGTCTGGGGCGCGCGTTTCTCGGGGAGTGGAAGTTCGAGAATGCCCGCCAGCAGTTTGCTCGTTACGTCGAAGCGCGTCCCGACGATGCGTCCGGTCATTGTGCGCTTGGAATGACTCTTGCTGCTCTTGAGAATACACAGGAGGCGAGAGAACAATTTGAGCGGTCGATCGCGCTGGCACCCGAGCAAACGGAATCCTACTTCCGTCTGGGCCTCATCGAACTCAACGAGAAAGACCTCAACGAGGCGGAGAGAAATTTCCAACAGGCACTGACCCATGACCCGAAGCACGCTGCCGCGCTGTCTGGCTTGGGCAGAGTAGCTTTCGAACAGAAGCGTTACTCAGACGCGATCGATCTGCTGCAGCGCGCGCTAGCCACTGACGATTCGTTGCGCGAAGCTCATTACTATCTCGGCCTGACTTTTGTTCGCGTGGGGCGTAAGCAAGAGGCCGACGATCAACTTCGGATCGCAACCCGTCTGGAGCACGACGACGCCCAGCGTCGAAGGACAGTGTTGCGTGTCCAGGACGCTGACGGCCGCGATCCTAACCTAGACCCGGAGAAGTAAAACCAAAGAATCATGTGGGACTCACCCCGCCTGTGCCCTCTATCGTGAAAGCTCGCAAATCCAGTTCACTTCCCATGTCTTGCCGCCGTCCGGCGAGAATGACTGCTCCATGCGCGCCGACTGAGGAGAGATGTTCAGCCACATGTAGCGCACCAGAATGGCTCGACCTTTATATTCTTCTTGGTCGAAAAACTCGCCGCGGTTTCCGGTGAAGCTTCCGACAACCGGGGGCAGGCTGAGGGTTCCGTTGTCCAGATCGACGAGGTAGATGCTCCACTGCCGCGACGCGGGATTGTAGAGGCGAAGGGTTTGCGCCTTGATGTGGAGTTTTTTGTCCGTGCTGGTGACATCGAACTCTTCAAAGTTCGCATTGCTGTCGAGAAGTTTCTTGTGGTTCGAGATGCCGTCGTATTCGACCCAGACGTTGGAGTTATTAAGCCGTTCGGGAAGACGTCGGACATGGGCCTTCCAGTCGGCTATGAGAAAGTCAAAGTCGTGCGAACCATCGCGCTGAGGAAGATTTGCGGGATTGGAAGCGGTTCCGCTAGTGGTTTGGGAAAAGCACAAAAGCGGAAGTAGCGTGGCGATTACGACCAGCAACACGAACGCGACTTTAGATTTCATTACCGGCACTCTCCTGAGTCTGGGACGAACAAGGGTGGGGGTTCGTTAGCAAAATTGTCGCAAGCGAGATTGTCGAGGTTCAACCTGTCTTCGATGAAGTTGACGCCGCCGCCGTCAAACACACCGTAATGACAATTGCAAATACGACCGGAACTATAAAGAAGTATCTCCAGTTCAAAATTGTGACGGAAGCAAAACAAACGACAAGCGTCCACCGCGGGCCGCGCATGGCGGCCAAAGTCACTGGCGCAAGGTTGCCCAGTTGCCACGAGAGTACGGCTGCGAATACCAGAAACACGGTAACAAACAGTCCAAACCCGACGTAGAAGTCCCAATAAGAACGGCTGAATCCTTGCACATCGAAGTGAATCGACCGCATCGAGCCAATCAGCGAATCGACTCCCCATTTAGGGTCAGTGTTGCGAAAGCCAAGCGTATGGCCGGTAGCAAAAATCAGGAGGAGAACTGAAGAAACCCGGTACAGAATTGGCGCTTTCACGTGAAGCCTCCATAAAATTCGCGCCAGTTTACCGCATGGTGTCGGGGGGCGATAATGTAAATTTGCTCCACGTCAAGAGCGGACACGGCGGAGCCTGCCTCGAATGTGTAACTTTCCCGGTGCTCGGGAATCTAAATATGAGACCAAAAAAATAATAGGGTGCAACCATGAGTGTTCAATCTAAGAATTCGCCGTTGAGCGGAGCGGTCGCGGTCCTCCTCGCAATTGTTGTTCTTGCAACCGTCGTGAGCTATCGGGTTCATGCCGCTGCCGAGCCTGCTGTGGCTCTCCCGAATCCTGCCGTCGATGCCCCTTTGACGGCGAAGTCAGAAAAGCAAACTGCGGTTTTCGCCGGCGGCTGCTTTTGGGGAATCCAGGCTGTTTTTCAGCACGTAAAGGGCGTCAAAGATGCCACTTCGGGATATTCCGGGGGCGCAGTGTCCGCGCCCGGGTATGAAGAGGTAAGCACCGGCAAAACGGGCCATGCGGAATCCGTGAAGGTCACCTTTGACCCATCACGAATCTCCTATGGCCGGCTGCTGAAAGTATTTTTCTCCGTGGCTCACGATCCCACTGAACTCAATCGCCAGGGCCCCGATACCGGGACCCAATATCGCTCGGTGATTTTCTACACCACCGACGAGCAGAGGCACATCGCAGAGGCCTACATCGCCCAGCTAGACCATGCCAAATCGTTTCCGCGGCCGATTGTCACCCAAGTGGTTCCGCTGAAAGCATTCTATGAGGCCGAAGCCTATCATCAGGACTATGCCCGCCTTCATCCCGACAATCCCTACATCGCGACTAATGATGCGCCCAAGGTGGACCATCTCCGCGAGGAGTTTCCCGATCTCTATAAGAAGTAGGAAGTAAGAGTAGGGAATGGAGTCGTCTAAATGTGGGAAAATTTTTCATCATGCTGGAGAGACCATGGACCGCAGAAAATTTTTAACTAATTCCGCCTTGGCAATAGGGACGGCCGGTGTGGTCGCTTGGCTCAGAAGCCCGATCCTGAGCCTGGCGAAGGCTGGCTCCTCGGACGACAAAGACGCGGTGACGATCATTCAGTTTAGCGATACAGGCCAGAATCTCGGTCAGGCGCGCGTGCAGAAAGTTCACAAGACGGATGCCGAGTGGAAGCAGAAATTGACGTCCCTGCAATTTGAAGTCACGCGCAAGCAGGGAACCGAAAGGGCCTTCACCGGCGACACCTACAACCTGCACGACAAAGGTCTGTTTCGCTGTATCTGCTGCGACAATGCCTTGTACAGCTCCGACACGAAGTTTGATTCGGGAACAGGCTGGCCGAGTTTCTGGGCTCCAATCGCCAAAGAAAATATTCGCAAGTCGGCCGATTCGACCTTCGGCATGACTCGCGATGCGATCTCTTGTACTGAATGTGACGCGCACCTCGGCCACGTTTTTGATGACGGACCCAAGCCGACCTATCTGCGTTACTGCATGAACTCCGCGGCCATGAGATTCGTTAAGTACGCTTAGGTGGATCTGAGATTCTCCGCAACCCGTAAGCCCGTCAAGGACGAGTACGCGCCCTGCGAGCCCAACCCCGGCAATCCGCCAACCCCCGGACTGGTTTACGATGTAGCCGGGAATCCAAATGTATATTCCAAGGCATAACGAAGAGAAGCGCGTGTCTATAATGCACGCGTTGATGGTTTCGCATCCGCTCGCAACTTTCGTAACTCTGGCAACCACCGGGCTCTTTGCCTCGCATATTCCAATGGTCCTCGAAGACGACGGTTCAGAGTTTGGCATTCTCAGGGGACACATCTCGCGCGCCAACCCGCAGTGGCGCGATTTCAATCCAGCCGTGGAGGCGCTCGCAATTTTTGCAGGTCATCAGCACTACATCACCCCGACCTGGTACCCCGGAACAAAACAACACGGCAAAGAAGTACCCACGTGGAATTACGTAGTCGTTCATGCCTATGGTTCGTTGCAGGTGACCCATGACCACCAATGGCTGCTCACCAACGTCGAGAACCTGACCGACATTCATGAGCGGAGATCGCCTGTCCCGTGGCGCGTTAGCGATGCGCCCGAAGATTTCATCAAATCTCAATTAAACGGGATTGTCGGCATCGAGGTGCCCATCAAACGTCTCGAAGGCAAGTGGAAGGTCAGCCAGAACCGCGACGAACACGACCGCGAAGGTGTGATAGAAGGTCTGGCACGACTCGATACTCCCGAAAGCCGTGCCATGAAAGTCCTGGTCGAGGACGCGCGTGGCCATCAAAACAAACTGTAGGTCTCAGAGCGAAGTGTAAGTCCGTACAAGTCTAGCCGCCTACAGAATGTCTCGATAGCGTTCCAGCGCGACTCGAACCAGTTGGCTGCGTGTGCGTACTTCGGTCTTCGCGAACAATTGTTGCAGCGTATTTTTGACCACGCTCTCTGAGACATTCAAGTGTGCCGCGATTTCTTTATTCGTCATACCTTGCACCAGCAGTTTGAGCACCTCGGTCTCACGGGGGTTCAAAGGAGTACTCTCTTGCTGATCGGACTTGGCCGACGTCGATTCGTCCGCCGCACTCCGTTCCTCGGTCACATCGGCAATAATGGCCGCGAGTTTCGGCGTCCGCCCTTCTTTGTAGCTTGAGAACCACACGTCGGCCAGAAATGACTCGCCATTTCCGCGATGCCCGCGGCATTGCATTGAAGTCCTGAACTGCGGCCCTTCCTCCCACCGCAGCGCATGATGAAGTTCGGGCAAAAATGCCGCGATCGGCTGTCCGATCAGTTGCCCATCCCGCGGCGTCAGAAGTTCGGCCGCTGCATGATTGGCCAGTTCGATGAACCCGTGATCGTCCACCGTGACGATTGCCGCCGGGCTCGTCTCCACCAGCACGCGCAACCGCTCCTGTGATGCCAGCCGCAGCCGCCGGTTGCGCAGCACCTCCGAGATGAACAATCCCGAACCCACCAGCGCCAGCGCTTCAAAGCTCGTCCGCAGCGGAGCGTCCGCAGGGTCCAGATTGCTGAAGCGTTCGCTAAGCAGCGCGCAGGTCACGCCCAGAAAGACAATCGCCCACCGGGGAATGAATCCGGCGGCGAGCATGATCGGAAACAGATAAAGAAAGCCCAGCGAGACATAGGGCTTCGTCCACCAATCCACCACTGCAATGGCCAACACGGTCCCCAAACTCGCCAGCAGAATGGCAGTTCGGTGTTCTGGTTCCCAGATCCATTCCAGATTCAACATTAGTTTTGCGCCGAGCGCTGATTATCCCACCACATGTTGTCGATTTCTAAGCCAATCAAATGATTGCCAGATAGATTGAAGGTTCCGCTTTGGCTCAGCTTCTCCTCGTACCACCACCGGCATGCACTAACGCACGTTCCCGCGTCCTAATCAGACGATTGGCAGATTGCGTGACCAACGGAAATCGAAAGATCGCAGCCCCACCATTTGAGTGTCTCCCATCAATCCGAAGTAAAGGATACATAGGATATAGACCCCGACAGCGGCACATCCGAAATGCACTACGGCAACACCCTCAGAAACATAACTGATTCGGAGCGTAATGACTCGGAGGATAGATGATTCGCCGAGTCGTTGATTTCGCCCTTAACAACCGTCTGCTCATCCTGGGCTTTGCCGTCCTCCTTTTTGCGGGCGGTATCGTCGCCTTCCACGACCTCCCCATCGAGGCCTACCCGGACGTGGCCGACAACTATGTCGAGGTCATCTCTCAATGGCCGGGAATTTCCGCCGAACAGATCGAGCAGCAGGTCACCATTCCCCTCGAAATCGTCATGAACGGCATCCCGCATGTCGTTCACCTGCGCTCGTTTTCGCTCTTCGGACTTTCCGACATAAAACTAATCTTCGACGACGAATCCGACAACGACTGGAACCGCGAGCGCGTCCTCGAGCGGCTGAGCGAAGTCACCCTGCCTCCCAATGTTGTCCCGCAAATGGGCACCGATTGGAGCCCGGTTGGTCAAATTTATTTCTTCACCCTGCACAGCAGCAATCCCGCCTACGATCCCATGGAACTCAAGTCCATCGAAGACTGGGTCATCGAAAAAAGTTTTAAAGCTGTGCCAAACGTGGTCGACGTGGCCAGCTTCGGCGGTCCCACGCGTGAGTATCAGGTTCGTGTTGATCCCAACAAACTGGTCGCTTACGGCCTTAGCCTCGCCCAGGTCGAGCAGCAACTGACCAACAACAACGCGAACGCCGGAGGCAGCTTCATCGAGGCCGGTCTTCAGCAGATCAACGTCCGCTCCGTCGGCCTGGTCGACCGCGCTCAGGACATCGAACAGACCGTCATTGTCACGAAAAATGGCACGCCGCTCCGCGTACAGGATATTGCCGTCGTCTCTCAAGGTCCAAAGATCCGGCTTGGCCAGTTCGCCAAAGCCATTCACCGCGAAGACGGAAAGATCATCGACAACGATGACGTAGTCTCCGGCATCGTTCTCCTGCGGAAGGGAGCGGCCGCCGACGGAGCCTTGCAGGGCATTCACAAAAAAGTGCAGGAGTTGAACGATCATATTCTCCCGCCGGGCGTGAAGATCGTTCCCTTCATCGATCGCAGCGACCTCGTTCACTTCACCAGCCACACCGTGCTCCACAACCTGACGGAAGGAATGATCCTGGTCTCGATCATCCTCTTTCTCTTCCTCGGCAACGTGCGCGGCGCTCTCATCGTTGCCGCCACCATTCCGTTCTCGCTCTTGTTTGCGTCGATCTGTCTGGACCTTCGCCACATTCCCGCCAACCTCCTCTCTCTGGGCGCGCTCGATTTCGGCATGGTCGTCGACGGAGCGGTCGTGATGATCGAAAACATCGTCCGCCATCTAAGCCACAAAAACGGCGTAAGGACCGCGCGCGAGCGCATCGGCGAGGCTTCCCACGAAGTCCAGCGCCCGGTTTTTTATGCCATTGCCATCATCATCACCGCCTACCTGCCCATCTTTACGCTTCAGCGCGTCGAAGGCCGCCTCTTTCATCCCATGGCCTGGACGGTCGCTTTCGCGCTGCTTGGCGCTCTCATCTTCTCGATCCTGATCGCGCCTGTGCTCGCCAGCTTCGCCTTCCAGAGGGGCGCCGACGAGTGGCACAACCCGGTCATGCACTTCGTTGTCGAGCGCTATCGTGTCGCCGTCCGCTGGGCCATTGAGCACCGCGCCGTTACGGTTGGGGTGTGCGTGTTCATGGTGGCCGTCGGCAGCTATCTCACCTTCAGCGGCGCTATCGGATCGGAATTTCTCCCCCACCTAGATGAGGGCGCGCTCTGGGTGCGTGGCACACTCGCCCCCAGCACCGGACCTGACGAAGGTATTCGTGTCGCCAATCAGGCCCGCATTGTCCTTTGTTCTTTTCCCGAGGTTCCCCAGTGCACCAGCCAGGTAGGGCGCCCTGATGACGGTACCGACACGACCGGTTTTTTCAATACCGAATTTTTCGTCGACCTCAAGCCGAAAGAAGACTGGCGTCCTGTCTTTCGCGAAAATAAAGATGAACTGATCGCCGCCATGCAGCGCGAACTCGACAAAATTCCCGGCGTAGTCTGGGGATTTTCCCAACCTATTGAAGACAACATGGAGGAAGCCGTCAGCGGAGTCAAAGGCGCGCTCGCCACCAAAATCTATGGCGATGATCTGAAAGTTCTTGAAGAAAAAAGTGACGAGATCGCCAATGTCATGCGCCACATCAATGGCATCGAAGACCTCGGCGTCTTCCGCGTTCTCGGCCAGCCCAATCTAAATATCACGGTCAACCGCGCTGCCGCCGCCCGCTACCAGGTGAATGTCGCCGATGTGCAGGATGCCATTCAAACCGCGGTTGGCGGCAACGCGCTCAGCCAGGTTCTACAGGGCGAAGCACGCTACGATCTCACCCTGCGCTATTTGCCCGAATACCGTGGCACCCAGGAGGCCATTGAAAACGTGCGTCTCTCGTCGGCCTCCGGAGAACGCGTCTCGCTCCAGCAACTCTGCAACATCAGTGTGACCGATGGCGCTTCGGAAATTTATCGCGAGGGCAATCGGCGCTATGTGGCCATCAAATACAGTGTCCGCGGACGCGACCTCGGCAGCACCGTCGAAGAGGCGATCAAGAAGGTCGACGAGCAGGTTAAATTACCGACCGGCTATAGCCTAGACTGGGAGGGCGAATACGAGAGTCAGAAAAGAGCCAATCAGCGCCTGCTGATCGTGCTCCCCATTACCATCCTGCTCATCTTCGTCATTCTTTACACGATGTTCAAATCTTTCAAATGGGCGGCCCTGATCATGGCTAACATCGCTATCGCTCCCATCGGCGGATTGCTCGCGCTCCTGCTCACCGGCACTAACTTCAGCGTCTCTTCAGGGGTCGGCTTCCTGGCGCTTTTTGGTGTATCCGTGCAAACAGGAGTCATCATGCTTGAATACATCAACCAGTTGCGGGCCCGGCGCTATTCCATTGAAGACGCAGCCGTCGAAGGCGCGGTCCTGCGTCTTCGGCCCATCATGATGACCATGCTGGTAGCGACTCTCGGCCTGCTGCCGGCCGCGCTTTCACACGCGATCGGCTCTGACTCGCAGCGCCCGTTCGCCATCGTGATCGTCGGCGGCCTCATCGCCGCGCTTCTGATGAGCGTCTTCCTGCTGCCGACGTTATATGTGTGGGTGGCCGGAGAACGCGATGTGCTCCCCGCTGCGGAGGGAGATTTCGAAGAGGGCGAGCACGTCGATTAACGGCCGCGAAATCTCGCCGCGAAAATCTAGCCCTTGGTGTGGGACCGCCTCAGGTTGCGGCGATGCGCGCGTTTTTTGCGCTGTTTGTTTGCCATTCTCTTGGCCGCAAACTTATTCAGTGGAGGCGCCACAATCGCGGCCTCCGGTTTCGCTTCCGTTACGATTTTTTCTTCCGTAGGACTGTCCATTTACATTTCTCCTTTGTCTCAAGAAAGCTGCTGGCAACTGCGGCTCTGTCCGATTTCCTCAAGTTCGTTCCGGTCCCGATCAAGGGCGCTCGACCGCATTGGCAGGGCGAGAAGAGCCTTGCCGAAGCTGGTCAGCGGTGAACACCTGCCCGCAGGTGCTGCAACGCCATTTCGACATCGCTCTCCCCGGATTGGCGGCACCGGGTGTCGCGCGCGCATTTTCACTGGGATTAAATGCCATCGCCAGTTCACCGCCACATCCCAGGCAAAGTCGTTTCCGCACGTTATCGTGACCTCATACGTCGTTCGATCCTACACATTGCAGCTCCGCCGAATTCTTCAGATCTGAACGGTCTTCAACCCCAAAGTTCGCTTGTAACGACTACCGGCTGAACGAATGACGAAAGATATGAATGAAACTAAGAAATGGTGATCTGAAGTGGCCCGGCCCTCAAACGAGCCGAGTTTTCAATCGAGCAGTGTTTAGGTTGAGCAGGGAACTGTGAACCCGTGATCCGCCCTCGATACATCCAGCATACTGGATGAAGCTCGTTTCAGGAACAGTTCATTACGTGTCGGTAGGAACGAAGTCAATTTCGGGCAGAAAGACACTCATCTCGCCAAGCTCGCTTAACCGGTAGTCAATCACCGGGCAATCCCGCTGCCCGCGCCATGGGAGCCGTCTCCAGACGGTTCCGGCCCCGAGCCTTGGCCGCGTAGAGAGCCTCGTCGGCGGTGCGCAGCAGCGTCTCACAATCCGGGGGCTCCGCGTCTTGCGGCTCCAGCGAGGTGAGCCCAAGGCTGATCGTAACCGGGATTTGGCCCGCGCCAGTTTCGATCGCTCGATCGGCGATCGAGTGGCGTAGGCGATCTGCGCCGATGACCAAATTGCTCATATTGCATCCCGGAAAGACAATCAGGAATTCCTCTCCACCATAGCGTCCAACCGCATCGTAGGGTCTAAGATTCGCAGCCAGCCGCCGCGTGACCTCTCTCAGCACGTCATCGCCGATCAAGTGGCCACACGTATCGTTGATCTTCTTAAAGTGATCAATGTCTGCCATGACGATGCCGAGCGACCCCTGGGTTCGTCGTCGTCGCGAAACTTCGCCCTTCAGCAACTCGAGGATGGCGCCGCGATTCCACAACCCGGTCAGCGAGTCGTGGTCCGCCGCCGATCGCAACTCATGTTGGGCGCGAATCAGAGCTGCTTGCAGATCGAGAATCCGCTCGCCCGCCCGAACCCGAGCGCGTAGTTCATCCACGTGAAAGGGCTTCGTAAGATAGTCATCGGCCCCTGCTTCGAGTCCCGCCACCACATCCTGCTTGTCGTCCTTCGAGGTCAGTAATAAAACGTATCGATACGGGCCTCGTTGCCAGCTCCGGATCTTGCGGCAGAGCTCGATTCCGTCCATCCCGGGCATCATCCAGTCGAGAATGGCCAGCGGCGGAGCGCCTTCTTTCTGCAGTGCCTCCCAGGCATCCAACCCATTTTCCACGGTCGTCACCTGATAGTCCCACTGCTCGAGACAGCGTTCCAGAATGCGCCGAAAAAGCGCGTCGTCTTCCGCAATCAACACGGCGTTGCGCGCGCTCGCGACGCCCGCAACATCTGCTCTTGGATCGCCGGCATCAACAGGCTCTCCCGGAATTTCAGCCATGGTGCGCCGCCTGAGAACGCCCTTCGGTCGGCCCTTCTAGTTCGAGCAGCAGGCCCGCCATGTCCCGCTCCAGTACGGCCAGCGTCTCGGCTGCGCCGGAAAGTTCCTGCCTGCGGCCCATCTCCTCAAGCACGCGCGCAGCTTGAAATACTCCGCTCGCGCTCAGGTAACTGGATTCGCCTTTGAGGCTGTGCGCCGCGCGCATCACCTCGCCCGCATCTCCGGCCGACACCGCCGCTTGCAATCTCCGCAGCAATTTTGGAGACTCTTGCAGAAAAATCTGGCAGACTTCTTCAAGCAGATTCTCATCCCCCATCACCCGCTCAAGAGCTTCCGTTCGATTCCAGAATGCCGCCCCGGCTGGTTCTTTCACCTTGGCGCTTGCCCGAGCGCTCACCTGGTCGACCACGTCAGGTTGCGTCGGTGTCTCCGGCCCCGCCAAACTTGCCAGCGTCTGCTCGATGTCGCCGAAGCGCAGCGGCTTTGTGATGTAGCTATCCATGCCCGCGGCAAGGCAACGTTCGCGGTCACCCGTCATGGCATGCGCCGTCATCGCGATGATCGGAAGGTGTGTTCCGCTCTTTCTTTCGTTTTCGCGGATTGCGGCCGTCGCGGCCAGTCCGTCCATCTCGGGCATTTGCACGTCCATGAAAGCAACATCGAACTGTTCCGTGGTCGCGAAGTCCAGCGCTTCCTTTCCGTTTTGCGCGAGCACCGGTGTGTGCCCCATCTTTCGGAGCACGCGCAAAATCACCGCCTGGTTCACCGCATTGTCTTCCGCAACCAGGATCCTGAACTTGCGGCTCGACTCGCGCAGGCTATGGCGAGTGACGAGCTTCGGGGCGGCGCTTTTCCCCTCGCTAAGCGCCGTCAGGATGGCGGCCATCAGGTCGGCTTTGAGCACCGGCTTCACGAGATACGCTGCAATGCCTACCTGCTTGCAGCGAGTCGCTTCTCCTGGCTGTCCGCCTGAAGTCAGCATCAGGATGGTCGCTTCTTTCTCGCCCTGCGACGCACCCCGCGTCTGTATCTGCACCGCCAACTCGAACCCGACCATCTCGGGCATATGCCCGTCGATCAGCGCCAGCCGAAAAGGATCACCTTTTTTCTGCGCCGCCTCCATCGCGGCCAGAGCCTTCGCGCCGCTTTCCACCGCGCACGGCCTCATACCCCAGCTCCGCGTCATTCCGCACAGAATTCGCCGGTTAGTCTCGTTGTCGTCTACCACCAGCACAGCCAGTCCCTGCAATTCGTCTTTTGGAGCCGCCGCCGACGTACTTTTTGCCTCAGCCGTTGCGAAGCGCGCAGTGAAATGAAACGTGCTGCCTTTCCCCTGGCCACTCTCAACCCACATTTTGCCGTTCATCAGCTCCACCAGTCGCGCCGAGATCGCCAGGCCCAGGCCAGTGCCGCCATACTGGCGGGTCGTGCTGCTGTCCGCCTGCGAGAAAGCTTTGAATAGCAAACCGTGTTTCTCGGGAGGTATTCCGATGCCGGTATCCTTCACTCGAAAATGCAGCTCTATTTCTCTGGCGTCCTGCGAGCACCGCTCGATCGCCACCAGCACTTCTCCATCTTTCGTGAACTTGATCGCGTTCCCGACCAGGTTGACAAGAATCTGCCGCAGCCGTCCCGGATCGCCGACCAGTTGCGAGGGCACCTCCGGGTCGACATCGTAGGCCAGTTCGAGTCCCTTCTGGTGCGCCCGCAGCGCCATGGTTTTCATCGTCTCGCCCACGCAGTTGTAGAGGTCGAACTCGATCGTCTCCAGATCCAGCTTGCCCGACTCCACCTTTGAGAAATCCAGAATGTCGCCGATCACCGAAAGCAGCGACTCGCTCGATGACTTCACCAGCATCAGGAACTCGCGCTGTTCCGTGCTCAATTCCGTATCCAGAGTCAATTCCGTCATACCCATAATGCCGTTGATCGGCGTGCGGATTTCATGGCTCATGTTGGCCAGAAATTCGCTCTTTGCCCGGCTGGCCGCTTCCGCCGCCTCTTTCGCCACCAGCATGTCTGCATTTATGACCACCAATTCCTTGGTGCGGTGTGCGACCTCCTGCTCCAGGTTGTCCCGGTGCTGTTGCAGCTCCAGGTCGCGCCGTTCGATCTGCTCCAGCATGCCGTTCAGTTCCGCCGCCAACGTTCCGAGTTCATCGCGATTCGGAATCTCCGCGCGGATCGAGTAGTCGCCGCGCCCGGAAACAGCCTTCGTTGTCGCCACCAGTTTCAGCACAGGCTCCGATATCGGCCTTTGGAATCGTGAGGCCAGCCCGAACGCGAGCGTGAACGTGATCAGCAAGGTCAGTGTGAAGCTGAAGGCATAGGCGCGCACTCGCGCGTGCAGTCTTTCCTGGTCCGATTCAATGTAAAGCGTTCCCACCGTCTCACCCGCCAGCACGATCTTTCGAAATTGCACCATACGGTCGTTCCCGAACTCCGTGCTCTTCATTTGCGGCGGAGGCGGTAGAAAACCCCCGTCTTTTGCGTCTCGCGCATAGGTGGCAAATGGCTTGCCGTCGGAGGTATAGATACAGGCCCTTGTCACATTCGGCTCTGCCCGCAACGCCCGCAAAACCTCACGCGCCCCGTCCGCGTCATGAAAGGTGATGGCGGCCGTACTGTTTCCGGCCAGAACGTCGCCCACCACCGCCAGGCTCTGCGCCGACGCCTCTTTGAATTTCGCGACCTCATAAATCGCCATCGGGCCGGAGACCGCCAATGCCGTGACCCCGCTAATCGCCATGAAGAGCGCGGTCAGCTTGCGGCGAATCGACATATCACGAAAGAAACGCATCAGAGTTGCTTCCCGTCGCCTTTACCCGATAACCAATACGGCTAGGCTCAATAGCTTGGAACTGATCTTCATCCCGGTCTGCTCGGCGGCCGTCTTATTCACTTCGAAGCGCACGCGATTGTCTTCCAGAACAAAATTGATCATCCCGCCCAGCTTCGCAAATCCCTTGGTGTCCCCCACCGTAAGTACATCGGCCCCGCGCAGACTTTCTAAAATCTGCTTCATATCCGCCTTTTTTGAAGACGCAACAAAGAGGATGTGACAACTCCGCGCCGCCGCCACATCGGCCACCTGATCGACGAGCAGCTTGTGTCCGTTTACGACCTTGTCGCTGGCGACGTTCCGCAGATCTTCTCCAAATGGATCCTGCCCTAAAACACAGATCCGGAGCGGCGCGCTTCCGTCCGCGAAACGACCCGCCGGCCATTCCACGAACTTCGCAAAGTTGTACAAAAATGCCGCCTTCACCTGGTACTCGCCTGTTGGGGCGGATTGCGCGCCCATGCGGCTGAAAATAAGGACCACCACTCCCAGCGTCCTTAGAACTCGCCTCGGACTCCGCCCTTTTGTCGACTTCGCCGGAGTCAAATTCGCAATCCTCATCTCGTTTCAAGCGTCCTTAGGCTGCGTTTACAAGTGGAGTCGTGAATCCAAACGCCGGTTCATTCGCGACCGGCGCTCGACTTTTAAAATCGGGCCGTCAGCTTGATCCGAATGCTTCTTCCGTCCTGCTGAATCACATTTTCGGGATCTTCCGGGCGGCCGGGATCGAAATAGGTCTTGTTCAGGAGGTTGAAAACGCTGGCGGCCACGTCCAGGTGTTTTCCGAGCGTATGCCCGAGCAGCGTGAAGTTGAAGACCTGATAACTGCCGATCGAATTCTGCAAGAGCGTCAATCGCCTTCCAAGAAATTGCCCCTCGAGGCCCGCAGTCAATGACGGCCCTGCCAACGGGATACTCAGATTTAACTTCGCCGCCTCGTATGCGGAGTTATCCAATGGTGGGTGCCCGGTTGTATCGTCATAAGCGTTCACGTAATCGAAGCTTGCCTTTCCCTGCAATCCGTTGGCCGCGTGTCCACTGAACTCAACATCCATGCCTGTGGCTATGGCACTGCCGGCGTTCTGGTACTGGTAGTTGGCGTCGCTGGGCCGGAATTCGAGCGAGATCAGGTCGCTGATGCGATTGCGATACACGCCGCCAGAGACCTGAAAGTATCGCCCCAGTCCCTGGTCTGCCCTGGCCTCCAGTGTCTGAATGTGCTCGGGTTTTAGCTTCAGGTTGTCATCGTAAAAAGAGCCGAAGTCCGGCGTGATCTCATAAACATCGGGGGCGCTGAAAGCATCGCCATAAAGTAGCTTCAGGCTGGTTTTCCGGGCTGGACGGTAGATCAGCGCGCCCCGCGGGTTGGTAGTCCCGCCAAAAGTTGAATAGTGATCGTAGCGAACGCCCAAGTTAAGCGTAAGGCGGCTTGTAATGTTGAATTCGTCCTGAGCATAGAACGCCGCTATGACGGAAGAATTAGGATCTGGAGTAAAGGTATTGGGAGGATTCACAAGGCTGCCTTGGTCTTGCCTGAGGTTGTCCCGAATCTCCGTCCCCAACGTAATGTGGTTTCGTTCAAACAGGTCACGGCTTACCTTTACTTCTCCCGTCCACCAGTTTCCGCGGAACGAGTAACTATCGAGCACCACTGGGCCGCCTGCCATGGCGGGCGCCACTGGGACCGGTCCCTGCAAACGAGCCTGGTCATAGCTCGTGTGGGTGTCTATCAGCCATTTTCCAAGCGAGTGTTGGTAGCCGAGATTGAAGTACTGATGGCTATCAATATTGAAATCGGCGGGATCATTGAATGCCGCCCCGAAGTATGCAGTCGGAACTCCCTTGTCGCGTGTGCTGAATAATCCCTGGAAAGTGAACCCGTGAAACGTAAGCGTCGCCAGAATGTGCTTGTAGGATTCGTAATCGGTATTGCTCGTAATACCGTTGTTGTTAGCTGGATTGTCGAATACCGGAAAAAATAGAGTCTGGCCCGCGCTGTTATAGAAAGTGCCGGAAAGAAGGACGCCCAGCCCATGAAATTGATGGCCGTAGGTCGCTCTCCCTTCATAGGTGCCAAAGCTGCCTGCCTGGAACGAAAGTTCCCAATCCTTCACCTCTTTGCTTGTACGGGTAATGACGTTGATCACCGCGAAAAATGCGTTAGCGCCATAAAGAGAAGAGCCCGCGCCGCAGACGATCTCGACCCGCTCGATCATGTCCACATCGACCAGAAACTCATTCCCCAACATGGCCTGGCCTAGAACGTTGTTGTTGATGCGATGGCCGTCGATCAACACCAGAACGCGGCTGTTCCAGTCTCCCAGGCGCCCAAATCCGCGTACGCCGACGAACGTGTAATCGCGGTCATAAGTGACATAAAAACCAGGAACACTGCGCAGGATGTCTGCCAGATTGCGGTAGCCGAATTTTTGGATCTCGTCGAAAGTGACAACAGTCACCGAAGCCGGCGCTTCGCTGGCGCTCTGCAAATGCTTCGAGGCGCTATAAACCTGAATATTGCTCAGCTCTTCCAGGCTGGCGCCACTCAAATCCTTCGTTTGATCATCGGCGGCGGCAATCGTCGCCAATACGACGATCATCAGACCTAAGTGCCGTTTAAGCGAATGCATTGGGACTTCTCCAGCCTCCGAAGAACGGCTCGATGGCGTAAAGGCCACATGAACTTTTTCGGCTGGATCAACCACGGCCTTTACGGGCAGCAAGTCACTTTCCCGCACAAGGGGGCGCGAAACGCAGACGTCCGTGGTCAAAAATCGGCTACTTCATCCAAGAGATCGTACAGAAGCAGATGGCCATCCGGGCGAAGATCGAGCGTCCTGAAGGTTCCGGAATCGCCTCAGATTTCAAATCAAGGCCGGCGAGTACGACCAGTGGTCGATCCTCTCCTATGCACTCTAAGTCGCACTAAGAGCAAGATATGACCGAAGGTCTGGAAATGAGGAGTGATACAAACCTACGAGCAAACAAAAAAGCCGCTGGAGGAGATCCAAGCGGCATTCTACCCTCGACGACTTTTTTTAAGCTGCCTTGCTTTGGGCCTTAACTCTGGCCCAGCGGGCGCGTTGCGCAGCTGCGATCTTCTTCCGCGCGGCTGCCGACATCGTCCGCTTCTTTGGCATCGCGACGATGTTTTGCTTTCCGCCCTTCAGCTTCGCCCATCGCGCCTTCTGCGCTGCGGCTATGTTTCTTCGCCCGGCTGCCGACAATCTCCGTACGGTAGCTTTTTTCTCCGACGTCGTGCCAAATGCGGCCAGAGCAGTACGTACTGTCCCAAGCTCTTCTGTCAATCGCGCTGCTTCTTCCTTCAACTGCTCTACAATCTGAGATAAGTTAACCATATGTAATCCCCCTCGGTCACGAATTGTATCAGGATGGCGCGATAAGTGGGGAAATAGCTCCTATACAAACAAAATTCTTGTCTTATCTGAGGATTAAGACAACTACATACCATCTGATTCTCCAGAAAGGACCAGGGAAGGTTTCTCGCCAATTCTCATCCGAATCCAACCCTCGCCGCGAGCCCCCGCCCGTCCGTTTTAGCCCTTGGTATTTTCCATGGCAGCTCAACGGCACTGGGCAGTTTGCATCAGCAAAAGCCGGTTCGTTCGAGCGTGATCCCAGAGCCAACAACCCCGGCTCAAAAAGGTCAGCGAGCGCAGCCCCAGCCCCGCCCCCTGTTACAATTTCGCCGTGCTCCCAGAAATCCTGCTAGCCCTAGCCATAGCCATAGCTCAAGCGGCTCAGCCGCCAGCTCCGTCAACGCCGCCTGTCAAGGTCAACGTTCTCAACGTGTGCACACCTTCCGCCGAAGAGCAAAAAGAACTCTCCGCCGCTCTCGCCAAAATCCCGGCCAAGCCCGTCTTCGCTAAAGATTTCGAAGTTGCCCGCGGACACTCCACCATCGATCCCAGCATTCCGATGCCCGGCATGCAACAGGTTCCCCAAAACGACGCCGTCTCCGCGGACTGGATCCGCGTCCGCCGCGAGTTCCCAAACTCCGGCGCCTTCAGCAACGTGCAATATTCCTTCAGCACCGATGCCCACACCATGATCGAAACGCTTGTCCTGCGCCTTCGCGAGCCCAAAGATCTGATGCAGGTCTCCATCGAAGACAGCGCCTCCGCCGTCACCACCGCCAGCGCCATGCTCAACTCCGACACACCGGTCAACCGCATCCGCCTCGAGCGTTTCGGCAAGTCCTCCGTTGCCCTAGCTCGTTGCCCCGCCGAAGAAGGCCGTCCCGCAACCGATCAGACCGCCTACGAGCCCATCTTCCGCGCCGCCACCACCATTCTCATGCGCTACCGCGACGCGCTAGGCGTCCGCAAAACGGTTCCGCAGGAACTAACCAGAATGGGCATTGGCACGCAGCCAAAAGCAAAGCAGAAATGATTTACCCAGGAATGATTACTCTAGAAATGATTTCTCCAGAAATGAATTTCTCCGCCCCCTCAAGTCTTTCTCAACGCCTCAAGATTTTGACTTCCCCTGTGCACCTCCGTGTACTCTGTCGTTTAGGATTTTCGCGGCGGCCGAACCGGCATTCGACGTCTGCATCCAAATCGCTCCACTGGAATCTACTCAACTGACTCTATGGACATCCGCAACGTAGTCATTATCGGCTCGGGCTGCGCCGGCCACACCGCCGCGCTCTACTCCGCCCGCGCCAATCTCAAACCACTCGTCATCGAAGGCCACGAACCCGGCGGCCAGCTTTCCATGACCACCTCGGTCGAAAACTTTCCCGGATTTCCCGACGGCATTCAGGGACCCGAACTCGTCGAGAACATGCGCAAGCAAGCCACCCGTTTCGGCGCCGAATATCGCATCGGCCACGTCAGCAAAGCCGACCTCAGCAAGCAACCGATCGAGTTGACCTTCGGCAAAGAAGTCGTTCAGACTCGTACTCTCATCGTCGCCAGCGGTGCCTCCGCACGCTGGCTAGGCTTGCCGAGCGAGCACGCACTCATCGGACACGGCGTGTCCTCCTGCGCCACCTGCGACGGCTTCTTTTTCTCCGGCAAGGAAATCGCGGTCATCGGCGGCGGCGACTCCGCCATGGAAGAAGCCACGTTCCTGACCCGCTTCGCCAGCAAAGTCACGCTCATCCATCGCCGCGACCAATTCCGTGCCTCAAAGATCATGCTCGATCGCGCGCAAGCTAATCCAAAGATCGCTTTTCTCAACGACACGGTCGTCGACGAAGTTCTCGACGTGGGCAAAAAGGAAGTCACGGCCCTGCGCCTGCGCAATCTGAAAACCGGTGCCAGTTGGGACTTCCCGACGAGCGCCATGTTCCTCGGAATCGGTCATATTCCGAATGCCAAAATATTCGAAGGGCAGTTAGAAACCGACCACGATGGCTACCTCGTCACCCACAAAAATGTCTTCACAAAAGTTCCAGGGGTTTTCGCCTGCGGCGACGTGCAGGACCGCCGCTACCGCCAGGCAATCACTGCTGCCGGCTCCGGCTGCATGGCGGCATTAGAAGTAGAGAAGCATCTCGAAGAGGAAGGCCACTAAGAAATAAGCTTGCATCGTTGCGCGCGCCGCGAGAATCCAAATCGCTGATTGAGGTGAACATGAACTACCGTCTATTCGGCAAAAGTGGTCTCCGCGTCTCCGAGATCTCCCTCGGCACCATGACCTTCGGAGAAGACTGGGGCTGGGGGTCATCCAAGGATGAAGCCCGCAAGATCTACGAAGCCTACCGCGCCGCGGGTGGAAATTTCATCGACACCGCCAACCTTTACACCAACGGAACCAGCGAAGCCTTCCTTGGCGAGTTCATGCGCGATCACCGTAACTCCGTCGTCCTCGCCACCAAATACACCAACGCCGCTCCCGGCGACGATGCCAACGCCTCCGGCAATCACCGCAAGAGCATGGTGCAAGCTGTCGAAGCCTCACTCCGACGCCTCAAAACCGATTACATCGATCTTTACTGGATGCATGTCTGGGACCAGATGACTCCGGTCGAAGAGGTCATGCGCGCCTTCGACGACCTCGTCACTAAAGGCAAGGTTCTCTACATTGGTGTCTCCGACGCTCCCGCCTGGTGGATCGCGCAAGCCAATATGCTCGCCGAACTCCGCGGCTGGACTCAATTCATCGGCCTGCAACTTGAGTACTCACTCATCGAGCGCACCGTCGAGCGTGAACTCATCCCCATGGCGAAGGCCTTCAACCTCGGGCTGGTCGCGTGGTCGCCACTCGCCGGCGGCTTGCTCAGCGGCAAATATCATCCCGGGAGCAATAGTGCGAAAGACGCTAAGGACAAAGACGCCCGCTACACAACCGACATGAGCAAGTCCTTCATGCGTACGGGCGAGCGCACTGATCGCATCGTCGCCGCGCTGCAAAAAGTCAGCGAGCAGGTCGGACGCTCTCCCGCGCAAGTCGCTCTGGCATGGCTGCGCTACCGCGCCATCCCAATCATTCCGATCATCGGCGCTCGCCGCATCGCGCAACTGCAGGACAACCTGGCCAGTCTTGAATTGTCGCTGACCCCTGATCAGGTCAAAGCGTTGAATGAAGCCAGCGCGATCGAGATGGGGTTCCCGCAAGACTTTTTCGACAAGGAAATGGTAAAGACGTTCGCCTATGGCGGCTTGCGCAATAAGATCCTGGCCGCATGATCAGGATTGTTTTCCTCCGTGTCCCAGGTGACCGCTGCGGTGAAGAAGTACAGCGGAGGAGTTACCGAGGTCGGTGCCGCTGCAAAAAAAATCTGACCAAATTTAGACGGGAGCAAGAATGCCGACCTGCAAGCACCTGAACACCATCCAAAAAGTCACTCCCAGCGGCCAGGGTTGCAAAGAATGTCTAGAAATGGGAGACACCTGGCTGCACCTCCGCCTCTGCCTTGAGTGCGGCCACGTCGGCTGTTGTGACTCTTCAAAAAACAAACATGCGCGCGCCCACTTCAACAAGCTCAAACATCCCATCATCCAGTCCTTTCAGCCCGGAGAAAACTGGCGCTGGTGCTACATCGACGACACCTACATTGAATAACCTTTGATCGACTGATCTACATCGCATGATCCGACGCCGATATGTCTGAAGCCACGCCCACCAGCAACGCCACCATGCTGGCCCGCATTCAAGCGCAACTGGCCGGCAAGGTTTCGCCGCCTCCCATCGCCGAACTCATTGGTTTTCGGCTGCTCGCTGTCTCGCCCGGATCAGCCACCATCCAACTCGATGCCGGCCCGCGGCACGCCAATCCCATGGGCACGCTCCACGGCGGTGTCCTCTGCGATATCGCCGACGCCGCCATGGGCATCGCGTACGCCACCAATTTGGCAGAGGGCGAATCCTTCACTACCCTCGAACTGAAAATCAATTTCCTGAAGCCCATCTGGAAAGCAACTCTTACCGCAGAGGGCAAAGTAATAAAACAAGGACGCACCACTGGCTTAGTTGAGTGCCGCGTTACCGACGAAAAAGGCAGCCTGGTAGCTCATGCCACCAGTACCTGCTTAACTCTAAGAGGCGGCGCCGCCCACGGACGCTAGCTCAGTTTGCCACCCCGAACCTCGAACTTGCCGCTTCTCCTGCCCTCCGCTAAAGTAACTCGCAATGGTGAATGCCGAAATTCGCCGCGCAACAGAGATCTCGATCGCCGAGATCGACGTCCTATGGATCACCGCCGGCCTTGGTTGCGATGGCGACACTATCGCCATGACCGGCGCCACTCAGCCCAGCATTGAAGATGTTCTCCTCGGCCAGATTCCCTGGATCCCAAAAGTCACGCTCCACAACCCCTTCCTCGCTCTCGCCAATGGCGATGACTTCATGCGCCCCTTCCACCAGGCCGCGGACGGCAAAATGGAAAACTTCATTCTGGTGGTCGAAGGCTCCATTCCGAATGAACATAATAAGGACGAAGGCTATTGGGCATCCCTCGGCACCGATCCCAAGTCCGGCCAGCCCATCACCACCTGTGAATGGATCGATCGGCTCGCACCCAAAGCCTGGGCCGTAGTTGCTGCTGGAACCTGCGCCACCTATGGCGGCATTCATGCCATGGAGGGCAATCCCACCGGCTGCATGGGCCTGCCCGATTATCTCGGCTGGAAGTGGACCTCGCGCGCCGGCATTCCCATCGTCTGCGTGCCCGGCTGTCCTGTGCAGCCCGACAATTTCATGGAGACGCTTCTCTATCTCCTCCACATGGCGTCGGGCCGCGCGCCCATGATTCCGCTCGATGAGGCCTTGCGGCCCAGGTGGCTCTTCGGCAACACTGTGCATGAAGGTTGCGACCGCGGCGGTTTCTACGAGCAGGCCCAGTTCGCCGACGAGTACGGCTCTCCGCTCTGCATCGTCAAGCTCGGCTGCTGGGGCCCGGTCGTGCAATGCAACGTGGGCAAGCGTGGCTGGATGGGTGGCATCGGCGGCTGTCCCAACGTCGGCGGCATTTGCATCGGCTGCACCATGCCAGGATTTCCCGACAAGTTCATGCCTTTCATGAATCAGCCGCCCGGTTCTCTGTTGTCGTCGGCCGCCGTGCAAACCTACGGACGCGCGATTCACGCTTTGCGCCGCTTTACGCAGGCGTCGCTCAACAAGGAACCGAGTTGGCGCAAGCCCGGCAAATAGTCTGCGCCCGCCAGCGGGTCGGCAGCTTCGAAGTTGTTTTTGTGGTGGAGATCTCGGTGAACTGGAATTGACTCGAAATTTTGCTATGAGAGAAGCCGAGCCCAAATCGGACGCCTTACCCTCGAGCAAAGATGGTGCTCTGACAGTTGCCGAGCCCGATCTCAGCCCCTCCGAGGCTGAAGAAATTCTCCACGGCCTCGCCGCCGTCTTCACTCATCACCTGAATCCCGCAACCGCGCGGCGCGTCGTATATCCGCCCGCCGCGTCCGAAAAGCCATGGTCGCCGGACCCCGAAAAAAATCCACGACCGGGATCGCCGCCGGGTGCCGCAATCGACCCACTCAGCTCCGATACTCCTCAGCTCCCTAACCTCGAAGCCCGCTACCGCGCCCTCGTAGAACAGATTCCCGCTGTAGTCTTTATGGCGTACCTCGATCGCGGCATCGGCGAAGCTTACGTCAGCCCGCAGATCGAAGCCGCCCTCGGATTCTCCCAGGAAGAATGGCTCGAAGATCCCATCCGCTGGTACAGCCACATTCATCCCGACGACAAGCAGCGCTGGAGCACCGAAGCCGCAGAAATGTTTCTCACCGGCAATCCACTCCGTTCCGCCTATCGCGTCGTCTCTCGCAGCGGCGAGGTCCTCTGGTTCCATTGCGAAGCCAAGATGATTCGCAAGTCAGACGGCGAGCCCTGGTTCATTCACGGTGTCGGCTTCGATATCACCGATCTCAAGCGCACCGAAGAGGCCTTGCAGGAGGAGCGTAACGTCAGCAAACGCGCCGAAGCCAAGTTTCGCGGACTGCTCGAAGCCGCGCCCGATGCTGTCGTAGTCGTGAATCGTGAAGGCCGGATCGTTCTCGTCAACGCGCAGGTCGAAAAATTGTTCGGCTACCACCGCGAAGAGCTTCTCGGGCAGCCCCTCGAAATGCTGGTGCCGCTGCGTCTCCGCCAGAAGCATCCCGAACACCGCCAGCATTTCTTTCAAGAGCCACGCGTGCGTCCGATGGGCGCCGCCGGCGAAGAACTCTCCGGCCTCCACAAAGACGGCCACGAGTTCCCGGTTGAAATCAGTCTCAGCCCGCTCGAAACCGAAGAGGGCATGCTCGTCTCCAGCGCGATTCGCGACATTACCGAGCGCAAGCAACTGGAGAAAACCATCCTCGAAATCAGCGCGCGAGAGCAGCGCCGCATCGGCCAGGACCTGCACGACGGCCTCGGCCAGCATCTCACGGGCATCGCCTTCATGAGCAAAGTCCAGGAGCAGAAATTGATGGAAAAAGGCCTGGCCGAAGCGGGCGATGCTGCCAAAATCGTAAGCCTCGTCAACGAGGCGATTTACAAAACGCGCGAACTCGCCCGAGGCCTGCTGCCCGTCGTCTCCGACGCCCAGGGCTTGATGTCGGCCTTGCAACAGTGGGCAGGCGAGGTGGAAGATCTATTCGGCGTCAGTTGCCGGTTCCAGTGTTTTAGTCCCGTCCTCATCCACGACGACACGGTCGCCACGCATCTATATTATGTTGCCCGCGAGGCCGTCAATAACGCCATCAAGCACGGCCATGCCCGCCAGATCGTTATTCGTCTGGCTGCCGACGAACAGCAGGGAGCGCTTACAATTCAGGATGACGGCTCTGGCATCGGCAACAACGTTGCCGGCAACAAAGGAATGGGGCTTCAACTCATGAACTACCGGGCTCGCATGGTCGGAGGTTCGCTCGAGGTCCGCCGCGTCCCCACCGGCGGAACTCTCGTGACTTGCCTGTTTCCGGTGTTGCCGCGCGCGGCTTCGAGCCCATGAAGCAACGTCGTGACGCGCTAATGAAGTGACTATGAATTTGACCCACAAGCCGCAACCCCGCGTGACGCAAACTCACGCGGTCGCGAAGCAAAGAATCCTGGTCGTTGACGACCATCCTATCGTCCGCCAGGGTCTGGCGCTGCTCATCAATCGTGAGGCCGATCTGGTGGTGTGTGGTGAAGCCGAAGAGGCCACCGGCGCCATTCACGTGCTCGCCTCCTCGCATCCCGACGTCCTCATCCTCGACATCTCGCTGAACGGCCCCGACGGCCTCGATCTGCTGAAGACCATCCGCACCACGCATCCTGCCCTGCCTGTTCTCATCCTTTCTATGCATGATGAATCCATCTATGCCGAGCGCGCCCTCCGTGCCGGCGCCAACGGCTACATCATGAAGCAGGAGGCCACCGAAAAAGTTCTGGTCGCTGTCCGCCGCATTCTAAGCGGCGAAATTTACGTCAGCGACCGCATCGCAAACAAAATGCTTAAGCACTACATTACCGGCTCGGGAACCCTGCGCAACTCCTCCATCGCCGACCTCAGCGACCGCGAACTCGAAGTCTTTCGCCTCATCGGCGAGGGCCACGGCACCCGCCAGATCGCCGAAGAGCTTCACCTCAGTATCAAAACCGTCGAGTCCTACCAGGCCCACATCAAGGAAAAACTATCGCTCCGCAGCTCGCGCGAACTTATGCAGCGCGCCATTCAATGGAACATGAACGAAAAAACCGCGTAGTAGTCTCCTCTCATCCCCAATCCAGCCATTTCCCCGCCGCCAACCCCGTAATCTATTACTCCGCCGCCATCAGGGAATCCCCCATAGCAGAAATAGCGATACCACTGATCTGAATAAGTGAAGCTCCCGCTTGTGGGCGACCCTCCGAGTGATTGATTCTAACGCCGCACACAAACGCCTCTTCGGGAGACGATTGCGATCACGGAGAGAACCGCTCTTTACTCTCCTTTACGTGTGCGCACTTTGTCCTGGGAGTTTTGGCCTTCGTTCTTGGCAAGTCAAGTTTGAGAGGAGAACGCAGTTATGCCAGCGGAAACGGTTCCGTACGGTCGGGTTACGCAAAAACCTTCGCCTGTCGCCGAGGTGCACATTCTCTGGATCACCGCCGGTCTCGGCTGTGATGGAGACTCGGTTTCAGTCACCGCAGCTACTCAGCCCAGCATTGAAGACGTTCTCCTGGGAGCAATCCCCGGACTTCCCAAGGTGCATCTCCACAATCCCGTGCTCGCCTACGAAAACGGAGATGACTTCATGAAATTCTGGTACATGGCCGAAAAAGGTCAACTCGAGCCCTTCGTCCTCGTCGTCGAAGGTTCGATTCCCAACGAGAAAATCAAGAAAGAAGGTTATTGGGCCGGGCTCGGCACCGATCCAAAAACCGGCCAGCCCATCACCACCAATGAGTGGATCGATCGCCTCGCTCCCAAAGCTCTGGCAATCGTGGCCTGCGGCACCTGTGCCACCTACGGCGGCATTCACGCCATGGAAGGCAATCCTACCGGCGCCATGGGTCTCGCCGACTATCTCGGCTGGGACTGGAAATCAAAAGCCGGCCTGCCCATCGTCAACGTCCCCGGATGCCCGGTGCAGCCCGACAACTTCATGGAGACCGTCCTCTATCTTCTTTATCAGGTAGCCGGCCTCGCCCCCATGATTCCACTCGACGATCAGCTTCGTCCCACGTGGCTCTTCGGCAAGACGGTGCACGAAGGTTGCGATCGCGCCGGATATTACGAGCAGGGTGACTTCGCCGAAGTCTACGGCTCCCCCAAATGCATCGTGAAACTCGGCTGCTGGGGCCCGGTAGTGAACTGCAACGTCCCCAAACGCGGATGGATGGCCGGAATCGGCGGCTGCCCCAACGTCGGCGGCATCTGCATCGGCTGCACCATGCCCGGCTTTCCGGACAAATTCATGCCTTTCATGGACGAACCCCCTGGCGGCAAAGTGTCGAGCGCAGCGGTTGGCGCTTATGGCCGTGCCATTCGTGCTTTGCGCTCCCTGACCCAGGCCACCGTCAACAAGGAACCCAAGTGGCGGCATCCCCGCGCGGAACTCACCACGGGATACCATCCACGATCCTATTAAGTTGAACGATTTCCACTAAAAGAACAGGAGCGACCTCCATGAGCACGATTACCGCACCGACAAAAGATCTTCCCGGCAAAAAGGGAAATCTGGTGGAAATGAACTGGGACCCGATCACCCGTATCGTGGGTAGCCTGGGCATCTTTACCAAGATCGATTTTGAAAACCGGCACGTCGTCGAGTGTCACAGTACTTCTTCCATCTTCCGTGGGTACAGCATCTTCATGAAGGGCAAAGACCCGCGCGATGCCCACTTCATCACCAGCCGCATCTGCGGCATCTGCGGAGACAATCACGCCACCTGCGCCACTTACGCGCAGAATATGGCCTTCGGCATCAAGCCTCCTCCGATTGCCGAATGGATCGTCAATCTCGGCGAGGCCGCCGAGTACATGTTCGATCACAATATCTTCCAGGACAATCTGGTCGGTGTCGACTTCTGCGAGCAGATGGTCAAGGAGACCAACCCGAAGGTCTGGGCGAAAGCGCAATCCACCGCCGCGCCGCATTCCAGTTTGCACGGCTTCCGCACCATCGCCGATATCATGACCGCGCTCAATCCCTTTACCGGATCGTTCTATCGTGAAGCCTTGGTCATGAGCCGCATGACGCGCGAGATGTTCTGCCTGATGGAAGGCCGCCACGTCCACCCGTCTACGCTGTATCCCGGCGGCGTCGGCACCGTGCCCACCATCCAGCTCTTCACCGACTATCTCGTCCGCCTCATGAAGTATGTCGAATTCATGAAGAAGGTCGTTCCCCTCCACGACGACCTCTTCGACTTCTTCTACGAAGCGCTTCCCGGTTATGAAGAGGTTGGACGCCGCCGTGTGTTGCTCGCCTGCTGGGGATCGTTCAACGATCCCGACTATTGCGACTATCAATACAAGAACATGACGGAGTGGGGCCGCAAGATGTTCGTCACTCCCGGCATCGTCGTCGACGGCAAGCTCGTCACCACCGATCTGGTAGATATCAACCTGAACATCCGCATTCTCCTCGGTAGTTCGTATTACGACGAGTGGAAAAATCAGCAGACCTTCGTCAAGACCGATCCCCTCGGCAATCCGGTCGATAAGAATCATCCCTGGAACCAGACCACCATTCCCCGTCCGCAGAAGCGCGACTTCGGCGGCAAATACACCTGGGTCATGTCGCCGCGGTGGCTCGACAAGCGCACCGGCGATCACCTCGCTATGGATACCGGCGGCGGTCCAATTGCCCGCCTCTGGGCAACCGCGCTCGCCGGCCTCGTCGACATCGGCTATATCAAATCCACCGGTCACAGCGTGAAGATGTACCTGCCAAAAACGACCTCGCTACCTGAAGTCGAATTCGAATGGAAGATTCCCAAGTGGAGCAACGCCATCGAGCGCGACCGGGCCCGCACCTACTTCCAGGTCTACGCCGCCTGCGCGGCGCTGCACTTCATGGAGAAGGCGCTCGCCGAGTTGCATGCCGGACACACCAAAACCTGGACTGACTTCAAGGTCCCCGAGGAAGCCATCGGTTGCGGCTTCCACGAAGCAGTTCGCGGCGTGCTCTCGCACCATGTCGTCATCAAAGAAGGCAAGATCGCGAACTACCACCCCTATCCGCCAACTCCTTGGAACGCCAACCCGCGCGACATCTACGGCACGCCGGGCCCATACGAAGACGCGGTGCAGAATACGCCCATCTTCGAGGAAAACGGTCCCGACAAGTTCAAGGGAATTGATATCATGCGTGCGGTGCGCAGCTTCGATCCCTGCCTGCCGTGCGGCGTGCACATGTATTTAGGCAATGGCAAGGTTCTGGAGACACATCATTCACCAATGTTCGGTCTCCAGCCTTGAATCGGTTTCGTGCGTGATCGGGAGTGAGGGGAGTAGTAGTTAGGAATCGCCGGTGCTCAGGTAACTACGTCCGGCGTATCGAAAACTGCGCGCTCACTCCATTTTGTTGATTGGGAGCTTTTGGGTGCCGCACGGGCTTCAGCCGTGTTGCAGGCTAGCTTTTGGGTGGGGCGCGACTTTAGTCGTGCCCCAAAGAGCGAACAAAGATGGGGGCTTTAGTCCCACAGGGAGCATCGTGGCCGAAGACAAGAATATTCGGGGAGATATCCAGCGCATCGGCGAACTGGTGCAGCAGATCGAATCCATCGCCGATCCCGCTCTGCGCGCCACCGCCAAAAATCTCGTCCAATCATTAATGGATCTCCACGGCGCAGCCTTCGAAAAAACTCTCGAAATCGTCGCCGACTCCGGCGAGCAGGGAACGACGATCATCGACCGCCTCGGCCGCGATTCGCTCGTTAGCAGCCTCCTTATCCTTTACGGCCTGCATCCCGAAGATCTCGAATCCCGCGTCATCAAGGCCGTAGACCGCATTCGTCCGACGCTGCGCAAACAAGGTTGTGAACTCGAACTCGTGAGCATCGGCGATGGCCACATCCGTCTGCGGGTCGAAACCGGCTCGCATACTTGCGGCTCAACCGCCAAAACCGTGCAGGCTACACTCGAGGGCGCCATGTATGACGCCGCTCCCGATCTCACCTCACTGTCAGTCGAAGGTTTGGAAGAGAAGCCCGCTTCCGGTTTCGTAGCCTTGGACAAGTTAATGGGCAGTTCGCCGATCGCCCTGGAACCGCGCGGCACGGATTAAGTATTGAAATTGAAAAAGTGAACTCATGAGCGCCGGACAATTCTCGGAACCCGCGGACGGCTTTGGAGCGCTGCGTCAGTTCGCCCGCCGCGAGCGTCCGCTCGAACGTTGCGAGTTGTGCAGCCTAGGTCTGCGGCCCGATCATCCTCACTTGATCGAAGTTGCCGAGCGCAAGCTGCTTTGCACCTGCGACGCCTGCGCGCTTCTCTTTAGCGGTCAGGGAGTAAAGTTCAAACGCGTTCCGCGTCGCGTCCGCTCGCTGCCCGGCTTTCATCTCACCGATTCCGAGTGGAACACCCTCATGGTCCCCATCAATATGGCGTTCTTCTTCCGCAGCAGCCTCGAGAACCGCATAGTCGCCCTCTATCCCAGCCCCGCCGGTGCCACCGAATCGCTACTCTCTCTCGAATCCTGGAACGACATCGTCACTCGCAACCCGATCCTCAACGATATGGAGTCCGACGTGGAAGGATTGCTAGTCAACCGTCTCGGCTACTCCAGGGGCTATTCCGCCGCCGAGTACTACCTGCTTCCGATTGACGAATGCTACAAACTCGTCGGCATCATTCGCATGCACTGGAAAGGTCTCTCCGGCGGCACCGAAGTATGGAAAGAATTAGGCGATTTTTTCAGCAACATAAAAGCGCGCTCCGTCGAAGTCCCCGCCGAGTCCTCCCGGCCCGTGGAGGAATTCAGTGCCTGACCTGACTTTCCAGATCGAAGGTGCCGAAGTCGTCGCCAACTCGGCTACGCCTCTGCTCGCTTTCAAACTTCGCCTCACAGACGCCAACCCCGAGCAAACCATCCACACCGTTGCTCTCCGCTGTCAGATTCAGCTCGAAGTCACGCGCCGCAAATACACCGCCGAAGATCAGGATCGCTTGCTCGACCTCTTCGGCGACCCCAGCCGCTGGGGCCAGACCCTGCGCAGCCTCCTCTGGACGCACGCCAATCTCGTCGTGCCGTCATTCAAAGGCACAACGGTCGTCGATCTCCCCGTGCCATGCACCTTCGATTTCAACGTTGCCGCCACCAAATATTTCGACGGCCTTGCCGACGGAGAAGTCCCCGTCTGCATTCAGTTCAGCGGCACGGTCTTCTATGCCAGCGCCGAAAATGGATTGCAGGTTGCGCCCATCTCCTGGGATAAAGAGGCCCGCTTTAAACTCCCCGTGAAAATCTGGCACGACATGATGCAGGCCTACTATCCCAACACAGCGTGGCTCTGCCTCCAGAAAGATGCTTTCGATCGCCTCTATCAGTACAAAGTTCAGCACGGTATCCCCACCTGGGAAGAGGTGCTGGAAAGCATCATCCCCACGGAAGAAAAACTTGAGAAGGTGATGTGATGAATCTCGCGACCGTCAATCAGATCGCGAAAGCCGTGCTCTACGAGGGATACATGCTTTATCCCTACCGACCATCGTCGGTGAAAAATCAGCAGCGCTGGAACTTCGGCGTCATCTGTCCACAGTCCTACAGCGAAGCGCAAAACGGCACCGAGGCTTGGACCATGCAGACCGAATGCCTGGTCGAAGCTGACTCCGAGGTCGGTTCAACGCCCGCGCTAGAGGTTCGCGTTCGCTTTCTCCAGTTGGTCGCCCGTTCAGTCGGCCAACTGACAGCGCGCATCAGCGACTTACCGCCGAATGAAAAGCCTGACTACCACCCTGTCGACAAACTAACAATGGAGGGGCGTGTCTATCAGCCCTGGCAGGAAGCGGTAGAGCGCGAAGTGATCTTGCCGCTCTCGAATCTCGATGCGCTCGTGCCAAAGCCGCTGTCGCAGTCATTCCTCTTTCCCGCAAGCCGCGAATTCGAATATCTCAAGGATGCGCAAGGCCTCGCCGCGGGCGTGATAATCCGCGACCAGAGTGAACTTCGCGGCGTAATCGAGACCCGTTGCGAGCGCGTTGCGGACGGCCTTTTCAAGGTCACAGTTTGCATACGCAACCGCACTCCATTCGCCGACGCCGATCGGACGAGCCGCGAAAACGCCCTGCTAAGCTCGCTCGTTTCAACTCATACCGTCCTCGGCGTTCATCACGGGAAGTTCATTTCGCTGTTCGCCCCACCCGACCACCTCGCCGCCCTCGTTGCCGACTGCAAAAACGTCGGCGCATGGCCCGTGCTCGTTGGTGAAGAGGGCCAATACGACACGTTGCTCTCCTCGCCCATCATCCTTTACGACTATCCCAAGATCGCACCCGAAAGCGCAGGCGATCTCTTCGACGGCACCGAGATCGACGAAATTCTCTCTCTCCGCATCATGACCCTCACCGACGAAGAAAAACGCGAGATGAGCCAGTCCGACGAGCGCGCCCGCCAGATGCTCGAACGCACCGAATCTATGCCCGTCGAACAGTTCATGAAACTCCACGGCGTGCTGCGCGGTTTGCGCCCGGTCGATTCCGCTTCCACCCAGGAGGAGGCCCAATGAATGAATGGGAATGGCAACTCCTCGAAGAAAAAACTCCTCTCGATCATCTCGAAATTTCCGGCGTCGCAGTCCGCCAGGGATCCCGCGTGCGTCTTCATCCCCGCAAAGGCGGCGATGTAATGGACATCGCCCTCGCCGGTCAGATTGCCACCATCGAATGCATCGAGCAGGACTACGAAGGCAAGCAGCACGTCTGTGTGGTCCTCGATCAGGATCCCGGCCGCGACATGGGCATGCTTCGCCAGCCCGGTCATCGCTTCTTTTTCGATGCGGAAGAAGTCGAGCCGCTCCCACCCGACCAGTTTCCGCCGGTCTCAACCGTCCAAAAGCCCACGATCCTGGTCGCCGGAATCGGCAACATCTTCCTCGGTGACGACGCCTTCGGTGTCGAAGTTGCACGCCGTCTCGCCGCCCTCGAACTTCCCGCGGAAGTCTGCGTCACCGACTTCGGCATTCGCGGCTTCGATCTCGCTTACGCTCTGCAGGATGGCTACGAAACCACCATTCTGGTCGACGCCTGCCCCCACGGCCAGCCCGCTGGCACGCTTTCCGTTATTGAGCCCGACTTGAAATCGCTTGACGATTCCGCAGCCGCGCCGGCCACCGTCGAAGCGCACTCCATGAATCCGATGAGCGTGCTTCGCATGGCCCGGGCAATGAACATCGAAGTCAAGAATATTCTGCTCGTCGGTTGCGAACCTGAAACTCTCGGCGGCGAAGAAGGTCAGATGGGGCTCAGCGCGGCCGTTGAGGCCGCAGTGGATGTGGCAGTGAAACTCGTAAAATCGTTGATCGACAAGGTTCTGTACAAACATAAGTCTGGTTCAGTCGGTAACTCTTCAGTCGGTAACTGTTCAACCCAGTAACTTCTCAAGTGGTAAAAGGAGACTGCCGTGGCAATGGACAATGGTGACGGTCACTTCAGTGACAGAGACACGCTCTTCATGCTTAGCGGTGTGGCACTTATCGTTTTCGGGGCGGGCCTGATTCTTTCCAATCCCATCGCGAAACGCTATCTCGGCCAGTTCGGCCTGGGAGATCTGGCTCAAGGCGCGTTGCCTGATCTCGATCGTTACTTGAAGTTACGCTCGATGTAACAAGCTGGTCAGGACGGATCGCATTAATCGGATGAGTTACGGGACTGCTTTTGCATGTTATTCTCAGGGCCCGGAGGTTACTTCGATGGCGACCGGTGCTGACAGAATTTGTTACTCGGCTGATACAAGGGCGAGCCAGTTTGTTGTGCAGGCTTTCGCGAGCGGGCTGATCGCGGCTGTCGCACATAGCCCGAAGATTGCGATTCGCGATTGGACG
Source organism: Terriglobales bacterium (assembly GCA_049589215.1). Taxonomy (GTDB): domain Bacteria; phylum Acidobacteriota; class Terriglobia; order Terriglobales; family Acidobacteriaceae; genus Acidiflorens. The sequence goes on along the minus strand of JBAWAI010000584.1, from coordinate 12,551 downwards.
GGCGAGGTTCAGATGTCATCAAATAAGCTGCAGGATGCCTCTCTCCGGGTCCGGGTGAAAGCCGCATCCCTCGAAGTTCTAGATGAGTTACGCGATGACGATCGACGCGAAATCCATCGTGTGATGAATAAGGAGGTGCTGGAAACGCAGCGTTTCCCGGAGGTCGCGTACGAGAGCACCGGCATAGCGGCTGAGAAACTGAAAGACGATCTTTACCGTATCAAGGTGAGTGGTAGATTGATGCTGCACGGAGTTTCCAGCGACTTAGGCTTCGAAGCTCAAGCGGCTATGGGGATTGATACGGCTCGCGTTTTTGGGACGTTCACGCTGTTGCAAAGCGATTACGACATTCGGATCGCCTCGATTGCCGGCGGTTCTTTAAAGCTTCAGGACGAGCTGAAATTTACGTTTTACATAGTCGCTCGCAAGCCGGAGTAGAGCCGCAGTTCTCTTCGGGAGCATTTTGTCGGGAGGTTTTTCCAGTGCATTACGCTGCCGAACCCGCGATAACGCCGGAGGGAACCACGCTTCACTACTCGATTAAAACCAACGGGAGTGCCTTTACCGCGCGCGCGTTTGCCGCCGGAATGCTTTCCGCGTTCGCTCACAGTCCAACCATCGAACTCCCTGATTTCGAGGGTGAAATCCTTCTCAATCCCGACGCACTCGAGCAAAGTTCGCTGCGCATGATAATTCACGCGGCATCTCTCAACGATACCGACGATATCAGCGCTAAAGATCACGACGAAATCAACCGTCGCATGCACGACGAGGTTTTGGAAGTCGACTCTTTTCCCGATATCGTCTACGAGTGTTCCAGCGTCATCGCCAGCAAAACCGGAGAAGGCCAATACTGGGTCGCGCTCGCCGGCGATCTCACAATGCACGGAGTCAAGCGCGGTCAACCAGTCTCCACGCGGGTCTCCATAAACGGCGATACGCTCCGCGCGTCCGGAGATTTTTCCGTCCGCCTGAGCGATTATGAAATTCAGCCGGTAACCGCCGCTGGCGGCACCGTCAAACTCAAAGACGAAATAAAACTCTCTTTCGCAATTTTAGCGAGGAAGCAACCTTGACCGGCAGCGCAAAATGAGTTCAACCACGACGGAGGATGCCGAATGTGTCTAGCCATACCCGGAAAGATTGTCGAGATTTCTCCCGACAACCAGGACTCTGCCGTCGTCGAGGTAGTCGGCGTGCGCCGCAGAATCGACCTTGGTCTCTTGGCCGACGATAAGCCCGTGCGCGGCGACTGGGTGCTCGTTCACGTCGGCTTCGCCATGAGCAAGATCAGCGAACAGGACGCCGCCGACCAGATGGATACTCTCAGAATGCTGGGAGAGATTGACGGAGCAATGCAGGAAGTTCGAGGCTACGGGCTGGAGGATATCAATTGAATCCTACCCGGCAGTCTCGGATGTGCAGTACGGAACCCCGGAGCCAAGCTGCATGAAATTCGTCGACGAATTCCGCCAGCCCGAATTGATCTCAAAGACCGCCGATGAAATCCGTCGCCTCGCCGGTACCGACCGCCATTACCGCATGATGGAAGTCTGCGGCGGTCACACTCACGCCATCTACCGCTTCGGCCTCAAAGATATCCTCCCGGAAAATATCGAACTGATTCACGGCCCCGGCTGCCCCGTCTGCGTCCTTCCCATGGGCCGCATCGATGACGGCCTCGCCGTCGCGGGCGACCCCAACGTTATCTTCGCCGCCTTCGGCGACATGATGCGCGTCCCCGGTACTCACGGCAGCCCGCTTGAACACAAGGCCCGCGGCATGGACGTTCGCATCGTCTATTCACCCTCTGACGCACTTAAGCTCGCCCGCCTCAATCCCGAAAAGCACGTTATGTTTTTTGCTATCGGCTTTGAAACCACCGCGCCCTCCACCGCTCTCACCATGATGCGCGCCCGCTCCGAAGGCGTTCACAATTTCTCCGTCTTCTGCAATCACGTCACGATCATTCCCGCGATCCGGGCTATTCTCGATTCTCCCGACATGCGCCTCGACGCCTTCATCGGTCCCGGCCACGTCTCCACCGTCATCGGTTGTCGTCCCTATGAGTGGATCGCTCGCAACGAGCGCAAGCCCATCGTCGTCTCCGGCTTCGAGCCGCTCGACATGCTGCAATCCATCGTCATGCTGCTGCGTCAGCTGAAAGCCGGCGAGGCCAAAGTCGAAAATCAATACAAGCGCGTAGTTCCCTGGGAGGGCAACCGCGCCGCCCTCAAAGCCATGGCCGAAGTGTTCGAGTTACGTCCGTACTTCGAGTGGAGAGGCCTCGGGTTCATCTCGCAGTCGGCGCTTCGCATCAACGACAAGCATGCCGAGTTCGACGCCGAACAACGCTTCCAGGTACCCGGCATTCGGGTGACCGACCCGCAAGCCGCGCAGTGTGGAGAAGTCCTCAAAGGTGTGCTCAAACCGCATCAGTGTAAACTGTTTGGGCGCGAGTGCACCCCTGAGCATCCTATCGGCGCACTCATGGTGTCATCGGAAGGATCATGCGCCGCCTATCACAACTACGAACATCGCAAGGCAGTGATGGTGAGTCTGAGTTCGGTAGCTTGAGCGACCCGGCCGCTCCCGCCGCGCTGCTGGCCGATTCTCCTCGCATACGCTTCCGTGACCCGCAGATCGAGATGGCTCACGGAGCCGGCGGCAAAGCCAGCCGCAAACTGGTCGAAGGTCTTTTCGCTCCTCTCTTTTTCGGGAACTCTCCCGGCCCGCTCGGCGATGCTGCTCATGTCGAAATCGACGGCGCGAAAATTGCCATCACTACCGACAGTTTTGTCGTAAAGCCCATCACCTTCCCCGGCGGTTCGATCGGCGAACTCGCCGTCAACGGCACCGTCAACGACCTCGCCGTCTCCGGCGCTCGCGCTGAAGCCCTCGTCGTCTCTTACGTTCTCGAAGCCGGACTGCCCACCCCGATTCTCGAAGCCGAAGTTCGAGCCATGGCCAAAGCCGCGCAGGATGCCGGTGTTCGCATCGCTGCCGGTGACACCAAAGTCGTCGAGCATGGCAAAGCCGACCGCATGTACATAGCCACCACCGGCATCGGCCGCCTCCTTCCCGGCGTCACGATTGATCCGCGTTCTGTCCGCGTCGGCGATCGGATTCTTCTCTCTGGCCCGATCGGCGATCACGGCATTACCATCCTGCTCGCGCGCGGCGAACTCGATCTCGAAGCCGATCTTCGCTCTGACACTCGCTCCGTGCTTCCGCTCGTCGAAGCTCTCATTCGCGCCGCTGGTCCTGGCATCCGCTGGATGCGCGATCCAACTCGTGGCGGCGCCGCGACCTCGCTCAACGAATTGGCGCGCGACTGCGGTCTCGGCATGGTCCTTTTTGAAGATCAGATCCCGGTGCGCGATACTGTCCGTGGCGCCTGCGAGTTGCTCGGCCTCGATCCCTTGCACATCGCCAATGAAGGCCAGTTCCTCGCCGTCGTCTCGCCCGATTATGCCGACGCCGCCATCAACGCCTTGTGTCTCGCGCCCGGCGGAAGTGAAGCGCAAGTCATCGGCGAAGTTCGTGAACAGCCCGCCGGCACGGTTCTCGTGACAACCCTTTACGGTGGCAGTCGAATCGTAGATATGCTCGTCGGCGACCCCCTGCCGCGAATTTGCTAGCCGCAAGATCGCCGGACGAACACGTGACGAACACTATGGCAACGGTCTATAAACTCGCCAGCCACGTCGAAGGGCGTCTCCTCGAGCGCAACCAGCTCTACGAGCATTTCTTCGGGCGTGAGGCGCCGCGTCTCGCCGAGGCCTGCCGCGAAATGTCCGAGCGTTTTCTCCGCGGCGGCCGTCTGCTCGCCTTTGGCCGCGGTCCTTATACCACTGACGCGCAACATGTTTCCGTCGAGTTCGTTCATCCCGTAATCGTTGGCAAGCGAGCTCTCCCCGCGCTCGATCTCTCCGTTCTCTTTCGCCCGTGGATCGAAGCCATCCTCCGCCCCGAAGACATCGTCATGGGATTCGGGCCGCCCGAAGGTGATCCCGAAGTCTGGGCAACGCTTCAGGAGGCCCGCAGCCGGGGCGCGATGACCTTCGCTCTTCCCGGATTCGAAGGCGACTACGCGGCCGATGCGGCCACGCAAGACCCGTTCATGCACCAGGAACTCACCGAGATCCTCTATCACACGCTCTGGGAAACCGTGCACGTATTTTTCGAACACCGCGAACTCGGCCACGACGTCGGCGAATCCGGCTTTCTCTATCCGTTCCTCGGCACGACAAAGCAGGGAACCACGCACCTGGCGGCCGAAGTCGCCTCATCCATCCTGATGAAGGTCCGCGATGACACTCGCCTTCGCGAGCAGGTGGCTCGTGAAGAAGCCGAACAGATTAGCGCCGCCACGCTCGCTATTCACGAGCGGCTGCGCCTCGGCGGCAAAATCATCGTCTTCGGCAATGGAGGCTCCGCCACCGACGCCAACGATTTCGCCATCGATTGCGTGCTCCCACCCTCAGGCTATCGATCCATCCCCGCCGTTTCGCTTTCCCTCGAGCCCGCCAACATCACGGCCGTTGCCAACGACATCGGCACCGACGCAATTTTTCTGCGTCAGTTGATCGCGCAGGCTCGCCCCGAAGATATCGCCATCGGCATCTCCACCAGCGGCGGCTCGCGCAACATCATCATGGCCCTCGAAGAGGCCCGCAAGCGCGGCCAGTTGACCATCGCCTTACTCGGCTACGACGGTGGCGAGATCAAGCGTAAAGCCCTCGCCGACTTTCCGATCGTCGTCAACTGCGACTACATCCCCCGCATTCAGGAAGTCCAGGCCTCGATCTACCACGTCATCCGCGAATCGCTGGAGGTGTTGAACCACGAGGATTCCACCCGTGCCTAAGCTCGAACTCTTCGGGACCGCCCGTTGCCCTCACACCGGCGAAATGCGCGACTGGCTCGAGTGGAAGCGCAGCGAGTTCGTGGAATATGACGTCGAAGCCGATCCGGGGGCCCGCCTTCGCATGCGAGAGATTTCGGGCGGCCAGCGCACCGTGCCCATCCTCGTGGAAGATGGCAAAGTAATCCAGGTAGGTTGGCAAGGTCACGGCTGCATAGTAAACGACTAACGCGTCGAGTAACCAAGGGTCCTTAATCCCGGAGAGTCCAATTGCACGAATTATCCATCGCGATGAGCATCGTGGAACTCGCCGAGGAAGAACTCGATCGCCGCGGCGGGCAAATTACCGCCGTTCATCTCAAACTAGGAGCCCTCTCCGGGGTCGTCAAAGAAGCCTTACTCTCCTGTTACGAAATGGCGTGCGAAAACACTCCGCTGCAAGGTTCGCGCCTAATCATCGAAGTAATCCCGGTAGTGATCTTTTGCCCCAAATGTCAGGCCCAGCGCCCGCTTAGCTCGTTGCAGTTATTTTGTTGCTCGGAATGCAATACTCCCTGCTCTCAAATCGTGCAGGGCAAAGAACTCGAAGTGTTCGCTTTGGAGATAGAGGAATGCGCCCCGAACCCCGTTTGATCGAAGTCCGCAAAAATGTTCTCAAGCAAAATGACGTGATAGCCCGAGGCCTGCGCGATCGCTTTCACGCCGCTGGAGTTTTTGTGGTCAGCCTCGTCTCCAGCCCCGGCTCTGGCAAGACTGCATTCCTCGAAAAAACTCTCACCCTGCTGCGGCCGAACTTTCGAGTAGCCGCTCTGGTTGGCGATCTAGCCACAGAAAATGACGCTCAACGTTTAGCGCGCAGCCAGGCCCCAGTAAAGCAGATCACCACCGGCACCCTCTGCCACCTCGAAGCCGCCATGATCGACAGCGCGCTCGCCGCAGAACAAGGAGATCGGTGGGATCTCAACCAACTCGATTTCCTCTTTATCGAAAACGTCGGGAACCTGGTCTGTCCATCGTCGTACGACTTAGGCGAAGACCTCCGGTTCGTTCTCATTTCAGTAACCGAAGGCGAAGACAAACCGCTGAAGTACCCAACCATCTTCAACAGCGCCGACATCGCCATCGTCACCAAAATCGACTTAGCCGGCGCGGTCGAATTCGACTGGGACACCGCATACAAAAATATCCAGGCCGTTCGTCCGGGCATGCCGGTATTCAAACTATCCGCAAAAACCGGCGAAGGAATGGAAGAGTATTTAAAGTTCTTAGCCGCTCGACTGCAAGAGCTACACGAGCCAGCCGCGATCTAAGGCCATGAAACAACTGAGGTTGAGTAACCGGGAAAGGCACGAGTTCCACCGGTCTCGATAAGCACCGCGAAAATCGTGACGGCCCGGCCGCTGGGGGCTGCCGCCGGACACACTTCGACCCTGCGCCCGGCAACCTGCCAGGCGCAAGCCGAAGTAAATTGTCCCTGGGTTCTCGCGCGCGATCTACCTACGGCTTAACAATGGGATCTGTCTGCGTCTGCGCCGTTGCTCCCGAAGGGTTGTTCGGCTTGACGATCGGGTCGGTCAGAGGTTTTGCCTGCTGCGTGTTATTTGGCTTCACGATCGGATCCGTCTGACCGTGCGCTTTTGTCTTGTCTGCCATTGTCTTCTCTCCTAGGTTCAATGTGGTGACGCTTTACTGCGTTGAATTTCTTCCCACTAACTGTCTAAAGCGTAAATCCTGGCGAAAGTCCGCCAGGTCGGGGTCTTTTTCCAGGCTGCGCAGCAGGTCGGGCGTCGCCCCATTCAGCACCGTCAGCCCTTCCGCCCGCAAGCCCAGCACTTCATAGGTCAGCACCGCGCGATGAATCACCGTATTGTCCTCGGGAGCCGTTCGCAGTGCCTGCCCAATCTCATCTTCGGCTCGCTTTTTATCTCCTAAGCGCGCCGACGAGTAAGCTACCACCGCCCGTGGATACCCACTCCTCGGATTCTGATTCAATTCCGCCAACGCGAAAGTCTTCGCCTTTCGATAATCCGCTTTTGCCTCTTTCATGTTTCCCAGATGACGGTTCGTATCTCCGAGGTTGAGCAAAATCACGTAATCGTTCGGCGTAAGCGCCGATGCCCGCTGCAAATAAGTCAGCGCCTCCGCAAACCGGGTGTTGGAAAACAAGAGATCGCCCATATTGTTCAGCGCTCGCGGCGTCTCTCGTAGCGCCAGCGAACTCTGCAACGTTTTAACCGCATCGTCGACCCTCCCCAACTTTTCCAGCGACGCTCCCAGATTCGTGTATGCGTTATACACTCCGGGCGCCAGGTCGATCACCCGCTGAAACTCTTCCGCCGCCTCCTCATATCGGCCGCGATGAAAATAAAACACACCGAAATATTCGTGCGGATCGTAAAACGATGGATCCAGTTTCACCGCCTGCCGGTAAGTAGTAATCGCCCGCTCCGGCATATTCTCTTTGTCGTACACGCCCGCAATCCGGATCAAAGCATACACATTCCGCGGCTCAAGGTTAGCCACCCGCTCGTACTGGTCGATAGCTTGGGCGTTTTGTCCTCGGGCTTCGTTAAATAAGCCCGACGCCAGATGCACGCTCACCGCATCCGGATCAAGGTTCTCCGCCAGTTGCAGGTTTGCTTCCGCCTGCTTCATATGCTCCGGCGCACCCGTCTCATCGAACTTGTCGAGTTCGGCCTCCACCAGTCCGGCCAACGGCAACGCCGACCGCGGATCAAGGCGGCTCGCTTCTTCAAATCCGCGGATCGCCTCATCCACGTTCCGCGATTCAGGGCGAAGATAATAAAGTCCGCGATCGTAAGATTCCGTCGCCGCCGGCGAAATAACTTCGCTCGGTTTGCCGCGCAGGTCGAGTGCGTTCGATACTTCGCCGGCCAGCGCTTCCGGCAAAGCTCCCAGTGTCGTCTTCGAGTAGCGCGCGGAAAAATCCCGCAGGTGGTTCTGCGTCTGCAAATCGATGACCGCGCCGGTCACTACCCAATCGTCGCCGTCCTGGCGCATCGTCGTTTCTAGCGCGTGTGTGGCGTGTACGCGCTGCTGCGCTTGTTCCGGAGTTCGGATCTGCATCTCCCGCGCCTTCGACGGCGGAATTACCGCCACCGTGCGCCGTTCCGCCGTCAAATGCGAGATCCGGTCTGAGGCGTCCTGCAAAGCACCGCCCGAGTCAACCCTCATTCCCGCCGAAACCGATGCGGGCAGCACCACCAGCCGCACACTTGGCGGTGGCCAGAACTCATCATGCACTCGCCCGCGAACACCAGGGAACGCCATCGCCGCCAGCGCCACAACCACAACCGAAAGAGGCACCAGCCTCAATCGCGACGGCGGTTTCAGCCCCGCCATCACTTCACTCACGTCCGCCGGTCGCCGCTCCGGTAGCGGATCGACACAACGCAGAATCGTCCGCGCCCACCGCCCGTGCACTCCCTTTAATAATGTCTTCGGACCGGAATCGTCCGCCTCGGGCGCGAAGCCCGAAGAAAGCTTGCTGGCAAAATCATTGAGCGGCTGCGAATCGTGCGACGTGCGCGTAAGTATGTCGCAAAGAATAATCCCAAGCGCATAGATATCCGATGCCTTCGACGCCTGCCCGCCGGTCCACAATTCCGGCGCGATGTATCTTGGCGTGCCGCCTAGTTCGCACGGCTGAGTGTCCGCTCCCGCCAGCCCAAAATCGGTGATCACCGCGCGCAGTCCATTCTTGCGGTTCCGGCAGACGATTACATTTCCGGTCTTCAGATCGCGATGCACAATGCCCCGGCGATGCGCCTCCGCAAGTCCCTCGCAAAGCTGGCGCGCAATTTCAAACGCTTCCGCCTCCGGAATTTTCGCGTCGCTTCCCAGATAAGAGGTCAGCGTATTCCCGTCCAGAAACTCCATCGTCAGAAAATCAACTTCGCCGTGCTCCGTCTGCGCGGTGTAGATTTCGTTGACCCGGCAAATATTCGGATGCGTCACCTCCAGCGCGCTTTCGATCTCCGGCGACAGTCGCGTTTGAAACCCCGGCTTTGCTGCCTTGATCGCAATCCGCTTGTGCACCTTCCGGTCGAAGGCCTCATACACGATCCCCATTCCGCCTTCCCCGATCTCGCGCGTGACCTCAAAGCGTTCCAGCACCGTCTGTCCCGATTGAAATGGGCGTGGATATTCCTGAAATGCAATCGCGGGATGCAGCAGGAAAGACCCCATCTCTTCTTCGCCCCTGAGCAGGTCAGTGGCGTCCTGGAGTAGTTGTGTATTGTCCCCGCAGGCGTCGCATAGGTAGGATTCGCGCAACTCAGCCGGTTGTTGCAGCGCAGCCGCAACCAGCTCCATCAAGCCCCGATCGCCTTCGACACTCCGTTCCATTTCTTTGTACTCAATCGCTCAAAAAGCCACCGGCGCGCCCGGTACCACTCCCGCTGAAAGGTATGCAGGCTCAGGCTTAGCGCATCTGCTGCTTCTTCATCTGTCAAGCCGAGAAAGAACTTAAGCTCCACCACTGAGCGCCGTTGTGGAAACTCCTTCGCCATTTCATTGAGTAACTCATCCACCGCCACCACTAACTCCAGCTTGGTGCGGTTACTCAATACATATTCGGGAATACCTTCCAGGGCCAGAAAATGCACATCGGGACGAGCGCGCGCATGGTCGATCAGGTAACGGCGCATTACTCTCGCGGCCAGAGCCAGAAAATGCCCGCGATCCCGCCAATCTACGCTCTTGGCGGCGGCCAGTCGAAGAAACGCCTCGTTGACTAGAGCGGTGGGCTGAAGGGTGTGCCCGCTCCGCTCCCGGCGCAGGTAGCGTGCGGCCAGCAGGCGCAGCTGAGGCAATACCAGTTCAAATAACTTTGCTTCGGCTTCTTGGTCGCCGTTTTTCCAGCGATGCAATAGCCGTGTGATCTCTGCATCTGGCCCGGCCATAACTGCCTCATCTTGGGTGAGCATATTAGCACAACCTATCCCGGATTGCTCCTGCGAAATCTCTAGGTGGGAAATGCGCCTACACCTTTTCCCCGTCTCACGTGGCGGGCTTTTCCCCAAACCCACGCTTTACATCTTGAAAGCGGCAATAACGACGTCGGTCTTCCTCGATCGATACCGGTTGCCGCGCACAAACAAGGAGGATTTATGCCAGACAAGACCGATCAAGTCGCTTCTCTGCTTACCCAGGTGGTAGGCGCCGTCAATGATGTTGAGAACACTCTGCAGACCAGCCCTTCCCATGAAAAGAAAGCCGCTGCCATGACCGCCCTGCAGGACGCGGTCAACATCGCGGCCACGGCCGCACCCAATTCTGACGCTCCTCAGCTCAAGAGTGCCACCAGCAACGCCATCGATCTGGTCGTCAACCTGAAAAACATGCTGGGTATTTTCAAGCGAAGCAAGCACACGAAGACTGCTCCACATACCGTGCCGGCCAAGAAGACGGCGTGAGCAATCGTCTTCTGGTGCGCTCGTCCAACCTTAACCATTTGCGGCGGAGACCGACCGGTCCCGCAGGAGAAATTCTATGAGTATCGACCTGAAGGTTTACGACAATGGCGACCACACTTGTCTGGTCTGGATTCCCACCGACGGCAAGCCGATTCCGGGGTGTCGCGGCTTCGCCATTGAGCGCACTCTCGCCGGCAAGACTGACTATCTCCACGGCTTCGTCGGATTCTCCGATAAAGATACGGCCGATCTGCCGTGGAAGTTTCCGGTCCAGCGATTCATGTGGTGGGACTACGGCGTCCAGCCCGGCGACAGCGTCCAATATCGCATTCTGCCCGTCGTCGGGCCCGACCAAACCAACCTCACGCTGGAAGAAGAGCTGGCCAGCCCTATCACGCCGATTCTAAGCATCACTGGCCAATGCACTGGTCACCTGTCTTCCTACTTCAATAAGGGAATCGTCGCCGCGCAGTGGGTCTCGCGCGCCATGAGCACGGTTCCGAAAGGTTCCAATATCAAAAAGATCATCGGTACCGTCGGCAATCCTCTGCGCAACGAACTCAGCGGCTTGTTGCGCCCCGAGATACTCTCCCTGCTCGAAGACGCCAAGAAACAAAACTGCAAAATCTTCGCCGCCCTTTATGAACTCAACGATCCCGAATTGATTGCCGCCCTCGAGGCCTTTGGCGAAGATTGCAATCTCATCCTCGCCAATGGCGCCTTCAAACCGCCCGACAACGATGAGAACAAGGCCGTGCGCGCCACTCTCAAAACAAAAATCCGCGTCTACGACCGGCTCGTTCCTCAGGGCCACTTCGCCCACAATAAATTCGTCGTCGTCTGCGACGCCGATCGTAAGCCGCTCCAGGTCCTTACCGGCAGCACCAACTGGACCATCACCGGCCTTTGCACTCAGGCCAACAACGGATTAATCATCGACGATGCCGCCGTCGCTCAGGATTTCCTCGACGCCTGGGATCGCTATCAGGCCGCCGGCAGCGCCTATCCTCCAACCCTCGCCGCCGCCGACTCCAAGTGCAACATTTACCAGGTCGATGGCTGCAAAATCACGCCCTGGTTCGTTCCCACCCAGCATGCCGAAGATCTCGACTACGCGCGCAAGCTTATCAACGCCGCCAAAGACGGCATCCTCTTCCTGTTCTTCAATCCCGGCGTCTTCCAACCCGACGATGAGCCTGAGAAGTGGACGCTCCTCCAGAACATTCTCAATCGCCATCACGAGGACAACAACGCCACCTACAACCCGAATCTCTACATCAAGGGTGTCGTCAACCAGGAAATCCCGTATCTCACCGAAGACAACGTTCCAGCCAAAGGTAAAAAGCCGCCGGCCGCCAGTATGGATCCCACCACGCCTGCGCACTCGGTCGCGCTCTACAACAGCGGAATCGAGCCGCCCGTGCGTCTCGGCCATGACGTCATGGTCCCGGCCAACATCAAGAATAACTATTCAAAATGGGTGCCCGAGCTTCTCGGCGCGGGCGTTCACGTCCACAGCAAGGTCATTGTGCTCGATCCATTCGGAGCCAACCCGGTGATCATGACGGGATCGCATAATCTCGGCTTCAAGGCATCCAGCAAGAATGATGACAATCTCGTCATCATCGAAGGCAACGCTCCATTGGCCGCCGCCTACGCCGTCAACATCATCGCAACCTTCCAGTCCTATCGCTGGAACAGCAGCGTCGAAGCCCATCGTCAGGATCCGAAATTCTGGCACGGTCTCGAAGATAATGACACCTGGCAAGCCGGCCACCTGACGGGAGACAACCTCGCCGAACTCCAGTTCTGGTTCGGCAATGACGAAGCGGAAGCCCAGCCCATCACCATAGCCGCCTCCGCAGCCGCCGGAAGCTCCGCGTCAGGAAGCTCGAGCAGCCGCAGCATGACAAGTGCCTCCAGCGGGGCCAGCAGCTCCACCACGACTGGCACTTCAGCCCACACGGTTCACACGATCGCAGCACGGCCTCGCCATCGCGTGAACGCGGTCTCCACCAAATCCAACCACGCGACCGCGGCCCACCCAAAAGGCAAGGGCCGCGTTCAATCCATTCGCGAGCCCGCTCGCCGCAAGGCCAAGAGCGCGCGCGCCACGCACGCCCACACAACGCATGCCACTCACGCCGCGCATACCCACACGACCCACGCAAAGCATCCGCGCAGAAAGAGTGGCACATAAAAAAGTGGCACACAGAAGCTAGCGCCAGACAAGAATCGGCGCGGCG
>JBAWAI010000583.1:0-2802 GCA_049589215.1 Terriglobales bacterium | reverse complement strand
CTCGGCGCTGACCATCGCCAAAGCGCTCACGCCTTCCACGACCGCGTGCGCGCTGAAGCCGAGGCTGAGCTCGCCCGGCTGCAGGCCGAACGCATTCCTGCGCTGGAGTGGACCACTCCGCAACCCGCCGATTAGTTTTCGGTTTTGATTTTCTTTGAAACTCGACGCTCGCAACTCGCGGCTGTAGTCCTATGTCGAGTGCGCCAGCAGATGATGCGGCATCTCGCCCTTGAGCCGGTCCGTCAGCCATTTGTCGAGTTGATACTGCGAACTCTGCGGCACTTCGAGGAAGCGAACGCCGCATTGCCGCGTCCCATCGATCCACGCCACCGCGCCCTTCAACTCCAGAGTGGTGTTCGTTGCTGGCAGAGTGAATCGTAAGGACACTGGCGTGTCCTTGGTCAGCTTGACCGCCATCCGGATCGCCATCCCGCCTTCGCTCAGATTGGTTGAGACTGCCTTGAGTTCCTGATTCTGCGGCAACTTGAGATGCACCGCAATTTCCACCGGATACCGGAAGTAGCGCCGCCGTTCGCGCACCATGAAGTTGAGCGCCGCATTGAAACAGCGCGAGGCATGCAGCGGACTGAGCGGCTTCTGAAGCACGAAATTCGCGCCCATCTGAAACGCCTCCTGCGTGGTGGTCTTGCCATTCAGCACGGCAAACGCCACCGACTTCGAATTGCTCGCCGCAGTGCGCAGGTTGGCGAGCAGGTCGATGCCCCCCGGCATGTCGTCGCAGTCGATAATTACCGCGTCAAACTTACATTTGCGCAGCAATTCAAAGCCTGCCCGGCACTCCGGACACACTTCCATCCGCACCGAGATCTTATCCAGCGTTGGCTGCAAGACTGCCAGCAGCGCGGCGTCCCGGCTTATGAGGAGGGATTCCAGTATCATCCTTTCCGATGGTAACGTCTCCACCCAAAAGGGCGAAAGTGACTGAGGTACCGGACAAAACGTGCGGTATCCTACCAAAATCCGCCAAATGCGCCTGAATCGGCTTGTGCGTGGCGCCGACACTCCTGTCCGCGCATCCACCGCACCGCCCGCCGATCTTATTCTGTGCCGTTGCCGCGATCGGAACCAGCAAAGTTATCCCCGGCCGCCAATCCGCAACCTAAACTACTCCTCGCCTCTCCCTCTCCGTGATCAAATAAAAATCAATGGCCAAGCGCGTCAGTGTCGATCGCTGGATGTTTACCGTAGTCACCCTGCTCGTCTTCATCGGCCTGGTCATGATCTTCTCCGCGTCGGCCGTCATGGCCAAGGAGCGCTTCGGTTCCGCCTATGAATTCCTCACCAAACAACTGATCTGGGCAGTCGCCGGTCTCGCCGCCATGGTCATCGCCATGAAAGTCGACTACAAGCGCCTCCAGCATCCGGCGCTGGTTTTCACGCTTCTCGGGCTCACCACGCTCTTCCTGATCTCCGTCTTCTTTCTCGACCGTGCCCACGGCACGCACCGCTGGTTTCATCTCGGCCCGGTCTCGTTTCAGCCCTCGGAGCTAGCCAAGCCCGCGCTCATCCTGTTTCTGGCCTGGTTCCTGAAAGAGAAGACGATCGAAAATAAAGCAGCCTCGATCAACGACGTGCGCAACACGCTTCTCCCCGCCCTCGTTCCGACCATGGCCTTTCTCGGACTTATCGTCTTCCAGCCTGACCTCGGCACCGCCATCGCCTGCGCGGGAATCACCGCCTGCATTCTGTTCGTCGCCGGCATTCGCCTGCGCTATTTCGGTTACGCATTCCTGGCATCGCTGCCCGCGCTCTATCTCCTGATCTCGCACGTGTCCTATCGCCGCGGCCGCATCCTGGCTTTCCTGAATCCCTACGCTGATCCCAAGGGCTTCGGCTTCCACATCATTCAGTCGCTCATTGCAGTCTCCACTGGAGGCATCACCGGCCTGGGCCTGATGGAAGGGAAGCAAAAACTCTTCTATCTCCCCGAGCCGCACACCGACTTCATCTTCGCCGTGACCGCCGAAGAGCTGGGCCTGGTCGGAGCGCTCGCCGTCATCATTCTTTTCGCCATCTTCTTGTGGCGTGGCACGCGCGCCGCCCTGCGCACGCAAGACAACTTCGGACGCTTCCTCGCCGTCGGCATCACCAGCATGATCGTCCTGCAAGCCTTCATCAACATCAGCGTCGTGCTCGGGCTGATGCCGACCAAAGGCATTCCGCTGCCATTTGTCTCGTATGGAGGGTCTTCGTTGTTTGTAACTCTGGCTTGCGTAGGAGTGTTGCTCAACATCACAAAGCAGGCGGAGTAGGCGGGAGTAATTGAGAGAAGAGATGGGAGGGCACGACGTTTCGTCGTGCCACAGCCAAGGCCTTTCTCGTTTTCGGACGCCGCCAATCTGAGGAACTCACAATTGGCGCGTTGCCGGCGGAACAAGCGCGGGGTGCGAGAAGTTGGCCACACCCCGCAAGTGCACGCGCTACAGAGTCACGTTGAGTGCGACGTTGACGCCGGGATACGACGGGTTGCAGAGGTAATACATGCCGTCGATCTCGATCACAAAAACGTCCTGCGTATAGAGCCAGTTACTGGGCCACGAGTCTACGAACCCGAACCAATATCCGCCGTACTGGAAGCGTCGTCCGCCGCTATATTCACCCTGGCTGACGTGAAAGGTGTGCTCTCGTCCGAAATTGGCTTTGTAACGCTCCGCTGGTATACGACCGCCGCCGCTCGCGCGCTGCACCTTCTCTTCAGCCTTTGCCGGCTGCGAATGTTCCTGAGCCGTTTTCTCTTCCTGCTTGGCGGACTTCTCCGGTTGCGCTTTCTTCTCTTCGGGC
>JBAWAI010000582.1:0-8114 GCA_049589215.1 Terriglobales bacterium | reverse complement strand
CCCGACAACAATGTACGATGCTCCGGCGGCGATCGCCTCCGCCGGCGTGACCACGCGCGCCTGGTCGTCGTGCCCGCTACCCGCCGGCCTTACGCCCGGCGTCACGATCACGAACTCGCGCCCAAACTCTTCGCGCAGCGCTTCGCATTCGTGCGCCGAGGCCACGATGCCTCGGCAGCCATTCGCCAACGCCAGCGCCGCCAGACGCAGCACCTGATCAGAGACACCCCCGCGCATGCCTAGTGTTCCAAGATCCGCATCGTCAAGGCTGGTGAGGACGGTTACGGCCAGCACAAGCAGCTTGGGATCGGCCTTCTCTGCGGCCTCGGCCGCCGCGCGCAACATCTTGCCCCCGCCCGCCGCGTGCACGGTCAGCATGCTCACGCCGAGCTTGGCCGCTGCGCCTACGGCTGCGCCCACTGTGTTTGGAATGTCGTGATATTTGAGGTCGAGGAAGATACGCCGCCCGGAAGCCACCAGCTCGCGAACCATGGGCGGGCCTTCCGCAGTGTAGAGCTGCATTCCGACCTTGTAGGCCAAGGCGGAGTCACCGACGGCCGCCACGATCTTGCGGGCGGCCTCGCCGGTAGATACATCCAGTGCAACGATCAACCGCTGGCGTGGGTCATTATTCTCGACCATCGCCTGCGAGTTTATCGGGTTTAGTTGAGCTTGGCTACGGGTTCGAGTCGCGCAATAGTAGCGGGGTGATAGATGTCCAAACGGACAGTCTGCAAACCCCGTTCTTTGAATCCCAAACTCTGCGCGGCATTGTAGGAAAGATCAATGATCCGGCCATCCACGACGGGACCCCGGTCATTGATTCGCACGATGACAGCCCGGCCGTTCTTCAGGTTGGTTACCCTAACGAACGTCCCAAGAGGCAGTGTGGGGTGAGCGGCTGTCAAATCGTTTTTGTCGAATGGCTCACCGCTGGCTGTCTGTTTACCCTGGAAATAATCTCCGTACCAGGACGCGGTGCCCACTTGATAGGCCCTTTTGGTTTTAGGGCTCGTGTGTCCACTGGTCGCTGTGACCTGCGGTTTGGTGACCTTGGCGGCTTCCAGGCTTGGCCCGGATGCGGCTCCCGCCCCCAGACTGGCTACCGATAAAAGCACGGCCAGACCTTCGGCTAAACGTCGTCGCATTCAGTTACCTCCGTTGAAGTCGTGTTTGGTCGTCTGCTCCTTCGTCAAACGATTGTGTGATGCTACGGGGATGGCGGGGTTAAGTCAATCAGAAAAATCCCTAAGATTATGTACTAAGTGGTAATTAATCAATGGCTTAGCACGATGAAACGATGACTTTTATTCGCTATGTGATTGAAAGCAGACAGTGGCTACTGTTAACCAGAAAGCCAATTGGTAGAATGAGGAGGGTCGCTGAACTCTCGTAACCATCATAGAATTAGCGGCTTGCGGGTTTTTTTCGTTTAAGATGCTGATAATAAACGCCTTGCCGTTTTGTCCGTTAACGAAGTGGTTAACACATTGCACCGCTTTCAGTGCGTAGCTCAGTAGGATGCCTTACGGGCGGGCGGTATGCGAGTCTTGGTTGTTGACTGCTTTCCTCAAAATCTGGAATGGCCAAGGCATGCCAAAAAAGTGGAATTCCCCTCGCTTCGTCTTTGAGTTACAGTGATCCGGTGCCCTCCCAACCCCCAGTGGTCCTGTCGATCGCGGGCTTCGATCCATCCTCGGGCGCAGGCGTTACCGCAGACATAAAGACCATCGCTGCCCATGAATGTTATGGGATTGCCTGCGTCACGGCGCTCACCGTCCAGTCCACCCAGGGCGTCCGGCGAGTTGAGCCAGCCGACACCCGGACCATCGCCGACAGCCTGCGGGAATTGGCTTCGGACTTCGACATCAGAGCCATTCACATCGGGATGCTGGCGACCGGCCCGGTGGTCGCGATCGTGGCTGACTTCCTTGAAAAAGCGCGGCTACCCCATGTGGTGGTCGACCCGGTCTTGCGGTCAACGTCCGGTGCGGAACTGCTCGATGCTGCTGGAACGCGCCTGATGATCGAGCGGCTCTTTCCGCTTGCCGAGGTTGTTACGCCCAACCTGGATGAGGCAACCGCACTTTCTGGCGGCCGGTTGATGAGCATTCCGTTGCCGATGGGTGCGGCTCCATCGGCCGGGACTGCGGCGACTTCGGTCGGCGAGTCGGTTGCGTCTATGCGGGAAGCGGCTCGGCGGATGCATGTCCTGGGGGCGACGAATGTGGTCGTGACAGGTGGCCACCTGGAGAAAGCGGTCGATCTGCTGAGCTTCACGACCGCGCGCGGCATCGAGCAGGAGGTCTTCAAGGCGGAGCGCCAGCGGTCGACTTCCACCCATGGCACGGGATGCGCCTTTGCGACTGCTCTGGCCTGCCATTTGGCCCATGGGCGCGGGCTGCCGGAGGCAGTGCTGTTGTCGAAGGCTTATGTCTCGGCGGCGATCGCGAATGCTCAACCGCTGGGCCGGGGCATGGGCCCGCTTCATCACCTCTACCGGATGACCCAGCCGCGCAGGGCCAGCCAGCCTCATGCAGAGAGAGAACCGGCACACTCGCGGAATTAGCTTCTCTGGTGGGGAGACTGGCTTGTACGGCCAGAAAGAAAGATTGGCTAAGCCGATTTCTTGAGCAGACAGCCTGCGCCGAAGCTGGCGATTGCCGCCAGCAGCCATTCAATCCGCCACATCTGGATCGCCTGCCAGTCAAGGGTAGTTCGGGCCGTGAAAACGATACTTACGGTCAACGCCCCCACCATGCAGAGCATGCCGAACAGGAAGGCAGCCAACGCAATCTTGGAAAGCCCAAGACGCTTGCCGAAGGCGCTCAACTCCATCAGGCCCGGAATTTCGATCGTCTGCGAAGCGCTCGACTGGAGCCGGCCAGCCCCGCAGCTATGGCAAAAGCGCGATCCGACAATGAACTCAGTTCCACAATCGTTGCAGGTCTCACTGCGATCCTGGCCGGCCGCTAGGTCCGCGGCTTTCGCGGGCGGCCGCCAAAACTCGTTTTGGGCCTGATCCAAGACTTCTGCCATGTCACACTTCCTCTGGGGTCCGGCTTTTACCCGCAAGCGGATCACCAAAATCACCGATTACAAAGACAGCAGTTACCCGCTCGCCGAAGGGGGGTGGCGATCGCTAGGATGGCAAGAATTACGCGATAATCGCGAGTTTCCTCTATATTTTGCACAACCTCACTCCGTTGCGGACGTATCCGGCTTGGTTCCCCCGATTCACCACCTTGCGTCGCCGGAACTTCTGTGTACATGGCACTCCCGGCGGCCCTCGTGGCACCGATGCCTGATCGGTTAAACTTGATGCTGCTTGCCCCACAAATTCAGTTTTCGCATTTGCCCCGGCGCACGGCTGAGGCACGCTCAGTTCCTGTCGCCATCCCTGCGATTCCTGACCGTGCTGTTCTTAACTTTCATGACTCTGGTAACGCTCGGCCACTCTGCCGGTCCAGCAGATGGGAGCATCCGGCCCGCCGATCCGCTCAACCAGGCTGCCTACGAGCATTTCTACAACCTCGACCTCGATGCGGCTATTCATGACTTTGAAGCCATCGTCGCGCGCCATCCCGGCGATCCCTTTGCCATCAATCATCTGCTCTCCACGCTGCTCGTGCGCGAACTCTATCGCATGGGAGCGATCAACACCGGCGAATACACCAATGACAGCTTTATCGGACTTGCCCACCGCCCGGCCGATCCCGTTCAGAAAGAGCGCATCAAGCAACTGGAACAACAGGCAGCAAAGATCGAAAACGCCGAACTCGACCGCAATCCCGACGACATCGACATGCTCTACGCCCGCGGCGTGACACGCGCTCAATTTGCCCTCTATACCGCGCTGATCGAGCGGGCGTGGTTTTCCGCGCTGCGCAACGCCGTGGGAGCGCGCCACGACCATGAGCGCGTTCTTGAACTCGATCCCCAGTACACCGATGCCAAGCTCGTCGTCGGCACCCACAATTACGTCATGGGCAGCCTGTCATTTGCGGTCAAGGTTGCGGTTGCGCTCGCCGGCCTCGGCGGCGACAAGCAAAAAGGCATTCAATATTTGTATGATGCGTATCGCGCCAACGGAGAAACCAGCGTGGATGCGGCCATGGTGCTTCTGGTATTTTTGCGCCGCGAGCATCGCTACTCCGACGCGCTCGAAATCGCTTCCGCGCTAGCGCCGCGCTTTCCACGCAACTACCTGCTGCCGATAGAAGAGGGAAATCTGCTGCGCGCCTCCGGCCAGCTTGAGCGGGCCGAGGATCAGTATCGCCGCGTCTGGCAAAACGGACGCGAAGGAAAATACGGTAGTCTGCACTACGAAATGGCGGGCGTGGCTCTCGGCGAAGTGTTGCGCGCCGAGAAGAAATACTCCGCTGCTGCTGCCGTCTACGAACAGGTAGGCGAGGTGAGCGGGGTCGATCCTGAATTGCTCCAAAAGGCCGATCTAGGCGCGGGCGAGATGTATGACCAGATGCAGAACCGCGACGCGGCCATGAAGAAATATCAAGCGGTGGTGGTCGTCGACTCCGGCAACGCACAAGCCGACAAGGCCCGCAAGCTGATGAAGGATGCCTACAGGGAGTAGGGAAGTGGCGCGGTTGGTCGGTTCGAAACTGCTTTAGGGCGCCTCCTGGGCTGTCCGCCGCGGAACATTTCGGAACGGACGCTCGTATAATCACCCAAGGGGGGACACCATGGATTCCGGCACACTATACTGCAACGCCTGCGGCACGGCGATCTCGAATCTATCCCGTTACTGTTCCAACTGTGGACGCGCGGTCGCGCATTCTCAATGCGCCCCTAAACTCGCGCGCTCGCGGGTGAACCGCAAGATCGCGGGAGTCTGCGCGGGGCTAGCCGAGCATCTCGATCTCGACACGTCGCTGGTACGCATTCTGTGGGTCTTCCTGACGTTTGCATCAGGCTGTTTCCCCGGCGTAGTTGCTTACGTTCTCGCCTGGATCATCATTCCCGAAGAGCCGTTTGTCTATCCAGTCGTGGTGCAGCCGCCCCACACCGTTGCCGGCTGAAACGCCGAAATAAGACGCGCGAAGATGTTCGCTTCGAGCTGAGAGCTTGGACCTGAGCAACTTGAGAGCTGATTTTTGATACCCTGAATCGCGATGCAGAGCCTGCGCAGCGACGACGCCGAAATCTTTTACGACATTCAGGGCGAGGGGCCGCCCGTCATTCTTTTGCACCCGTTTCCCGCGCATCACGAATTCTGGCTGCCCATCATTCCTGCGCTCCAGTCGCGCTACCGGCTCATCCTTCCCGATTTGCGCGGGCACGGAGAGTCGGAAATTGGCCAAGGCCCCGCGCTGATGGCGAAACATGCCGCTGATATCGCGCGCATCATGGACGCGGCGGGCATCGGCAAAGCCGCCTTTATCGTCTGCTCCATTGGCGGATATATAGTCTTCGAATTTCTGCGCCGTTTTCGCTCCAGAGTCTCCGCCCTGGCCCTGTGCGATACGCGAGCCCAGCCCGACACTCAGGAAGGCCGTGCCGGTCGTCTGAAAAATGCGGAGGCAGTTCTTGAACAGGGAACCGAACAATTCTTGCGGGGCATGACCCCAAAGCTGCTCGGCGCAACCACGGTTTCTTCGCGTCCCGATCTCGTTGAAGGCGCGCTGCGCATGATGCGCAAGATGTCGCCCGAGGACGTCAGCCTGGTGCTGCGCGGAATGGCGGAGCGGCCGGACTCGGTTTCCGATCTCAAATACATTAATGTGTCGACGCTGATCGTGATGGGTGAAGAAGACGTGCTGACGACTGGAGGAGATGGTGAACTGATGCGTCAGAGTATTCCAGGCAGCCGCCTGAAGATGATTCCGAAGGCAGGCCACTATGCACCCTGGGAAGTTCCCGAGGCAGTCGCGCCAGTGCTGCGCCAATTTCTGGATTTCGTTCCGCTTACGTGAAGTCGCGCGGAAACTGAAATTCACCGATGAAAGTCGAAAGCTGAGAGCCGACGTGCATCTGCTAAAATCCCCTCGTTATGATGGAAGCCTTCCTCGTTCCCGAAAAAACGGTGGCCACCGCCAAAGGCGATGGCCCTGCCATCGATCTTGGCGCGAGTTCGACGCGCGTCTTTCTGTTGAATCTAGCGATCACCGAAATCATCGAGCAGGAAGCGCTCGACGTGAGCGTGCACGGTTCGTCCGACGGCACGACGTTCGACCCGAAGCCCATCGTGGCATTTCCGCAGAAGTTTTATTGCGGAGAATATCCGCTGATGATCGATGTTTCCGCTATGCCCGAAGTCAAGGCCATCCGCGCCCACTGGGGAGTCAACCGCTGGGGTCGCGGCACCGAAACGCCAATGTTCGAGTTCTGCGTAACCCTGCGCGAGGTTCCTCAGGAAATTCTGGCCGCCGCCGGCGACCGCGCGCGGAACTAAGCCACGCTAGCGATGGCATTGCAGCTTTTGACAGTTCCCGGAATCCGCTATAGTTAACATCCGCATGGCGCGCAAATTGTTTTCGAAAGCTTCCCGCCGTTCATTCCTGCAAAATGCTGCGCTGGGCGGAACAGCGGTTGCTCTCACGCCGATGTATCCCGCGGTGGCCGCAGGCAGCGGATCGCCGAGCGTCCCTCAACCTTGCCTCGCGCCGGTTCGCGTCAAATCCTTCGATCTCGATGAGGTCACCATCGCCGCGCTTCAGGATGGAATAAGATCCGGCAAATTTACTGCGCACTCGCTTTTCGAAAACTATTGGGAACGTATTTCTGAGATAGACGTGCGAACTGATGGCTCCCGCCCCGTGCTCAATAGCGTCATCGAACTCAATCCAGATGCGGAAAAAATCGCCGACGGGCTTGACCGCGAGTACAGGGAAAAAGGTCCGCGCGGTCCGCTGCACGGTATTCCCGTTCTCGTCAAAGACAACCTCGCCACCGATGACCGCATGATGACGACGGCCGGATCGCTAGCGCTGGTCGGCGCAAAAGTGCCTAAAGATTCGTTCGTGGTGCAAAGGCTGCGCGCAGCGGGCGCGATCATTCTCGGCAAGACCAATCTGAGCGAGTGGGCCAACATTCGCTCCAACCATTCCACCAGCGGCTGGAGCGGACGCGGCGGCCTGACTAAAAACCCCTACGCTCTCGACAGAAATCCCTGTGGCTCAAGTTCGGGGACGGGCGCCGCTATCTCTTCCAACCTCGCGGCCGCCGGCATCGGCACCGAGACCGACGGCTCAATCGTTTGCCCCTCTTCGGCAAATGGGTTGGTCGGCATCAAGCCGACGGTTGGCCTCGTCAGCCGCGCCGGCATCATTCCGATTTCCCATTCGCAGGACACCGCTGGCCCCATGTGTCGCACCGTGCGCGATGCCGCCATCCTTCTCGGCGTGCTCACCGGTGTCGATCCAGATGACCCGGCCACCGCCGCCAGCGCGGGCAGATCGCAAACTGACTACGCGCAATTCTGTGATCCCGCAGGACTCAAGGGCATGCGCCTCGGCGTCGCACGAAAATATTTTGGTTTCAATGATGCCGTCGACGCCCTGATGGAGCAATCTCTAGGCGCTCTGAGAAAGCAGGGCGCCACGCTCATCGATCCCGCCGATATCGAGACCTTCGGCAAGTTCGATGACAGCGAACTGGTTGTCTTCCTCTATGAATTGAAGGCCGGCCTTAATGCCTACCTCGCGCGTCTCGGTCCCGGTGCGCCCGTGCGCACGCTCAAAGACATCATCGAGTTCAACGAGCGCAACTGCGAAAAAGAGATGCCGTACTTTGGCCAGGACCTTTTTATAAAGTCGGAAGCCAAAGGGCCTCTTAGCGAAAAAGAGTATTTCGACGCGCTGGCGAAGAATCATCAACTCACGCGGGTAGAGGGCATCGACGCGCTCATGGATAAGCATCAACTCGACGCTATCGTCGCGCCCACCGGAAGTCCGGCCTGGCTCACCGATCTGGTCAACGGAGACCACATTGCCGGAGGCAGTTCGAATGCCGCTGCTGTTGCCGGTTATCCCAACATCAACGTGCCGGCGGGCTTTATTTCTGGACTGCCGGTCGGCATCTCATTTTTCGGCCGAGCGTGGAGCGAGCCGACGCTGATCAAAATCGCATATTCGTTCGAGCAGGCCACCAAAGCC
>JBAWAI010000581.1:0-13353 GCA_049589215.1 Terriglobales bacterium | reverse complement strand
GGCCACGCTCGTCGGAGACCTGATCACGATCGTCGTGTCCCATACCCTGACCTCGTCGAATGGGGGCGACGTTTCGACGGCGCGCACCTATAGCGCCAGCTCCGGGATTAACTCCCTGCCCGGCAAGCTCAAGACCGGCGGCCTGACGAACCTCCTCGGATTGCAATCCGCGGAAACTCTTGCCGGCAAGGGAGCGGCGGATTCTTCGTCGAGTTTGACCACCACACTGGCCGGCCGGGTGGTGGCCGTGTTGCCGGGCGGCAACCTGGTGGTCGAGGCCGAGCGCATTATCAATATGAACAATGAGAAACAGACCATCACGCTGCGCGGCCTCGTGCGGCGCGGCGATATTGGCCCGGACAATACCGTCGCTTCGAACGCGGTCGGCGACCTCGAACTTGAGATCAAGGGTAAGGGCGTGGTCTCAAACGGCGTGCGCCCGCCCCATCCGATCCTGCGCGCCATTATGCGAATTCTGAATTTCTAGGGGCTCATGAAGACTCTCTTTACCGCCGTTTTGTTTTTCGCCGGATCTCTCGGCCTGGCGCGCGCCACCGAGCCTCTCCCGGTCAAGATAGGAGACCTCACGACCGTCGAAGGCGTGCGCGACAACGCCCTGATTGGATACGGCATGGTCGTGGGATTGACCCGCACCGGCGACAGCCAGCAAACCATCTTTACCACTCAGACCCTGGCCAACATCATGCAGCGCATGGGGGCGCAGATTCCTCCGGCAACCGCGCGCGTGAACAACATCGCGGCCGTCTTTGTCACCGCAAACCTCCCTCCCTTCGCCCGTCCCGGCGCGGCGGTTGACGTGACCGTCTCTTCGATTGGCGACGCCAAGAGCATCGAAGGCGGATTGCTGCTTCTCACCCCACTCTATGGAGCCGACGGCAAAGTGTATGCCGCCGCCCAGGGGCCGGTGGCGGTGGGAGGATTTGCCGCCGGCGGTGCCGGCACAACCAAGCAGATGAACCATCCGACCATCGGCAGGATTCCCTCGGGCGGGCGGGTCGAGCGCAGCCTGGCCTTCGATTTCAACCATCTGACTCCGGTATCGCTGCTCTTGCGCGAAGAGGATTTTTCAACCGCCAAGGAGATTGCCGACGCCATCAATCGCGCCTTCGGCGGCGAGGTTGCCATTCCGCGCGACGGCGGGCGCGTCGAAGTCAGTCCGGAAGGTACCGGCCTGAAGAACCTGACGACGATTCTCGCCAAGATCGAAAACCTGATCGTCACCGTCCACTACCGCGCCCGGGTGGTGGTCAACGAGCGCACCGGCACCATCGTCATGGGAAAAGACGTACGTCTCGGCGCCGTCTCGATCCTGCATGGCGGATTCTCGGTTGAAATTTCGACCACCTATGCGGTGTCGCAGCCGAATGGACTGTCCCAGGGCAAGACCGAAGTTGTGCCGCAGACCGAAGTGCAGGCCAAGGACAGTCCCGCCAAGCGGCTCGAGATCACGGAGGGCGCAAGCATCGAAGACTTGGTCGGAGGATTGCAAAAGATGGGAGCGAGCGCGCGTGACGTGATCTCGATCCTGCAGGCGATTAAGGCGGCGGGCGCGCTCGACGCCGACCTCGAGGTGATCTAAAGGGACGACGTGCTCGAAGATTTGAACCCTGTAATGATCCGAAGTCCGATGGTCTGAAGCAGGGCGCGATTGATATCTGGAGTTTTGGTCATGAATGTTGCCCTTTCGAGTGCCTTTGACCCGATGACTACGGTCGCGGCTCCGCCGGCCACGGGCAAGGCCGAGAAGGCGGCCCGCGACTTTGAGTCGGTGCTCTTGACCTCGGTGTTCGACGCGCTCCAGAAGAGTTTTTCCTTTGACGCCGCGGACGATACGCCCGGGGCGAGCGACTACCGGTTGATGGGCACGCGAGCCATGGCTGAGGCAGTGTCGGCGCGGGGTGGGATCGGAATTGGACGCCTGATTCTCGGACACCTGCAGGCGAGAGGTCCGGGGAAGAGTTGAACGGAAGAGTGGCTGCGGGAGCTAAAGTTTTCGGCCATTCCGCCGATGCAAGCATCAGGCCATGCCGCGTCCCCCGGCGTGCCAAGGCAAACATTAAGGCCCGCTAAGAATTGGCCGATTATTAGTACAGGCGGGATTGGAGCGAGTGATGAGAATTGACCTTCCATCGAGCGGGCTGTCGCAGCCCGACAACAATACAACCCAGAAAACAGCGCGCGGAGCCGCGCCGGCGAACGACAGCTACGAGTCCACGGGCGCGACCACCGATCGCACCGAGTTTTCCTTTGACCAGCCGAGTATTCAGTCGCTGACGGCGCAAGCCTTGTCGGCGCCCGAGATTCGCCAGTCCAGGGTTTCGTCGCTCGCTGACGCGGTCAGCGCGGGCGCCTACAACATCGATCCCGCCGAGATCGCGGGCGCGCTGGTCGCCACCTACGGCGCACAGGGCGACTAGGTGGTGACGCGTGGATCCGCTGATCACGAACGGGATTGATCCCGGGCTCATGCGGGTGATCGAGCGGCGCGGCCACAAGCGGGATCAGGAAGCGCCGCGCAAGCGTCCGCCACCCTCCGAACCAGCAGCCGCAGATGAGCAGCGCGAAGAGGGCAATAGTCAAGACCAGAGCCAAGACCAGAGCCAAGACCAGAGCCAAGACCAGAGTCAAAATCAAAGCCAAGACCAAGGCCGAGACGAAGATCAAGTCCAGATTCAGGGCCAAGTCCAGCAGCAAAAGAACCAAGACCTTGCCGAGGCGTTGGACGCCGATGCGCTGAAGCACAAGTTTGACGACCTGGCGTGACTCGCGGGTCAGGCTCGGCGAAGGTCAGCGGCTTCGGCAATTCGAATCGAAACGCGGCCCGCGGCTACGCTCATGAATAATGCCGACAATTCGTCTCCCGAACTGGCCGTGCTGCTCGCCGGGCGACTGGCTGTCGTCGGCCGCTTGGCGGCGAGTCTCGAAGCGACCCGGTCCGTGCTCTTCGGCCATGACGCGGAGGCGATTGCACGTGGAGCCGCCCATCAGGCTGAACTTTGCCGGGAATGGAGCCGGCTGGAAGATCAGCTGCGCTCTGCGGCCTCGCGCCAGCCTGCGCGGCTGCCAGGCGCTGCTCGGATCGGCGCTGATTCCTCCGATTGCCGGGAGACGAGACCCACCGCTGAACTGGAAGCCGACTGGCAGGCGCTTGCGAGGCGCATCCGTTATCTCACACGCGTGCACTGCTCTCTGCTGCGGCACGTGCAGCGCAGCCTTGGAATTCTGCAGCGCGTGATCGACAGTTGCGCACCCACCTACCTGCCCGCATCGGGCTGGAACGAGCCCCGCCTCGATCTGCGGGCCGGAGAATAATCATGTCGGGCCTATTCGGATCGCTCTCGATCAGTTTGAGCGGGCTCTCGGTGAGCCAGCAGGAGATGGAAACCAGTTCCAACAACGTCGCCAACGCCAATACCACCGGATACTCGCGCGAGGTGGCGGACACTGCGGCGGGATCGCCCATCGTCATCGCGGGCATCACGACCGGCACCGGTGTGGTTCTGGAAAAAATCGAAAGCCTGCGCGATCCGATCCTCGAGATCCAGCTCAACCAGGCCACCGAGCAGCAAAGCAGCCTGAACGCGCAGCTCACCCAGTTGCAGCAGTTGCAGACCCAGTTCTCGAGTTCTACCTCCGGCATCGGCGCCGATATCAGCAACTTCTTCAACAGCCTCAGCCAGCTTTCACCCGACCCGTCGAGTTCCGAACTGCGCCAGTCGGTGCTGTCGGCGGCCGGGAACGTGGCTACTGACTTCAATGCCGCGGCCAGCAGCCTCGGTACGCAGCAGTCGAACCTTAATCTGAGCGTGCAACAGTCGGTCAGTGAGGTCAACGGTCTCACCGCGCAGATTGCGGGCGTCGACCAGCAGATCTCAACCCTCGAAAACGCCAATGAAAACGCTTCCACGCTCGTCGACCAGCAAACCACGCTGATCCGCCAGCTCTCCGGCCTGATCGACGTGCAGGTGGCGCAGACCGGCAACGGCGGCATCGCCCTGAGCACTTCGAATGGCACGGCGCTCGTCTCCGGCAACCAGAGTTTTGCCTTGACGACCGCGACCGCCGCCGGGGGCAACACCGACATCTACTCGGGCGGCGTGGACATCACCTCCTCGCTCACCGGCGGGAGCCTCGCGGGCACGCTTCAAATTCGCGACCAGGAAATTCCGGGCGTGATCAACCAGCTCGACCAGCTGGCAGCGGGCTTTTCAAACGCCATCAACGCCGCCAACGCCCAGGGATATGACCTCAACGGCAACGCGGGCGGCAACATCTTTACGACTCCGCCGGCGGGCGTCGCGGGCGCGGCCGCCGGGATCCAGGTTGCCATCACCGAACCGTCGCTGATCGCGGCCAGCTCCGACGGCACCTCCGGCAGCAACGGGAATCTCGCCAACCTCTCAGCCGTGGCAACCGCGCCGGTCGCCGGAGGCCAATCGCCCATCGACGCCTATTCCAATCTGGTCTTTCAGGTTGGAAACACGACTGCGAACGCATCGGCGGACGTCGACGCCTCGAACGCGATACTTCAGCAGCTGCAGGATCAGCGCGGCAGCATCTCGGGCGTTTCTCTCGACGAAGAGGCGGGCAATCTCGTGCAATTTCAGACCGCTTATCAGGCCTCGGCGCGCGTCATCACGACCATCAACTCCATGCTGGCTGACGCCGTCAATCTGGGAATTGAGACGGCTGTGCAATAAGGCGGGCAACAGGCTGACTAAAAAAAACGTGGCGAGTGCCGCCAGCAAGTTCACCGGAGGAACCGATTCATGCGCGTCAACCCCAACCCCATGCCCGACCTGCTGGCGGCGCTCAACCAGACCGAACTCGAGGAGCAGGAGGCAGCCTTGCAGATTTCGACTGGCCGCAGCGTGAACGTCCCCTCCGACGATCCCTCCGCCGCCGCGCTCCTCGTCGAAAATAACGACCAGACGACTTTCAACACCGGCTACCTCCAGGATCTGACGACCATCAGCAGCCAGCTCTCGTCTGCCGATTCCACGCTCAGCTCGGTGCAGTCGGCCCTCCAGCAAGCCATCAGCCTGGGCGTCGAAGGCGGCAACGGCACCCTTTCCGACGCCGATCGCTCCGCCATCGTCGCGCAGCTTCAGGACATTCAAAGCCAGGTCGTGTCGCTCGCCAACACCTCATACCAGGGCAACTATCTCTTCTCGGGCACCGCCACCGGCACCGCCCCCTACACCCTCAGCGCAACCGATCCCTCGGGCTATACCTACAACGGCAACGCGGGCATCGACCAGGTGGCAGTCGGCAACGGCTACCAGCTGGCCATCAACCAGCCGGGCTCCGCGCTGTTTTCGGCCTCCGGAAACAGTGTGCTGCTGGCCCTTAACAATCTTATTACCGCGGTGCAGTCGAATACTGGTGTCGATACCGCGGTGCCCGCCCTCACCTCGGCGGCCAATTACCTTTCGGTGCAGGCCGTTTTTTACGGCAATGCGCTCGACCAGGCACAATCCCAGACCTCTTACCTGGATGCCGCCAAAGTTCAGCTGGCGCAGCAGCAGAATTCGCTTGGAGGCGTGGACCTCGCGACCGCCGCCAACAACCTCGCGCAATCGCAGACCGATACTCAGGCCGCGCTCGAAGCGATCAGCAAGCTCTCGGGAAACAATCTCTTTGATTATTTGCAGTGATTGTCTTGCATGATCAACTGCGGTAGCACTTGCGCGGGCGTTAGAAGTGACTTGAAGATGGCATTGCCTGCCACGGGCTTGCAACAACGCCCAGACGGAAGGCGGCGAACGGCGATCGCCTCATAGCGTCTTCTTCCTGGCTCCCGCCCAGGAGGCAGCGGCGGACAGTTGACAGCGGGCCATCTCGAGGCGCGCCCGTTCAGCCAGAAGGCGCAAGTGCAGGTCGGGAAGAAAGCGCTTCAGATTTTCGAGATGGCCGCGGTATTCGAGCGCCTCTTTTTCAATTACTTTTTGGGCTCCCTTCCCTCTCGGGTCTTCCTCGGCGCCAGCCGCGCCCGCAGAGGATTGGATATTCCGCAAACAGTCAGTTGCTTCGAGCACATGGCCAAGCACTTCCGAGAGATCCCGCGGCCGGAGGGTAGAACAGTGACGGTGTTCAGGACGCAGCCGGAGAATCGCGCTCCGCAGATTGAGATTCACGCGACGCAGGACTTCAAGTGCGTCGGACGGCATCATCCGTTCCACTCGCGCCGCCGGCTTTCATCCGCAAGGCCGGCCTGTTCGGCGCGTGCCTCGTTGATCTCGGGATCGGGGCGAGAATCGGTCCCGCCCGCATAAGCCGCTTCGTACGCTCCTGACCTCGCCATCGGCGCCACGCTGGCAGCCGTCGGATACTCGGCGCGCTCAACCTCGACCCAGGCTTCGCGCAGCACCAACAGATCGGTGATGAGCTGCGCCACCCCGCGCTTCGAAGGACGGAACTGCACCGCCACCACGTTCCGGCGCAGCGTGTTGTAGAGATCGTCGAGATGCCGCGCCACCAGGCCTCCCTGGGCAAAATCGAGCGCTGATTGCAGATGCCCGATGACCAGAAGCGCGTGCCGGATGCGCTCGGTCCGCAGCGGGATATCGTTCCGGTCGATGGCGTTGGTTACCTGGCGCATGTCTTCGATCAGTTGTTCGTAGAGGCGCACCACCAGTTGGACGGGGTTCGCGCCCTGCACCGAGGCCTCGCGGTATGACTGCCGAATATTCATGGACGTATCCCTTTCTCCTAACTGCCGGTGCCCCCGATGAGCTCTCCGGCGGTCGGCGTCGTGTCCGTCGAAGGCGCTGTAGTGCCGGTCGACGAGGTCACACTGCTGGAGTTCAGAACCCCCAGGGCCGCATTCACCTCCTGCAGCGTAAAGGGATACTGCTCAAGCGTGGCGTTGACCGAACTGAAAACCTGTTCAAGCTGCGCCTGCTGGGCGGTGAGCTGGGTTTGAAAGTTATTGATTTCGGTCGTCAGATCCTGCTGCTGTTGCTGATTGGCGGTGAGGTCTTCGCTCAGCACGCCGGTGGTGGGCTCGGCCAGGTTGGTGAGCTGGGCGGTCAGGTTGTCGGCAAAGCCGGTCGAGCTCGAGTTCTGGAAAAAATTCTGCACGCCGCTCGGATCGTCGGCCAGCACATCCGCGAATGCCGGATGCGTGTCGGTCCCAACCTGATTGATGGTCAGCGTTCCGTCGTCATTCATATCGATGCCGAGCGCCGCCAGATTGACCAGCCCATTGCTCACCGAGGTCGGGTCGCTGGTCGCATAGGTGAGCGCCGACAGCAAACTGGTTTGCAAAATGTGGAGCGAGTTGTCCGACCCCAGCGTGCCCTGCGAATTGGTGGCCGGGTTGAAGGCAAACTGGCTGTTAATATCGCTCACGACGGTGTTGTAGGCATTCACGAAATTCGTGACCGCCGTAGTGATGCCGGTCGTGTTCGGACCGACCGTCACCTGCACCGGCAGCCCCGAATCGGCGGCCAGCAGGCTCAAGGTCAGGTCGGGGATCGCGCCCGTCACCGTGTTGCTGGTAGTCGAATACGGTATTCCGTTGATGGTGAAGAGGGAGTCCTGCCCACCGACCGGCGGCTCAAACGTAAGCGTCGTCGTGTTGTTGGCGCCGGCGCTCAGCGCTCCTGGACTGCCGCTCGCCTGGCTGTAGAGCGCGAGGCGTGAACCGGTCGCGTCCGTTACCACCGTCGCCGTGATGCCCCACGAATTTTGCGTGCTCAAGCTGTTGATGGACTGCGCAAGAGTAGTCAGCGTGTCATTCACACCGGCCGTGATGGGAATGTCGGCGAGCGTGCCCCCCGTGCCGCCAATCTGCACTTGCAGGTCGCCGGTGGTCTGGCCGGCCGACAAAATCGAAGTTGTGGCGCTACCGATGGCGGCGGTATAGAGCGTCCCCGTGGTTGCCAGCCCGCTGACAACTACGTTGTAGCTGGCGGGCGTGGCCCCGGCCTGCACCGAGGCCGTTAACACGGCCGACTCCGATGAAGTGGCAGTCAGGCCGGTCAGCGCTCCGGTCGGATCAGACAGCGCTTGCGAGGCGGACAGCAGGTTGGCCAGGTCGCTATTGATGTTGCCGATGGTGGTCGCCTGGGTTTGCAGGGTGGTTTGATCGGCCTTCCAGGCGGTCAATTGCCCGCTTTGCCCCGCTTGCAGCTCGGAGATGATCTGCGATACATCGATACCGCTTCCACTCAACAAACTCGCCGCGTTAAAACTGATCCCCATGAGTTTCCCCCTTCGCTTCCGCTCCGCCCGCCCTTTTCGCCGGTACCAAGCTTCTTGGCGTATTGCTGTTGCCGGCGCGCTCGGCGAACTGCCTTTTCGCTCGGCGCGAGCAGACTTGTTTGGCCGGTTCCGGATGCTTGATCGTTACCCGGTCCTTGGCTTCAGGATTCTCGTGCACGTCGATTGCATTCATGGGCAATTCTGTAAATCGAAGGGACATTCCCGGCGACGAGATTTTCTTGTTTCGGCAAGTTTCCCAAAACAGATATGAAGCTTCTCGCAAATACCACCCTGCCGCCGACCAACCGGTGACGATTTAGGACTCACCGAAAATAGACATAGGAGGCGGTGGGTTGACCGCCTCCTATGAATCGAACCGTGACGACTACTGGAGCAGTTTCAGAACAAGCTGGCTTTGCTGGTTGGCCTGGGCCAGAGCGGAAATGCCGGTCTGCTCCAGAATTGAGTATTGAGAAAGCTTGGCCACCGCGGTCGGGATATCGGCCGCCGTAACGTCGTTTTCCGCCGACGTGAGGTTTTGTGTCTGGTTGTTGATGACGTTGGAGGCGCTCTGCAACCGGTTGACGGTCGATCCAATGTTGCCGCGCAAGGCGGCAATGGTTGCAACCGCGCCGTTGATGAGCGTCAAGGCAGCTTGAGCATCGCTACTCGTCAACAGGTCGTTGATCGAGCCAGTTTCACCACCCGCCAGGAAGGTAGCGCTACCGAAGCTGTTTGCCCCGGAACCGGTGGTCGCCAGAGCGACGCTGTTGCCGGTAGTGCCCTTGTTGATTGCCGTGAGAGAGATGCTGCTCGCTCCGGCCTCCGCAGTGGCGGAAGTATTGGCGGTTGCGCCCGCTCCATAAGCATACGTAACACCCAGGCCGCTGCCGCCGTTGATGGCGTTGGTAAGATTCTGCAAGCTGGCAGTATCCGTTGCGCCCAACTGGACCTCAATGGCATTTGCGGCCGGCGATCCGAGGGCTCCCACGAAGCTGTAGACCTGGTTGCCCACCGTCACGGTATCGCCAGCGACCGCGACCGGGGCCGTTCCGGCAGCGGTTCCAGCGATGTTGCCGGTGCCGCCGAAATCGATGCTCGTAAAAGTGCCCTTCGCCGCGCCCGTTGTTGCCGTGGTGATGAAGTTGCCGCTCGTGCCGGCCGTACTGGCAGTGAACAGCAGCGTGGTGAGGGTTGGTGTTCCGGCCGTGACTTGCGTGTTGGCGGTAGTGTTGCCGCTATAACCGGTGCCGCCGGCACCGTTGACTGCGGCGGCTAGATTGGTCAGACCGGTCGCTTCGCTGCTGGCTACTACCTCATTTGCCGTCTCCTGGGCGGCGAGCGAGGCAACGAATGTATAAGTTTGGGAGCCGATCGATACGGTCGCGCCAGTGACCGCGCCGGCCAGAGTGGTGCCCCCGAAACTTTCGGCCGTTCCCGTAGTCACGGTCGTTACGGCAGAGTCTCCGCTGCTGATTCCATTGCCGGCTCCGTTGATGTTCGCGCTGAGGGCGAGGGTGGTTGCAGTGGCCGCGCCCGCAACGACATTGGCATTGGCGACGGTACCTGCGCCATACGCAATGCCAGCGCCGCCTCCTGCCCCGTTGACAGCGGCCTTCAGGTTCAAAAGAGCTTGCGTGTCACTCGCTCCGATCAGCACTTCGTTAGCGGCGCCTGAAAGCGCGGTCACGAATTTGTAGGTTGTGCCGCCGATGTTTACGGCATCGTTGTTTGCAATATTATTGCCTCCGGCCGTGATGGTCAGCGTACCAGCGGCAGCGGTGGCTTCCGTGAAATTGGCTCCGGTAAGGGTGTTGGTTGCCGCCACAGCTGCTGGCGCGGGTCCTTGGGTCAGCGTCCCGGTAGCGGCGACCGCTCCGCCTAAGCTCAGGCCAGCCGAGGACAGGGCGCTGGTGGTGACGCCGATACTGCTGCTGCCGCTGGTGCTGCCATCACTTAGGAACACATTCAAGGTGTTGTTGGTGAACACCTGCCCGCCGTTGTAGTTGGTGGTCGACCCGATGCTGTCGATTTCCGCCTTGATCGATTGATATTCGGCGTCGAGAGCGGTCCGTTGCGAATTGGATACGGTGCCCGTTGCGGATTCGGTGGCCAGCGTGACCGCGCGATCGAGCAGCGTAGTGACCTGTGAGAGGGCGCCGTCAGCCACCTGCAACTCACCGACGCCATCGGTGGCGTTGCTCGAAGATTGCGTCAACGCCGCGATATTAGCCTCTAATCCGTTAGCAATGGCGAGACCGGCTGGATCGTCGGCGCCGCTGTTGATGCGTGAACCTGAAGACAACTCCTCCAGGGTTGAATTGAGATTTCCGCTGGTGATGTTCAGCTGGTTTTCCGCAGCGATCGCAGCAATGTTATTCAAAATCGTAAGCGCCATTGTTGGGCTCCTTGTTAGGTATGGGTGGTTCCGTTGCTGGATCCGTCCCCGAAACCCCCCGGAGCTCGTTCCCTTTATCCTGCGGAACCTTTGTGACTCACACTGTTCATCGGCCCGGACCGCGTAGCCTTTATTTTCACAAGTGACAGTGGGTCTACTCCTTGCGTAAGTCTCTCGTTACCCGCTCTTCTCCCCGCTTCCGATCTTTCGCCGATGCATAACAATGAGGCCTCATCAGCGATTACGGCTTCATTGACGTGGAGCAGCGCGCATGATTCAGCTCACCCGCCTGAACAGTCACCCTTTGACCGTGAACTCGGACCTCATCAAGTTCGTAGAGCAAGCGCCCGACACCGTCCTCACGCTGGTAAATGGTGAAAAAATCGTGGTGCTCGAAAGCGCGCAAGAGGTCCGCGAACGCGTCGTTCAGTTTCGCCGTTCCGTGCTTCAGGGAATCATGCTCTGGTGGGATAACCGCGTTGCCGTCACTCCGGCTCCCGCCGACAGCGCCCGCGCATCCGACAACAATCAGCGCCGCGCTGAGGTGAAGTAGGCACCGCATGGATAAGGCGACGTTCGGCGGACTGGTTCTGGCGCTCGGAGGAGTGCTGCTGGGCTTGCTGCTCGAAGGCGGCAACCTGAGCCAGATTCTGCAACCGACCGCGGCCATGATCGTCTTCGGCGGTACGCTAGGCGCGGTTCTCATCCAATACCCTTTACCTGTCGCCATCACCAGCGCCAAACGCCTGGCCAACGTCTTCGTCGAACCGACCGAAAGCGCGCAGTCAACCATCAAGCAGCTCGTGCGCTATGCCAATCAGGCCCGTCGCGAAGGCATCATCTCTCTCGATCAGGAAATCGCCAGGATTCCAGAGCCATTTCTGCGCCGCGCTCTCATGCTCGCCGTCGATGGGACGGAATCGAAAGAGCTCCGCAAAATCATGGAGCTTGAACTCGACAACAAAGAAGAGCAGGAAGAAAAGATTCCTCAGTTCTTTGAATCTGCCGGAGGATTTTCTCCGACTATCGGAATCATCGGCGCGATTCTCGGATTGATTCAGGTTATGCAGCATCTCGACAAGATCGACGAGGTGGGTCGCGGCATCGCAGTTGCCTTTGTCGCCACTATTTACGGAGTTGGGCTCGCCAATCTGTTTTTTCTTCCGGTCGCCGGAAAACTGCGCATTCGAATCCGCGAAGAGCAGATCATCCGCGAGATGACGCTCGAAGGGGTGATTTCGATTCTCGAAGGCATGAACCCGCGCATGCTCGAAACCAGCTTGCGCGGCTTTCTGATGCAGGCGCAAGACTCCGAAGCCGAGACCGTCAAAGCATGAGCCGCCGCCACAAAAAACAGGCCCACGTAAACCACGAGCGTTGGCTCGTCTCTTATGCTGATTTCATCACCCTGCTCTTTGCCTTTTTTGTGGTTCTTTACTCCTCTTCTCAGGTGGACAAAAAAAAAGTTGGGAAGCTCGCGCTCGCCATTCAGGTCGCCTTTCAGGAGATGGGAGTCTTTCAGGCGTCGACCACCAAAGTACCTGTCGACGTCCGCGACCCGATGCCTTTCAGTTCCGTGCAAGCCATTGAAAATGTCGCCCGCACGGCGAGCGTCGGCCAGATCACCTCTCATCCTGAGGGCGGACTTGGCAGCGGCGTTGAAAACGGCGACCTCGCGCAATTGCAGAAAGTGCTCGAAAACACGCTCGCCGCCGAAATCAAAAGCAAAGAAATTTCCGTGCACCGCGATCCCGATGGCTTGGTCATCAGCCTGCGCGAAGCGGGCTTTTTCGAAAGCGGATCGGCGCGCATGAAAGCCACGTCGCAGAGCACCTTTGATCGCATCGCCACCCTACTCCGCCAGCACGGAAGCACGATTCGCGTTGAGGGCCACACTGACAACGTGCCCATTCACAACTCGCAGTTCTCCTCCAATTGGGAGCTCTCGGTTTCGCGAGCCACCGAGATCGTGCGCCTCCTGATCGTGCGCGACGGATATCTTCCTGGGCACCTGAGCGCGGCCGGCTTCGCCGAATTTCATCCGGTCGCCTCCAATGCTACCGCCGAGGGTCGTAGCTTGAACCGCCGTGTCGATATTGTCGTGCTCCGCGAGGAAGGGGCGCCGCTTCTGTCCGCGCCGGCGCGCGCCTCGCAGGTCCCTGCGCAACTTCCCAAACCTGCAGACGTAATCGGATTGCAGCCGGTACCCACCGTAGTCGCGCCTGCACAGTAGTCATCAAACGCATAATCGAAAAGAAAGCCAGCCCCACGCGATCGTCACCTCGGATTGCGCCTCGCCCATCGGACGTTTAAGATTTCCTCACTCCCATGTCCGAAGTCATCTCCGCCGAGCCCACATCGCCGCCTATCCCAACTCCGGCTAACGCCCCGTCAGTCGAGGTCTTCGCGGTCTATGGCGTGGAGCCCGAAATCCAGGCGTACGCCATGGCCAAGTATTCACGTTCATCGCTCTCGATGAAAGAGTCGCTCAAGGAGATCACCAGCCAGAAAGCCGAAAAATTTCTCAACACTTTTTATTTTCAGTACGGCCATCGCTCGATCGCCGATCTCGCCCACATTGCGCTCGCCATCGAGCGGCTGTCGATTCTCGCCGCCATCGTGGTAGCTGACGAACAGCGATGGGACGGCCAGGAGCGCTCCACGCGCTATCAGGACTTCAAAAAGAGCGGATACTACACGCCGAATTTCGGAGCAGACGACTCAAA
>JBAWAI010000580.1:0-4662 GCA_049589215.1 Terriglobales bacterium | reverse complement strand
ACCCGCTGACCAACATGCCGATCTCCATCACTATGAATCCCTTGCGCGACCGCACCATCGAGCGTACGGCCAGCGCCTTTATCAAGGAGATGAGTGATGGCAATTGCCGTAAGCTCCTCGCCGACTGGGAGCGTGATTACCGCAGGAAACGCGCACAATTCATCTGCGATTCTGAAACCCAGCATCCGCTGATCGGGTGGAATATCGTCGAATGGGAAGACGCCCCGCCGCTCGTCATTCTGCACTATAAAGGGAAGCGATACTCAACGCCCGCGCAGAACGCCACCTATGAAGACCTTTTCTCGATTACGGAAGAAAAGAAGACCGATGGCTGGACGGTAACCAAGTACGATTCGTTTTACTGAAAAGATTTCCCCTAGGACAATCTAAGCCGCTTTCTCGGCATCCGCGATCGAGTCGAAAAACCTGAAGAAATTTTCCACTCGCGTGACTTCCAGCGCGTGATGGATTCTCTGATTCACTCCTACCAGGCCAAGACTGCGTCCGTCCTTCTGCCGGTTGACATAGGCTCCAACGAGCGCGCCAATCCCCGCCGAATCCGCGAGCGGCACCGCCGCTAAATCCAGAATCAACGCGCGCGATTGATCGGCGCGCACCTTGGCCTGGAAGCTGAACACATTGGCCAGCGTGAGCGGCCCGGCCAATCGAAAGATGCAAATCCCTTCCTGCGAACCGGCCTTTTCTTCAATCACCAATATCTGATCAGGCATAGGTGAAATGTTAATGTTGAATGAACGCGCCAGTATTAAAACCGTGTGAATTCTTCCGCCGCCGCTCGACCCTGTCGCCCGTATAGAGGCAAGGCTTCGATCATCGGAAGTAGAAATTGAAGAGCGGGAAGCGAACTCCCCGCTCATCAATTATTACAGCGAGCGCAGGAAGTTCAGCAGATCCTG
Source organism: Terriglobales bacterium (assembly GCA_049589215.1). Classification (GTDB taxonomy): domain Bacteria; phylum Acidobacteriota; class Terriglobia; order Terriglobales; family Acidobacteriaceae; genus Acidiflorens. The sequence continues at coordinate 3,745 of JBAWAI010000580.1, read as the reverse complement.
CATGTCTGATGCGTTGAGCGATTCAAAATTGTGAATGACTCCATCGGCCTCCGACTGGCAATTTCTCTGCCGGCAATCCCGGGAACTGTGATCCAGAATGGCTTGCAGAATGTCGGAGGTGCGCCCGTCGTGCAGGAAGAACAATCGCTGCCCGACGCCCCATAGCGGGGCAGTGCGGAATTGATCTCCGCCCGCCGCTCCCTGTGCGATGCCATCGGCCAATCCGCCGCCCATGTGATGGAGAGCGAAGTCCGAATAAGGATTGTAGGTGACGTTACTCATACCGGTGTAAGCCGACAATCCCGTGGTCAGCGATTCGGAGTGGCAAAGAGCGCATCCGACATTCTCAAACATCTTTTGTCCGTTCTGCGTGGACTGAGTTGGCGCCGCCGGGGCTGGCGGCGACGAGAGCCGCGAGAATGCCGCAAAGTTGACCACATCGGACGACATCTCGGAAGCTGTACCGATCGTCGTGTTGTAGTTCGGACTGTTCGGATTCTGATTCAGCAGGTTCGTCGCGTCTTCAGGCGCGCCGTTGAACACGCAGCCTGCAACCGCGTTGCGCTCGTTTGTGAAGTTCTCGTTGGAGACTCCAATCTCCACGTTGTAAGCTTCGCCGGAAAATATCACGAGCGATTTGTTCTGCGCTTTCCATCCGAAGCGCGTGATCGTTCCGTCGTTTCCACTGGTATTAAATGACCCTCCAATTCCGAGGCGCGATCTGGCCTGTTGGGTTGAAGCGAGATTGGCCTGCAATGTGAGATCCGGTGTGCTTTCCACCAACCCCAATCCGAAGATCGGCGTCGGAATGCGGAAGATGACGTTGTGCTCGGAAAGTTGCTGCGCAAATGGAGGCTGCGCCAGTGTACATCCGGGAGCATCGCTGCGGCCGGCGATGGTGTACAGATCGTGAACGCCCCCGTCCAGCGAACCATTTCCATTCTGGATGAAGCGCGCCTCACGCACCGGCCCGGTCGTCGAAATGAATGACGGCACGCTGTTGGTCGCGCCATCGAGTGTGGCGAGAGCGACTTGGGGATTAGCAACCGGATTCTGCGGGCTGGAGAGTCCCGGGCTGGTGCCGCCGACCGCGGGCTGTGCGTGGCACATCGCACAGCTATTTCCGTTGAAGCCCGGTCCTAGTCCTTTGCCGGGCTCGATCGTCCCCTGCACCGAATCGATCTCCTGAAATCGAGCCGTGGCCTGGGTAAAGAACAGCAATTCATTCGCATTGAGCGTGGGATAAGCTCCGCCCGCTCCCGATGTACCAGATCGTGGGCCAGGATCCTGCTGCGCCCATGCACCTGAAACAGTGCAAACGATTACGAGCAGAGTTACACCGCCGACTTTCCATGTATTCATTTTCTCTCTCCTTGTCGGCCAGACACACGACGGCTTGCGCCGCTGAAGTTGCGAGACGGAGGGCATCAGAGCAAGTCGCGGCGGACCGCCGTCGCGTTGCTCCGCGCGAATAGATTTACCCTGGGGTCGGAGGGCTCCCGAGGAGTGAAGTACTCGCTTAAGAAAAAGCGGAATACTCGGAAAAGTTGATAGCAATTTATTTCTGAATTGGTAAAGAGTCAATCTGCCGTTAGTTCATACCGGAACTTAGTAATAACGAGGTTGAATGTCGGCGGGCGATCACGAGGGAGTGTCCGAATTCCCCCCGCGCCTCTTCCGAATGCCACATCGCGGGCGCCAAGACCTGAGTTTTTTATCTCCGTCCGCGCGCCTGTACAATTTGTTGGCAGAAGGTTAGAAAACATGGCCACGAAGAAGAAAACGAAGCAGAAAAAAACAAGCAAGAAACACGTTGCCTCAAAGAAGACTGCGACCCTGTTGAAGATCAATCGCCAGCCGTCGCCGTCGTCCGACGATACTCTCCGCGAACAGTTGCTCGAGTTGCTCAGCGGTGGAGAGGCACATACTGACTTTGATTCCGCAGTCGGCGACTGGCCAATGCAACTCGCCGGCGCAAAAGTCGCAAACTTCCCGCACACCGCGTGGATGCTGCTCGAGCACATGCGCATCGCGCAATGGGACATTCTCGAGTTCAGCCGCAACCCGAAACACGTCTCGCCAAAGTGGCCCGAAGGTTACTGGCCGCCATCAGAGGCGCCCGCAAACGAGAAAACGTGGGCGACGGCAATCGCCGAATTCAAGAGAGATCGGCGGGCCATGGAGCAGTTAGTCTCGAGTCGGAATGCTGCTTTGTGCGCAAAATTCCCCTGGGGAGACGGCCAGACGCTCTTGCGTGAAGCTCTTCTGCTCGCCGACCACAATTCCTACCACCTTGGGCAGTTAGTCATGCTGCGCAAATGCATGGGGATCTGATCGGCGCCGCGTTTGCCAGATGGCGTTATAGGACTGTGCAAAGAAATCTTCAACGCTCTGCTCTTCACGCGCTCTGCTCCAGCGCTCCTGAGGCCGGCCCCCGATTTCTGGAATCGCCCGCTCGCTTGCGGAAGACGACCCGCAATTCCTCGCGCCAGCGCTCATCGATGGCAAGAAGTTCCCACTCGATTTCCGGCGAAAAATATCGCAGGATCGTGTCCGTCGAAGGATGCACCCGCAGCGCGGGAGCGACGAGCAAGAGCAGCGGCTTCAGCGGCGAGATTTCGCGTCCCGGAAAATATCCAAACTTTGTCAACTCGCCCCGCTCCTGATGCCAAGCCACGCGCGACCAATAGTCGAGACCTTGTAACGGCAGATGAATATCTTCGTCCGCCTTGAGTTCGATCACGGCCAGGCGCCCATCGCCCGTGGCCGCCAGAATGTCGATCATTGCTCGGTCGGCCGCCGAAAATGCTGGCATTTGCCTGTACACATATTCGTCTTGCAAGCGGCTGTCGAGCGCTGATAGGTTCGCCCCAACCAACGATTCCAGCCAGCGCTCGGGGTGCATGCGCCAGAGGGCATGATTCTTCGGGCCTTCTTTGCAGCGTACCGCTGCCGCCAGGCGCACCAGGTTGGCGAACTGCGCCTCGTTGTGCTCATCCAACACACGCTCTTCGGCGCCAACTCCGAACACAATTTCTTCCCCCAGCTGAAAGTTTCGAGGATCGTGCGCTACGCGTGCCTGTGCAAATTCAAGCCCAAATCGCCGGAATGAGACCAGCGCCGGCGACAACGCCATCACCTCCGCCTCCGGCAGAATGCCCCGAATGCGCTCGATCGACGACGCGAAGCGCTCCAGCGTCTGCCCTTCATCGAGCGCCCTCACGAGGCGTGTCGAGAGGTTGCCGCGGTCGCCCGTTTCCAGCCGAACCAAAGTATCCTCTCGCTGATCGAATTCATTCAGGTGCCATTTCGCCGCAGTTGGATGAAGATGTGCCATGCGTTGCGCGGTCAGCATTGATGCGCCCTTCGGCACCACCAGGACCAGGCCTTCGACCAGCCGCCGCTCCTGCTGAGCGAACCGGCACTCGTGAAGCCAAAGAAGTCCGCAGGTCAGCGCGCCATCCACCGTCGTTTGCGTTTCCTGATCGTTGACTCCGACAATCGCCAGCGCCCGCTGACCCTGGCGCATCCATCCGCGCAAGTACGCGGGACCGAACGAGTGTTCGAGGTCCATTCCGGTGGTCAACCGCACGACTGTCCAGCCTGGGAAGTTACGTTCCAAGACGCGCCGCAAGTGCGGTTCATAAGCCGCGCGAGCGGCCCGCCGTGCTGCGGGACTGCGCTGATCGCGGTCGCGGCAAATATCGAGCCGCGTCGGGCGGCTCTGTCCCATGCGCTGCACCTG
>JBAWAI010000579.1:0-5534 GCA_049589215.1 Terriglobales bacterium | reverse complement strand
CGCCACGGTATCGGGGAGCTTCGGTGCTGGTGGCGGGAAAGAATTTTGGGTGCGGATCGTCGCGCGAGCATGCGGTTTGGGCTCTGGCGGATTTTGGGTTTCGGGTGGTGATTGCTTCTTCGTTCGCGGATATTTTTGCGAATAACAGTTTGAAGAATGGATTGCTGACGGTGCGGTTGTCTGAAGGGCAGGTGGGCGAGATTATGCGGCGGGCGGCTTCGACTGATGGGTACACGCTGACCGTGGACCTGGAGCGACTGGTGGTGGAGGACTCGGACGGATTTGCGGCTTCGTTTGTGATGGATGAGTTTGCCCGGCATTGCTTGATGAACGGGCTGGATGATATTGGGCTTACTTTGCAGCGCGAGGGGGAGATTGCGGAGTATGAGCGGGCGCATCCGGTGCGGGAGGAGATGCGCGGGTTGGTGTGAGGCGACGCGGGTGAGGTGATTCCGCAGAATGGTTTTGGAGCCCCGCTGGCGCGGGGCTTTTTAGTTGTACACTTCTTGTTTTCGCCGGTCTGGCAATCATCTGGTGCATTGGGGGGATCGTGAAGGGATTCGGAATTTTTTTGGGAGCTTTGCTGCTGGCATCTCTACTGCCGGCGCAGAACGCTGCGCCTGCGAAGGCACTGACGATCGAAAACATTTTTGTGGATGGCGGAGTCACCGGACGGGCGCCGGAGACTGTGCAGTGGAGTCCCGACGGGACGAAGGTTTCTTTTGTGCAGCGGGATGATTCGGGAGAGCAGGGGGAGTTGTGGTATGTGGATGCGGCCACGGGGGAGAAGAGAGTTCTGGTCAGCGATGTGAAGCTGGCTCAACTGGCGCCGCCGAATTCGAAGATTCGGGACGAACGCGAGAAGGAGCGGCTTACGCGGTATCGCGTGGCGGCGTATCTGTGGTCTCCGGATTCGAAGCACCTGCTTTTTGATGCGCACGGGCAGCTCTGGTATTACAGCCTGGACACGGGAACGGCGGTGCAGATGACTTCGTCTTCGGAGGCGAGCGGGGATCCGAAGTTTTCGCCCGATGGAAAAAAGATCGCGTACTTGCGAAAGCACAATCTTTATGTGCATCCGGTGGCGACGTATGAAGGCGAGCGGCCGCTCTTGAGCGAAGAAAAACACAAAAAGAAAGATAAAGATGCGAGCGAGCCGAATGATGGGGACATTCTGACCGGAGAAGTGGACTGGCTTTACGAGGAAGAGCTGGGGGTGCGGAGCAATTATTTCTGGTCGCCGGAGGGCGGCGAGATTTTATTTTTGCAGATGGATGAGAGCCGGGTGCCGACGTATCCGATCACAGACTGGCTGCCGACGCATCCGCGGGTGGACCAGGAGAAGTATCCGCAGCCGGGAGATCCGAATCCGGCGGTGCATCTGGGAGTGGTGGCGGGCGATGGAGGCAAGCCCACGTGGATCAAGCTGACGGATGACGCGGACACATATGTGCCGCGGTTTGGATGGATCCGCGAAGGATGGGCGTGGGCGGAGGTGTTGAACCGGCGGCAGGATGTGATGGAACTTTATTTCATCAACACGAAGACGGGGAAAACGCGCGAAGTGTTGAAGGAGACGGAGCCGGGAGCGTGGGTGAATGTGAACGACGATTTCCGGGTGCTGAAAACGGGCAACCGATTTTTGTGGACGAGCTGGCAGGACGGGCACACACATATTTATGTGTATAGCTTCGATGGGCAGGATCCGACGGCGGGCGAGGCGAAGATGGAGCGCCAACTGGAGAGCGGGGACTATGAGGTGCTGTCGGTGAACGCGGTGGATGAGGATGCGGGGGTGGTATTTTTCACCGCGAATAAGGATGATCCGCGGCAGGAGAAGCTGTTTTCGGTGAAGCTGGACGGGACGGGGATGCAGACGATTTCGCGCGCGGCGGGGCATAACGAAGCGCACTTTGCGGGAAACGCGAAGCATTATGTGGAGACGCATTCGACGACGCTGGATCCGCCGAAGATGGCGGTGTGCGCGGCGGCTAGCGGAGGAGCGGGAGGCGAGTGCCATGGGATCTGGGAGGCGCGGAGCGTGGCGGAATACGACCTGATCAAGCCGAAGGAGCTGGAGTTTAAGGCGGAGGATGGGACCGTGCTTTATGGGAGTCTGCTGTTGCCACCGAATGCGGAGGCGGGCGGGAAGATTCCGGTGATTGTTTACATTTATGGCGGGCCGGCGGGACAGACGGTGACGGATGCGTGGGGCGGATCGCGGCTGCTGTTTCACGAAATGCTGGCGAAGGAGGGGTTCGCAGTTTTTTCGGTGGACAATCGTGGGGCGCCGAACCGGGGAAAGAAATTTTCGACGGCGCTGCGTCTGCAGTTTGGGGGCGTGGAGTTGAAGGATCAGCTGGCGGCGCTTGATCAGCTGTGCGCGCAGTATCCGCAGCTGGATAAGGCGCGGGTCGGGATGTGGGGCTGGTCGAACGGCGGGTCGATGACACTGTATGCGCTGACGCACTCGGACCGTTTCAAGGCGGGGATTGCGGTGGCTCCGATCAGCAATCAGCGGGATTACGATTCGACTTACACGGAACGGTACATGGGGCTGCTGCCGGAGAACATGAGCGGGTACGACAATTCGACGGTGAGCGCGGCGGGGAATATGCATGGACGACTGCTGCTGGTGCATGGGTCGAGCGATGACAATGTGCATTTTCAGAACACTGTGCAGATGACGGATGCGCTGATACGGGCGGGAAAGCAGTTCCGGATGATGGTGTATCCCAATAAAACGCACGGGATTGCGGGAGTGGAGACGCAGCGGCAGCTGTATACGATGATGCGGGAGTTTTGGGAAGGGGAATTGAAGTAAAGCTCTCAGGTCTCAGTTGTCAGGTCTCAGGTCTCAGTTAAGACTGATGCTTTCGTGGCTGTTATTTGTCTCTCTCTCAGTGCTTTGTGCGCTTCTCGTTTTACTGACAACTGATAACTGACGGCTGGCGACGGTTTTTATGCATCGAACATCGATTGGCGATTTTGAACTTACCGTGGTCTCGGACGGGACTTATGTTTCTGATGGCGGCGCTTTTTTTGGCGTGGTGCCGAAGACCATGTGGTCGCGGAAAGTGATGCCGGATGACTTGAACCGGCTGCGTGCGGGGCTGAATTCACTTTTGATCCGGACGGGCGACAAAAATATTCTGGTGGAGACCGGGATCGGAAATAAGATGCCGGAAAAAATGGTGCAGATTTATACGCAGCCGGCTTTGCTGCTGGAGAATCTGCATGCGGCGGGCTTGGCTCCTGAAGATATCGACATCGTTATTAATACGCATCTGCATTTTGACCATTGCGGATGGAATACGGTGCGGCGCGGAGACGGATTTGCGGCTACCTTTCCGAAGGCGAAATATTACGTGCAGCGCGGCGAGTGGGAGCACGGGCGGTTGCAACTGGAGCGGGACGCGGTGAGTTATATGAGTCCGAATTACGATCCGCTGGTGGAGAGCGGGCAGATGGAGTTGATTGAGGGAGATCGCGAAATTGTGCCGGGAGTGGCGGTGCGCGTGTTTCGCGGTCATACGGCGCATATGCAGGCGGTTGTGGTTTCGAGTGGAGGCAAGACGGCTTGCTATATTTCGGATTTGATTCCGACGAGCTGGCATCTGGAATTGACGTGGGTGATGGCGTTCGATTTGTATCCGCTGGATACGATTGAGAGCCGGAAACGTTATTATGCGCAGGCGATTCCGGAGAAGTGGCTGACGGTGTTTACGCATGATGACGCTTTGCCGTGGGGATATGTGGAGCGCGGGGATAAGGGGCGTTTGGTGGTGGGTAAGGTTGTTTCCGGAGGTCAGGGCTTAAAAGTCTGATCGCGGAGGTAAAGGTTTCGTCCCCGTGCTCGCCGTAGCGCGGCTCACTCTTCAGCTTCTGAAGTACGCCATTGGCGTGGTTCCCAGTTGATTCCTGAACATGGAGATGAAGGCGCTCGGGCTGTTGTATCCGGCTTCGAGAGCGGCTGCGCTTACCTTTTCTCCCGAGGCCAAGAGTTGCAGGGCGTGCAGGAGCCTTAGTTGCTGACGCCATCTGGCGAAGCTCATCTTTGTTTCCATGAGAAAAATTCTTTGGATGGTGCGCTTGCTGGCGCCGCTCGACTGGCAGAGCTGGTGGAGAGTTTTGTTTTCGCTCGGGTCGGCTTGCAGTTTGCTGACGATGCGGGCGGCGCGGGCGTCTTCGGGGTGCGGGAGTTGCAGGGAGACGGAATTGGCGGATTTGACCTGGGCGACGATGAGTTCGATGAGCGCGCGCTGGATAGGGATGGCGCGGCTGAGCGTGGAGAGCTGGCAGGCGTGGACGATGAGCTCTTTGAGGAGCGGCGTGACATTCATGACGAAACATTTGCGTGCGATGGCGCGGGCGAGGCCGGGAAGAAAGTAAAGCGTGCGCATGGAAACGGCTCCCGACATTTCGACGGAGTGGGGCGTGCGAGCGGGAATCCAGACGGCGCGCAGCGGAGGGACGACCCAGATGCCTTGCCGGGTGCGGACCGTCATGACACCGCGGGAGGCGAAGATTAGCTGATCCTCGGGATGGAAGTGCTCGGGGATGAGCTGGCGGTGTTTGAGTTCGACGGAGACGCTGGCGACCTGGGCGAGCAGGCGGCCTTTGCGGCGGGGCAGGATGCTGTGGCACTTTTCCGACATTGGTTGTCACAATATCGGGAGAAGGAATGGCGGGCAAGTGGTATTTTTTCTCATGGGGAATGTCTTTGGGGAGGGTGGAATGCTGGCTTCAGGAAAAATGATTGGGTTTCTTTTTACGACGGACTACGAGCGGACGAAGGCGTTTTTTGTCGACAAGCTGGGGTTTGATTTTGTCAGCCAGGATCAGTATGGATTGGTGATGCGGTGCGGGCCGAACATGGTGCGGGTCGCGAAGGTGCCGAATTTTTCTCCGGCGCAGGGGACGGTGCTGGGGTGGGCGGTTACGGGGATTGAGGGCGTTGTGGCTTGGCTGAAGGAGCGCGGGGTTGTGCCGGAATCGTATCCTTTTATGAAGGGCGCGGAGATTTTTACATTTCCTACGGGCGATAAGGTTTGCTGGTTTAAGGATCCAGATGGGAATGTATTGAGTGTTTCGCAGCACGTGTGAGGTCAGAGGTCAGATTGCAGAGTTGAATGCGCTCGGCTTTTGCGCGCTCTCAGACGATTGATTGCAGCCTGGCTTCGAAGAATTCTTCTACCTTCTTTAGAATTTCTGGGCCGTTGTTGGAGTCGTAGATGGATTTGCGGAGGGATGCGCCTCCGGGGATGCCATGCGTGAACCAGGAGGCGAATTGCTTCATCTTGCCGACGGCGTCGGGCATTTCCTCTTCTAATAACATGGCGAAGTAGGTGCGGATCATCTGGTAGCGGTCGGCTTCGGTGGGGTGGTCGTAGAGTTGGCCCTCGGCGGCTAAAGCCGCAGTCGAAGGCGGAGCATCGGATGGCAGCGCTGAAGCACTGCGCCACCCAAAATCGGACTTGCCTTCCGCGGCTAAAGCCGCAGCTTGAACGGCGACATTATCGGCACGACTGAAG
>JBAWAI010000578.1:0-3718 GCA_049589215.1 Terriglobales bacterium | reverse complement strand
TTACTGTTTGTCGTAAACCGTTGTCGTCTGCACCTTTTTACCTGCTGCATCCATTCCACTCACGGTAACGGTGCGGCTCTTGCCATCCTCTGAAACAACGATCGTGCCAGTCGCCGTGACCTTTCCGGCTTTCTTATTGGTGAGCTCGAGCTTGTGGGCGCTGATCATTTTATAGGAGCGCGTATCGGAGGCAGGATCGCCCACCAGCGGATAATCTTTGCCGTCAAACTTGCCCGTCCACTCGTTGTGAGTCGCTTTGCCGTCGCCGTCGACGCCATCCACCGTAGCCTTGATGCTGTCGCCTGCGGCCGCGTACATCACGGTCGTGTTCTTGGGAGCGCCGGCGGGGATCTTCGATTTGGATTCATTCAGCTTCCACGTACCCATTTGGGGACTGGCGAAGCATAGCGTCAGAGCGGCGAAGCAGGTTGCGATCGTCAATGCGATCGTTCTTAGTCTCATGGTTGTCTCTCCTGATTGAAAAACTGCCGGTTGATTGCGGCAGGCCATCGTCGTTGTTTCGGCGGTTTGTGTCAAGGACGGCGGAGATTTGCCGCCCGGCAGCGCGTGACTGGAAACTTTCGCAGGCTGACGGTAGTCTAAGTTAATAGTAGAGGTGTGCCGTCTTTCGAATGAAATCCTTACGTTTCTCCGTCATTTTTCTAACGGCTATTTTGCTCTGCTCGAGTGTCTTCGGAGCCGAGTCGCCTGCTCCGGCGCCCGTTCTTCCCAGCCAGTTTGGCGGATGGCAGATTAGCGGATCGGCGACGAAAAGTGCTGATCCTGCGGCGGCCGATCCCGCAAATGCGTCGGTGCTCAAGGAGTACGGCTTCCAGCGTTTCGAAAGAGCCGACTACACAACCGCCGACGGGCGCAAGCTGGCGATCAAAGCAGCGGTCTTCGACGATGCGAGCGGTGCATATGGCGCCTTCACTTATTACGAGACGCCCGCGATGCTGGATGAACAGATCGGCGACCTGGCCGGCTCGCTGAATAATAGGGTGCTGTTTTTTCAGGGGAACGTGCTGGTCGACGCGCTCTTTGACAAGCTGAGCGCGATGTCAGCGGCGGAGTTGCGCGAACTGGCGGGCATGTTGCCGAGCCCGCCGGCCAACGCGGGTCAACTGCCCTCGCTGCGAGGTTATTTGCCGAGGCGCGACTATCAGAAGAATTCCGCGAAGTATATCTTGGGTCCCGCTGCGCTGAATCACGCAGGCGCTCCGCTGCCGGCCCAGGTCGTGGACTTCAAATTGGAGGCCGAGGTTCTGCTGGCGCAGTATTCGGTGGCGGCGGGCGATGCGACGCTAATGCTGGTTAAGTATCCGACAAACCAGATTGCCATCGAGAAGATGAAGCAGATCGATGCCGCGCATCAGGTCGCTGCGCAACAGCCGGGAGTCGCTTCGATTGTCGACGTCGGGCCTTTGCCTTTCACTGCAAAGCGCACCGGGCCCATTCTCGTGATTGCGTCCGGACCGATCTCGCATGGCGAGGCGCGCGCTCTGCTTGGATCGATCAGCTATGAAACCGACGTCACCTGGAACGAAAACACTCACCTGACCAAGCGCGACAACCTGGCGAACCTGCTGTTCAACGTGATCGTCCTGTGCGGCATCCTGATCGGGCTGGCCCTGGTGGTAGGGCTGGGCTTCGGAGGCATCCGGATCCTCGAAAATAGGCTTTTTCCGGGCAGGGTTTTCAACCGGCCTGAAAGAGCCGAAATCATCTCCCTGCACCTGGACGAAGAAGGCTCGGCGGGCGTCCGGCGAACGGTAAGTATCTCAATCGAGGATCGTTAGGGGCGTAACCGGGAAATTTTGGACGATTTTGAGATCGTTTGCCGACTTGTGAACATGTAATGTAAGTTGTTGAAAATAAGACTATTTAAGTCTTAGATTTTGCTTGACACCCACCTTTTAAGACTCATAAGATTTCGCCAGAAAGTTCTGATGAGTTTAAGGCTTGTTGGAACTATTCTCCCTTGAAAGAAAAGGCCTCCCTGTTGCCGGGTGGCCTTTTCGTTTCTGGCGCGCAGTTCCAAGCCCCCACTCCCAGCAAATCGGGAGTCGGCACCGGCTCAGCTTCCCGATCGCACGTTCTCGTAAGAGGTTTCCACTGACCTCGAGAGCTGAGGCCTTGGAGCCGAGAGCCTGGAGCTTACCGGGGAACTCGACACGGCTGTGGCACGTATTGTCTAGAGAAGAGAATCGTGCGGGAGGCAAACAATGTTTTGCGATCAGTGTGGAGCGCACTTGCAAACCGGGCAGGGCAATTGCGTGCGCTGCGGAAAAGCTGCTGTTGGGTTGGCGCAGTATGGCCGCAATCGCGTGCGCGAACATGTGAAGCTGGTCGGGTTACTGTGGATGGCTTACTCCGCGATTTACATGATCGGGGGAGTGATCGTTCTGCTGGTGGCCAAGTTCGTGGTGGTGAGGATCGGCGCAATTCCGAATGGTCCGCCGCCCGAGGTCATGGCGTGGCTGCCGACGATCGCGAGCATCGTCGGATGGCTGATCTTGCTCAAAGCGGCCATCTCTTTTGTGGTGGGCTGGGGACTGTTGCAGCACGAAGACTGGGCACGGATGGTAGCGCTGGTGCTCGGATTCCTGGTGCTGGTAAATATTCCGATCGGAACCGCGATCGGCATCTACACGCTGTGGGTGCTGCTGCCCTCGCAGTCAGAGGCGGAGTATCGAGAGTTGTCGGTGGCGGCTTAGGCTGGTCGCCTGAGCTTACGAACAAGCGCGGCCGGCATCGACAGGCCGCCGGTATCTGCTCGTTGAAATCGTTTAAAGTGACTGCATGAAATGCGTTCGCACCCTGGTCCTTCTCTTCTTCTATAGTCTGAATATGGTTGATGCCAGGGCCCAAGGCGCGGCGCCCGCCACTTTTGATGCGCACGCGGCCGAGCGTTTCGCGAATCTCGCGCTCGCGTGCGTGCACAAGGAATATCCCAACAAAATCAGCCACAGCTTGATGAGCGATGCCGACGTGGCTCCTCCGCGCAAGCTGACGCCTGCTTTTTATGGCTGCTATGACTGGCACTCCTCGGTGCATGGCCATTGGCTGCTTGTGCGGCTGGTCCGAACTTTTCCGAACGCTCCCTTCGCGCCCGCCGCGCGCGCGGCGCTGCGGCAAAGCCTGACCGCGGAAAACATCGTTCAGGAGGCGGCCTACCTTCGGGCCGAGGGACGGACCAGCTTTGAGCGTCCCTACGGGTTGGCGTGGCTGCTGCAACTGGCGGCCGAGTTGCGCGAGTGGAGCGATAACGACCCGCAAGGCCGCGAGATGGCAACGAATCTGCGTCCAGCGGAGCAGGCCGCTCTCGACCGGTTGAAGAACTGGCTGCCCAAGCTGTCGCATCCGGTGCGGATTGGAGAGCATGCGCAGACCGCCTTTGCGCTCGGCTTGATGCTCGACTACGCGCGCATCGCGGGCGACGGTAAGTTTACGGAACTGGTTGAAGACAAGGCCCGCCAGTTTTATCTCGCGGACAAGAACTGCCCACTCGATTACGAGCCCTCGGGGGAGGATTTTCTTTCGCCGTGTCTTGGCGAAGCGGACGTGATGCGGCGCGTGTTGGCGGTTGACGAGTACGGACGCTGGCTGGAAAGCTTTATGCCTCAGATTGCGCCCGCCGAAAAAGGCGCGTGGCTGGAGCCGGTCGTGTCTCCCGATCCAAGCGACCCCAAGCTCGCTCATTTAGATGGACTCAACC
>JBAWAI010000577.1:0-3082 GCA_049589215.1 Terriglobales bacterium | reverse complement strand
GTTGTTGACAGAGAAATCAGCTCCGGTTTGGACAGACATGATCCCCGAGAAGTTCCAGCCGCCGAGCCAGCGATTATTCTTGGCGAACGGCAAGTCGTACACGTAGCTGGCTACGACCCGGTGCTTGATGTTGTAGTCGGCTGGTCCATAGTCGAGGTGCGCATTCCATTGATCGGTCGGGAACCCTCCGGATGAACCCTTGCCGCTGAACGCGTCGCTTATATCGTCCATTCCCTTCGAATACGTGTAGTTAGCGTTGAATTGCAGTCCGCTAGTGAATCTCTTGCGCAAAGTGGTCTGCCATCCGTGGTAGTTCGAGCTGCAACAGTTGTTACGGAAGTTGATGGCGCTGTAGGCGGGGTTTATCAACGTGTTGTCGCCACCGACCTCGCGGCCATCGTAGGTGTTGCGGTCCTGAATTCCGGTCAACTTGTGGCCGAACGTACCCACATAGTTGGATTCGACCACCATGTCCTTACCAATCTGGTACTGGAACCCCAAGTGCGCTTGCTCGTAATACGGGGTCACCAGGTTCTGATCCATGGCGCGAAGTTCAGGTGTAAAATCCGCGGGAGACAGTCCGGCAAATACTGGCAATCCGGCGTATGGATAACTAACCACACCCGCTGTTTGAGCAGGAGTTACTACATGGCCGTTGCCGCCGATCGTACCGAGGGATCCGACAGCGAAGAACGGTGGATTGAAGCGGATGTTTTCAAAAACGTTGTTATAGATTCGATCGTAGTTGATGCCGTAACCGCCACGAAGAACCAGCTTCTGATTCCCCAGAAGATCATAAGAAAATCCCAGACGCGGACCAAAGTTGTTAAGATCTTTGTTCCAAATATCGTGGTTCCGCTGTTGCACTGTACCGGTTGCGAAAAGCGCGACGTAGGCATTATCGACCGGGAAAAACGGGTTCACACTGGCGGTCGGAATCGGAGTGACAGGAGTTCCCTGATAGAAGTTGGCGTCGAGTCCGGGCTGGAAGTTGTGCGGCGGCCCAAAATATTCCCAGCGCAGGCCGAGGTTTACCGTTAAACGCGGGCTCACGCGCCAGTCATCCTGCGCATACGCCCCGACTTCGTTTGCACGGTACCCGCGGTAGTAAACCGGACGGTTGCCTGTGACGGGGTTGATCGAGGAGTTAGCGTAGTACAGCGATCCGTAGTAAGGGGCGCCATAGAGATAGGTCTCGAGTTGATTGTTGAAGGTTCCATCCGTCAGCAGATTCTCGGTATCCGTGAAAGCGTTGACGCCAGGGAAGTACGCGATAAAAGAGCTGCCATTTCGCGTGCGACGATACTCGCCGCCCGTCTTGAAGTTGTGTTTCCCGTGAGCGATGGAGACGTCATCCTTGTAGATGAACTCATTCTCGGTGAAGAACTGAGGAAGGTTGGAGGCGTTCCCGAGCCCAATCCCCGGTACGTCAAATGCGGTAAAGCTGTCCGCCATGCCATTCACGGTAGGATCACCGGGGAAGTTCCCGGTGTGACGAACGTACGAGAAGCGCGCCTGGTTAAGAACTGTCGGACTGAAGGTATGCGCCCAAGTAATGCCGGCAGTCTGGGCTCGAGTGTGGTTATAAAGCGTTGGTCCAAAGGTGTTGTTTCCACCAAAGGGCTCGACCAAGTCGCCGTTGTCATAAAGATACGCACCATTGAGCTGGTCTTTTGCGCCCAGCTTATGGTCCATCTTCACTGTGTAGCGTGTCTGGTTCAGGTTCTCAGCCTGTCCTACGGTTGTTTCTCCGTAGATGGGCACTGGATAGGTCTGTCCCGCAAAGATGCCTGTGTACAAACCTTCGGCGGCGGCTGTTTCAGTTCCGGCTATGCAGGCCCGGGTTCCGGTACCGCACGTGACGACAGTTTGAACCGCATTTTCGGCTGAATACACGGGACCCAGTGTCGCACTGCCTGACAAAGTTCCCGTCGGGCACGGCCCACCAGTCAAGATAACGCAAACTCCGCCTGCATTGCTTTCCTGGAAGGTCTCAAACGCGCCAGTGTTGACAAAGTTCACGAAATCGCTTGTGTATGTGTTGCCCGTAAGGGGGGACGTCGTGCGCAGGCGGTGAAACTCGGTCGTGAAATAGAAGAAGGTTTTGTCCTTGATGATGGGACCACCAACCGATCCGCCAAACTGGTTGCGGACCAGATGATCCTGGATTCCTTCCTCATTGGAGAACCAACTGTTGGCCGCCAACGCCTGAATGCGGTTGTATTCGAACAGCGAGCCGTGCCACTGGTTGGTCCCGCTCTTAAGCACGGTGTCAGTGACGAATCCGCCAGCCTGGCCGTACTCTGCCGCAGGCGTACCGTCGATCACGCGATACTCCTGAATGGCATCGGGCGAAATTGTAGTCAGCGCGCCGCCAGAGCCCGCGACTGTGGAAGCGCCGCCCAGGCCCTGATCGTTATTGCTGAAACCTTCCACCATAAAATTGCCGCTACCGCTGCGTGTGCCGTTGACGGCCGGGCCACGGTCAGTTCCGAGCATAGCTTCTGACGCCGGCTCAGCGCCGGCCATCAGGCCCATGAACTCGTTCTGACTGCGCGTTTCGAGCGGCATGTTCGTCCAAACCTGACGGTCGACGTTTTCAGACAAGGCCGAGTCCTCAGTCTGCACGAGCTGCGCGCCAGCCTCGACGGTGACCTGCTCGCTCGTCGTTCCAACCTCTAGCCTCACGTCGCGCGTCACAATCGTGCCCACCGTAACGACGATATCTTGAACTTTTTCCGTTTTGAAGCCTTTGGGAGCGACTTCGAGCGTGTAGGTTCCGACGACCTGCAGAGCCGGGAAGCGATAGGTTCCTGCGGCCGTGGTGACAGTCGTTCGCACTTCACCGGTCGCGCTATTGGACAGCTTCACGGCAGCGCCTGGGACCACGGCGCCGGTTTGATCGGTGACCTGGCCGGTCAGTTCGCTGGTACCGCCTTGCGCGAATGCTCCGAGGCAAAGGGCCAGAACCACTACTGCCAACAGAACGCGAGTCCACATGCAACTAAATGCAGATTGCATTGATTTCTCCTTGGTAATTCTTGGGAAGATCAAAAGCTTTCACCTAAACTCTTCAGTTGAA
>JBAWAI010000576.1:0-3178 GCA_049589215.1 Terriglobales bacterium | reverse complement strand
GAACGACTGCACGCCGATACGCTCGTCTTTTCCGTGCGCGCGAATATCATCGCGATCGTATTGCTCACCTGAAATGATGTAGGTTGGGATGCCGGCGGCATTGGTGTAGACGCCATCGGACGCACCCGTCGCCATAGTGGGCAGCACGGGGATACCGGGCCACATCTCGGCCACAACTTGCCGGAGCGCGTCGAAGACATCCTGGCGCGGGGCTGGGGGAACGAAGCTGTGGCGGTCGGAGCCATGATCGAGGATCTGGCCGTCGATGTCGCGATACTGAACCTTAATTTTTGAATCGGCGATGATTTTGGTGAGGGCGAGGCGCGTCTCTTCGAGCGAATGGCCGGGCAGGATGCGGCAATTCACGTTTGCCTGCGCCGTCTGCGGCAGCGCGTTATTGGCATGGCCTCCGCTCAAACGCGTGGGTACGCAGGTTGTGTGCATGGTGGAATTGTCGATTGGATCTTTGGAGAGGCGCGCGACCGCGTCGAGGTCGGGCGGAGTTTTGAGGATGGCCGCGATATCGGCGGCGCGCTGACCGGTCGAAATTTTCTGCTGGCCTTCGTAATAGGCGCGCGTGACGTTGTTCAGCTCGAAAGGGAACTGGTAATTGGCGATACGCGTAATCGCCGCAGCCAGTTCGTAGATGGCGTTGTCGGGCCTTGGCAACGAACTGTGACCGCCGGGATTGGTCGCGGTCAGCACGAAGTCGCTGTACAACTTTTCTGTGGCGTTGACCTCCATCATGATTGGCTTGCCATGGTCGGAGAGAACGCCTCCGCCGTCGTGGTTCATCACGAATTCGGCGTCGATGAGTTCGCGATGATTTTTCAGCAGCCAGTCGACGCCATTCGACGTTCCGCCTTCTTCGTCGGCGGTGAGCGCGAGAATGATGTCGCGGGTCGGGACGTAGCCTTCTTTTTTCATGCGCATGAGGGTCGCGGACATAATGGCGTCGCCGTCTTTCATGTCGCTTGAGCCGCGGCCGTAGAAGTATCCCTCCTGCTCGACGAGTTTGAAGGGATCGGTGGACCAATCTTCGCGGCGCGCTTCGACGACGTCGAGGTGGCCGATGAGCAGCACGGGCTTGTGCTTGCCGGAGCCGTGCAGGCGAACGACGAGATTCTTCTTGCGGTCGTTCGGGCCGAGGACGTGGATATCGCTCTCGGGGAATCCGGCATCGCGAAAACGCTGCGCCATGGCTTCGGCGGCTGCCGTGACGCTACCGACCGAGTCAGTGGTGTTGATCTCGATCAGTTGCTTGAACATGTCATGCGCGAGACGGTGCGTGGCCTCGTCGGGCTGGACGGTTTTCTGGGCGTTGGCCTGCTGAATTGCAAGGAGGAGCGGAAAAACGAGACACAACAGCGCAGACGCGAACCTCTGTCTAAATTGCACGAGTATTTCTCCGAAGGACTTTGTTCGGGATGACAATTATCAGCGACGATATTACCGCGTTCCTTCGACCTCGATCACGACGAAGGAATCGGGCTCGATCTTTCTGTTTTCGCGCGTTGTGCCGGTTACGTTGGCGGTGACGGTGAAAAGGTGGTGCGTTTTTTCATCGAGCGCCATGGTGCGGGCGCCTTTTTGAGTGGTTACGGTTTGCGCCACGCTGAAGTTGTCGGCATTGTCTTCCTTGATGATCGTGATCGTGCCGTCGCCGGCCGAGGCGAAGGCGTAGCCGCGATCTGGATCGAATGAGGTGGCATCGCAGCCTTCGCCGATTGCGGGAGTCGCGACCATCTTTCCGTTGTCGGCGTTTACGATTGCCATCTTCTTACTTCCGCTGCATCCGGCAAACAGGCGGTTGTTATGGCGGTCGATGGAGAGGCCGGTAGGTTCTTCGCAGCCTTCCAGCTTCCAGCGCGATTTCACGGTCAACTTCTGCGGATCGAAGGCGACGATTTCGGATGTGTCTTCGATGTTCACGAAGATGGTGCCCTTCTCGTTGCTGGCGGCAAATTCAGGCTTGCCTCCGAGGTCGAGTTTGCCCGCGACCTCGCCTTTGGCGGCATCGATGGCAGTCGTGTCATGGCTTTTGCTGTTGAAAGTGAAAACCCGCTTTGAGAATGGGTCATAAAGAATGGCATCGGGTCCGCTGCCGACTTTGATTTTCTTTTCGACGGCGAGCGATTTGAGGTTGAAGACGCTGACGGTATCTTCGCGGCCGTTGCTGGTGTAGCCGCGGCCATTGGCGGCGTCGAGGGCGATGCCATGCACGCCGGCGGTGTCGGGAATCTCGCCGATTTGTTTGCCAGAGGTGGCGTCGACAACCATGACGCGGGTGGCGCGCGCGATAAACAGGCGATGGCCGCCGCTATCGGCGTTGAGGTAATCCCAGCCGCCGTCGCCACCCAGTTTCCAGGTGTTGACTACTTTGTAGTCGGAGGCGGAGGCGAGGGCGACGGCGCAAAGGAGGAGAAACGGGAGGGAAGTACGGATCGCTTTTTGCAGGTTTTGCGAGAACGTTCTTCGCGAGATCATTTTTTGCCTGTTCATTGCTTTATGGTATCGAAAAAGCGGTTGCTTTGGCACTTGCGCCTGAAACGCACGTTGATTGCGGCATTTGTACCGGCATTGGGGGCGGAGCTGAGATCTGCGTCTGAGATCTGGCATCTGCAGTCTCATCTGCCTAGAGCGTATGCATTGAAGGGCGACTCTCTGCGATCGTCCACAAGTGTGCAAAGTGTTGCTTAGTAACCGCTGGTAACCCGCGCCAATCCTGCTATTTCAAGGGATTCAGGTTTGGTACAGGGCTTGCTTTTATTGATAGCGGAGAAGTTGAAACCCGCGGCGATGCCGCTGCCGGCTTCTCCACGGGAGAGATTAAGATGAAGATGACCCTGATTGTTCTTGGCTTATTTGTGTTCATGACCACGGCTGCGTTTGCGCAATATGCGGGTGGTAACACCGTCAGCGCTCAGCCTCAGATCTATGAACCACCAGATCATCCGCAGCATGCGGGCTTCGTGGCCCTCGGGACCGGAACGTCGATTTATCCGGGCACTAGCTATACGTCCGCGCAGGGCGACCGGCCGGCATCGGACTTTCCGCAGGCTGCCAGCCCTTCGCTCGGCGACATTGCGCGCGAACTGAAGAAAGAGCATGCCACGGCCAGGAAAGCACCGATCGTCTGGATCAACCAATAGATACGAGTTTGGGGAGCGACGGGCTC
>JBAWAI010000575.1:0-2599 GCA_049589215.1 Terriglobales bacterium | reverse complement strand
CGTCGAGTCCCACGAGGTCGATGGTGCGGAAGGTTGCAGAGCGCGGCCAGCCCACGGCCTGGCCGGTGAGCGCGTCAACGTCTTCGATGCTCAAATCCATCTCTTGCATCAGGCGCATGACGTTGAGCACGGAAAAAGTTCCGATGCGATTCCCAATAAAATTGGGAGTGTCTTTGGCGAACACTACGCCCTTGCCGAGTTGCACGTCACAGAAGTGCGCCACCGTGTCGATCAGCGCCCGATCCGCTTCCGGTGTCGGAATCAGCTCCAGCAACCGCATGTAGCGCGGCGGATTGAAGAAATGCGTGCCGAACCACGAGCGCCGGAAATCTTCGCTGAAGCCCTCGGCGATTTTCGCGATGGGTAGACCGCTGGTGTTGGTCGTAACGATCGTGCACGGTTTGCGGATCGCCTCCACCTTTTTCAACAACGACCGCTTGATTTCCAGATTCTCGACCACCGCTTCGATGATCCAGTCGACATCGGCAAGCCGTTTCAAATCGTCTTCAAAATTGCCGACGGTTACGAGGCGCGCCAGCGACGGTTCAAAAAACGCCGCGGGCTTCGATTTCCTGGTGGCTTCGAGCCCGGCGGCAGCGATTTTATTGCGTGCCGGGCCGTCGGAGTCAGGCGGCACGATGTCGAGCAGCAGCGAGGGCACTCCAGCATTGGCGAAATGTGCGGCGATGCGGGCGCCCATGGTGCCTGCGCCGAGGACGGCAACTTTGTTGATGCGCTTCATGAGAGATGACTCCCTAAAAAGTCATAGCCAATTCTTTCGGAAAAATGGCGATACGAGATTCCACGATAGTTTATCCATTGCCATCCTGCTTTGGTGGGTAAAGACGCGCAGCGCCCATTTGTCCTTTAGAATTCTCGCCTGTGTCCATCCAATTTCATATTGAAGCAACCGCCGGCGCTGGGCGCGCGGGCAAGCTCATCACTCCGCATGAAGCGGTTGAAACGCCTGTGTTCATGCCGGTGGGCACCCTCGGCTCCGTCAAGGGCGTTTCGCAGGATTTGCTGGAGGAGTTGGGCGTTCAGATTCTGCTCGGCAATACCTACCATCTTTATTTGCGACCGGGTGTAGAAGTGGTGCGCCGCCTGGGCGGGCTGCACCGGTTTATGGCCTGGGAGCGCGCGATTCTTACTGACTCGGGCGGATTTCAGGTCTTCAGTTTGAACGAGCTGCGCAAGGTGACTGAGGAGGGCGTGACTTTCCGGTCGCACCTGGATGGCTCTTCGCATTTTCTCGGGCCGGAGCGGGCGATGGAGATTCAGATCGGCCTCGGTGCGGACATCATTATGGCGTTTGATGAGTGCACGGAGTACCCGGCGGACGCCGAGCGGGCCCGCGCATCGATGGAAATGACGCTCCGCTGGGCGGAGCGTTCGAAGAAATACTTTGAAGAGCACAAGGATAAGGTGCCTTGGGGAACGTCTCAGATCTCAGGTGTCAGGTCTCAGCAAAGCGGGTCTGAGAGCGCAGATCGGGCAGGGAAGAACGAGATTCTTCACTCTGCTCGGGATGACAACCGGGCCGGGGAGTCTCAGGCTTTGTTCGGCATTGTGCAGGGAGGGATGGACCGGGAGCTGCGGCGGGAGTCGGCGTTGCGGACGGTGGAGATTGGGTTTCCGGGTTACGCAATTGGCGGGCTCAGCGTGGGTGAGCCGCGCGAGCTTACACGAGAGATTGTGGAGTCGACCCTGGAGCATCTGCCGAAGGACAAGCCCCGGTATCTGATGGGAGTTGGCACCCCGGAGGAGATCGCGCTCTATGCGCGCCTCGGCATCGACATGATGGACTGCGTTTTACCGACGAGGGCGGCCCGACATGGGCTGCTGTTTACGTCGGAGGGGCGAGTTTCGATCAAGCAGGCACGATATGCGGAGGACCCCGGGCCGCTTGATCCGGCATGCGGGTGCGGCGTTTGCCGGCGCTACTCGCGGGCTTATCTCCGTCATCTTTATGCGGCCAATGAGCTGCTGGCGCAGGTCTTGAATAGCATCCACAACGTACATTTTTATTTGGAAACTATGCGTCGGGTGCGGGCGGAGTTGCGTCAGGCGAGCGGCGTGCGTGGGCATTCGGAGTAGCGTTCGCCGATGAGACTCGATGGAGTCGGGCACGACGGGCAGCCGCTCTTTATCGTCTATATCATCTAGGTGGTAAATATCTCGTAAGAACAGGGCTGCGGCGCACTCAAACCTTGACACTCAGAGGGGGCGTCCGGCATTCTATTATGCTTGGGGATAGGGTGTGTCTTCTTGCTGTGGCGACCCGAAAGTTGGGTTTCGGCACAGCCGGTTCAAACCTGCGGTAGGGTGGTCTTCGTCAGGAAAGATCTGAGGCCCGTAAAACCCGTGGCCGGAAGAAAAAATTCCCGAATTGCAGAAAAGCTCGTCCGATGCCGGTGGTCTTGACTGCGTCGGATGTGGGATTCGTTTGACTAAACGGTTCGATTCACGAGTTGGTTCTGAGGATTCATTTGGCGACAATTTTCGTATTTTCGGGTATGGGCGGAAGGCTGCTGGCGCTCCAGTTGGGCGGCGGGGGATTGCTGGGGCTGGCGCCGCTGCTGTTTATCTTCGCTATCTT
>JBAWAI010000574.1:0-6065 GCA_049589215.1 Terriglobales bacterium | reverse complement strand
GCCCGCTTCGTTTTTCTGCGATGAAGTCTAGTGATGGTCGTCGTGCCAGTTGCAGCGGTGTCTGACATCGTCGAGTTCGCGTCGGCGCTTGTCGGCCTGCCTGCTGTGCTCGCCATGCTTGTCGATGGCGATTCGCAGATTTTCTTCCGCCTTGTGAATGTCGCGGTCACATCTTTCGTCCGCCCGTGCGGGCAGGGACGAACCGACCAGGCCAACCATTGTCAACAACGCGATGCATAGAATTTTAATGGTTCGATTCATTCGCTTTCTCCTTATGAATTTGTGAACGGAAACCCCAGCACGGATGCGATGTTGCGCGTGTGGGTAGGGCGGCGATTCGATGCGGAGCTCACTGGCACTGTTGTATTTGAGATTCGAAGAGAGGTCAAGTCCACTTTCTTCTCCACGCATTACGCCGACGCACCCGGAGATGAGCGCTCTTTCAATAGCCCCAAAAATCCGCGCATCCGCGTAATCGAAAAAAGAAAAAGAAGTGTCCTTCCTACTGCCCAGTGCCCGTCAGCTTCATCACCGCCGGACTCAAAGGCGCACTGTTGCCGACCGTAGCCGCCCCGCTAATTGCCCCTTTGACATTGGGAGTGAACGTCACGCTGAACGTGCAAGTCGCACCTGCGGCAACCGTCGAATCGCACGGCGTGCTGCCGGACGGCGTGGCCGAGTAATCTCCGCTAGCCACAAGGCTTGAAATGGAAAGCATTCCTCCAGAGTTATTGGTCAGCGTGACAGTTTTCGGCCCGCTCGTCGTGCCCACGGCCTGACCCGAGAATGTCAGACTGGTCGGCGCAAGAGTTACGGGATCCGCTCCCGTCCCGGACGCTGCCGCGATCTGCGGACTGCCGGCGCCGGTGGTAGCGATCGCAACCGATCCCTTGATCGCGCCAGTATCCGACGGCGTAAACGTGACGGACAGCGTGCAAGTCGCCGATTTCGCCAGCGCGCCGCCGCATGGCGTAGCGCCGCTCCCGACGGCCGCGAAGTTGGCGCTCGCGCTGATGTTGTTGATGGTGATCGTGCCGGTGCTCTTGTTCGTCACAGTGATCGTTTTGGCCGCGCTGGTGCTGCCCACTCCGGTAGACGAGAAAGTCAGCGAAGTCGGACTCAACTTCAAGGGCACAGTCGGACCGCCGGTCGCGGCGCCGCTCAGTCCAACCGTCAACGGGCTGAACTCGCTGCTGCTCGTAATGTCGAGCGCGCCCTTGATCGTGCCTTTGTATTCCGGAGTGAACGTCACAGTCATGGTGCAGCTCGAGCCCGCTCCCAGAGAACTGCCGCAGCTTCCGCCGGTGACGGAGAAGTCGGCACTCGCGGTTGCGCTCAGCGTCATCGAGGTCGGCTGGCCGTTGGTCAGCGTGACCGTCGCCGACGACGTCGATCCAACCGCCGCGCTTGGCAGCGTGAGGCTGGTCGGACTGACCGTCAACGGCGCTTCGCCGGTTCCGGTCAGCTTGACGAGTTGCGGGGTAGTGCCGGCGCTGTCGCTAACCGTCAGTGCGCCGGTGACCGCGCCCAGCGCGCTGGGATTGAACGTGACGTTGATCGTGCAACTGCTGTTCCCAGCCAGCGAGCTTCCGCAATTATTGCTCTGGCTGAAGTCGCCGCTGGCCACGATTGAGCCAATAGAGAGCGATCCCGAGGCAGAGTTGGATAGCTTGACTGCCTTGGTGGCGCTGGTCGTGCCCGCGGCCTGTTTCGAGAAGGCCAGAGTCTTTTCGTTGAGAGTGGCCGTGCCTCCCGTGGCGATCAACACATAGAACGTCGTCGGAACGTAGGCCGCGCAACTCGCTCCGGCCGGGAAATTCCCAACCGCAACCTGGAATGCGCCGGCCGTCGCAATGTCACTTGCGTTGATCTGCACAGTAACTTTTGTCGAACTCACAAACGTCGCCTGGCGGTAAAAGCCGCCGATATAGCCCACGGTCGAAGAGGTAAAGCCTGCACCATTAATCGTGAGCGTGAAAGCCGGACCACCCGCCGTCGCGTTGGGCGGGCTTATGCTCGTAAGCTGTAACGGCGTTGTCGTGGTGCTGTAGTCGGCTGCCACCAGCACTTCGTCGCTCACCGTCAAATTCTGCGGGTTGGCGTTCCCGCTTAAGTCATATTCCCACTGGGTGAAGGTCCATCCGACTTCCGGCGTCTCCGTGAAAGTAAGCTGGCTGCCGGTGGGATAGAAACCATCGCCGCTGGGCGATCCAGGCGTAACGCCAATTGAGCCAGCGCAGCCTTCGAGCGGGTAGTCCGTTACGTAATAGTCTCCGGTAATGTTGGCGGTGTAGTTCGCGCCACCACTCGACGGCAGCGTCACATTATGCGTTTGCGCTCCGCCGTCACTCCAACTGGAAAAATTAAAGCGCGTGTTCGAACTCCAGGGATATTGCGGCGAATCGATGCTCAGGCTGTGCGAACTGGAGGCCGTCCACGACGAGTCATAGGGCAGCGCGAAGTTCCGCGGCGCGTACCAAAACGTATTGTCCACGATCACCCCGACATTCGACTCGACGGGATTCGTGGTTACGGTGTAGACGGGAGAAGTAGTGAAATAAGTCGTCAGGTTGATTGTGCTGCCATCGTCCATCACATAAAAAGTCTTGGGATTGGCGCCAATGCCGCCCGGCAGATAGTAGGGCCCGTTAATGAAGTTCCAGAAATTCTCCCCGGCGCTCGGATTGGCCGTCAGGGTCACGAGCTGGCGGATGATGTAGTACTGCCCGGAAAGAGGGCTGTAGGTTTGCGGATTCGGCGAGGTCGCAACACTGCCGCTGCCGCTCGGCGCAATCACATTCACGTAGGGCACAAGTTGAATAAAGTTTGCGGAATAGACAGTCACCGCGGGATTGGTCGCAGGCTGCGTGATCTGGTTGTTGCCGGGCGCAACAGTGATGGTATGAGTCTGCGCGGTCGAGTCGTTCCAGCGTCCGTAAATGTAACTCACGCCGGTGCTGCTCACTGTCTGCGGCGCCGTGCCGACACTCAGCGTGTGTTGCGAATTAAGCGACCAATTGAAGACCTGCGGCGTGGTAATCGTGCTGCCGTCGACAACCACCTGCAATCCCGGCGGGTTGCTCGTGACCGTCACAGCGGTGGGAATCATGCCATACAGGCGCTCGATGCCGTCAATATCAGCAGCGCTATAGCCGGTCGGATTCGACAGCGGCATGCCTGCCGGAATCGTTTCGATACAAGGCTCGCCGTTGCGCGAGAATGAGAACGCCGGATACTCCATCACCGATGAGTAGTCATACGGGCTCAGCACCTGATCGTTGTCGAGCAGTTCATCAAAGTTAGACCGCGAACCCTTGATCACGGCGTTGTAGTTTACGTCGACGTAAGTATCGCGATCAGGCCGGCTCTGCTCATGCCAGACGCCGACCGTGTGCCCCATTTCATGCAGAATCGTCGCAACCGTGCAGGTTGCCGACCCGCCCACGGTTTGTTCCCCGCCCACCATGCCCTCATAGGCTTCGCAAGATCCGCTGTAATTGTTCGGATCAAAATAAAAGTTCACATAGTTGGTCTGGTTGGTGTACGGGATGAGCTGGATCAAGCCTGAGAAATTGCTATTGAACTGGCTGATCGCGGTGTTGAGATTGCTCAAATCTCCCGAGGACGGATCGATAGTGTAGGGGATCGAAACCAGGCCGTCGACGCTCGTCCACAGATATTGAGAATAAGCGACGCCCATGCTGTTGTGCGTGAAACCCTTGGCCGGCAAGGGATCCACATGATCGAGAATGATGTCGCCCTCGTAGACGGCCTTGCCCATGCCGCTGCTTTCCTTGCTCGGATACCAGGTGTAAGTGACCTTCATTCCTCGAAAGATGCCGGTGCGAATCTCAGGTTGCTGACCTTGAGCTGAAAGGCTGATGGCGGCGACGAACAGAATGAGGGCAGACAGAAATAGACGGCGTGGCATCACGGGACAAGCCTCCTGGGTAAGCTTCGAAGGGGGAAACAGGGTCAACGGGCGTGGGGGACGCCCTGCTTTAGATAGTGTCAGATGGAAAGGCGGCGGCTGTCAAGGCGGTTGGGCTAGTCGCCCTTCCCGCCGGCCGCATAATAGCCGCTGCGGGCCTGGATCTTGTAGTCTCCCTGTTTGCTCTTGATCTCTACCTTGCGGAACCCGCCGTCGCGATTGGCGTTGCTTGAGGTGTAGCCTATGTCGTACTGGCTGCGCAGCTCGGCCGCGATCTCATCAAAGGCCTTGCGCAGCTTGTCGGGCTTATTTCCCACGTCGATCACTCGGCCGCCGGTTTGCTCGGTCATTTTCTTCATCTCGGAAGCGCCGGAATAAAACAGCGACCCGCCATAGAATCCGCGGTCGGCAATCAGCAGCACGTAGCAGATCGTATCTGCCTTCTGGGCCGCTTCAATCGCGTCTTTGATCTTGAGACGGCTGCCTTCGTCCTCTCCGTCTGTTAAAAGGATCATCGCCTTGCGTCCGACCTCATGGCCCAGTTCGTCGTGCGATGCCAGATAAACCGCGTCATAGAGGGCAGTACCTCGCTGGCCAGTAGAGGGGCACGGAATCGGCCCCTGCGGACCTATCGGCCCGCCCGAGCAGCCGACTCCCCCCGCATTCATTTTGGCCTCGTTGAGGGCGCGCCTGAGGCGGCTGATCGAATTCGTAAAATCCTGAAGAAGTTCAATGTCGGTGCCGAAACTGATGAGGAAGGCTTCGTCTTTTGAGCGGAGAATATTTTCCAGAAACGAGGCTCCAACCTCCTTTTCCATATCGAGAACTCGCAGCTGGCTGCCACTCACATCAAGGAGAATGCCGAGGGTCAGCGGAAGATCGGACTCCGCCTTGAAATATTTGATCGTCTGCTGCTTGCCGTCCTCAAAAATGTCAAAGTCTTCTTTGGGAAGATTGGGGATCAGCGCGTTGTGCTTGTCCTTCACATTGAAGAAGAGTTGCACCACGTCCACATTGACCTTAAGAGTGGTGGAGGGCTCGTCCTGGGCCGCATCGGGTGAGTTATCCGGAACATGCTCGGCCGATGAGTTCGAGGTTGGAGCATTCGAAGCCTTGGGTAAATTCTGGGCTGGCGCCGACCGCGTCAACAGCAGAGCGGTCAGTAGAACCTGAGTAAACAGGACAGCGACCGTAGGTACGACAATCAGGCTTTTTGCAACTGCGCCAGCGCGCCTGGCCGGCTCGTAATTTAGTTTCACCATGGTCATTTTGTTTCTTGGACTTTGCTAGTCTATCCTGTACAAGTCTTTTGCGGTTAGATGCGCCGCAACCACCCGGTCAGGCATCTTAAATATCGTAATAAAAATATCGCGATCCGAGCTCAACCAGAAGGGGAGCAGGGGCAGATGACGAAGGCCGAGTTGACCACGCAAGATAGAGGTATTCCCGGCATGGCGAGCATTGCTTTCAAGACTAGCGCACTGCTGATCGTGGGGCTGAGTTTGCTGCTGCCGGCTACTTTGCGCGCGCAGGACCAGCAAAAGCCCGATGACATTCCCGACGCTCCCTCGGCCACTCGCCCGGTCCCGCCCCCGGACGCGCCCAGTCCTCGGCCCGGAGCCGATCAAGCCGGTCAACCCGATGCCTCGGATAACACCGAAAGCAGCTCCAAACCCGCATCTGACGAGATGCCTCACAGCCTTCCTGATCTTCCGCCGGCCCCGAACACCGGCCAAACGCCGCCTCCGCCCATGCCGGAAGTCAAAACCGTCCCGGCCGGAAGCGTTCCCAGAGACAAAGACACCGGCCAGGATGCTGGCTACATAATCAAGACAACTGCCAACATCGTGCTCGTTCCCGTCACCGTCAAAGACGACAACGGACGCATGGTCAACGGCCTGTTGCCCGCAGACTTCGCGGTTCTTGAAAATGGCCAGCGCCAGCAACTCAAGTTCTTTACCAGCGACCCGTTCGCCCTTTCGGCCGCCGTGATCATTGACCTGGGCATGCCCGATGAAGGCGTGCGCAAGATGCAGCAAACGCTTTCGGCGATGCAGGGCGCGTTTACTCCCTACGACGAAGTGGCGATTTACACGTACAGCAGCACCACCGGTCGAGTTTCAGACTTTGGCAC
>JBAWAI010000573.1:0-1902 GCA_049589215.1 Terriglobales bacterium | reverse complement strand
AATCCGGGACGCCCGGGCAGCCCTCCCCCAGAACTGCTCAATTCGGAATGTAAGACTATGCGGTCGTCCTGAGAATGGCCCGCGGGTGCCAGCCAACTCCACCAAAGTGCTAGGGCGGTCGAAGTCTTCAGTGCTGGATGGAGATGGGCGCCGGGTTGTGAGCCGGTGTCAGCGTTTGAGCGAGGCCGAGTGCGCGGACGGCTTGCCGGACATGGTTTGTCCCCGCACCCGGTTGCTCAGCCCTTCACGCAGACGACCTGGCGCAACGTGTGCACTACGTCCACCAGGTCGCGCTGTGCTTCCATCACGGCGTCGATGGACTTGTACGCCATCGGGGTTTCATCGATGACGTCCGCATCCTTACGGCACTCGACGCCGGCGGTCGCCTTGGCGTGGTCGTCAAGGGTGAAGCGGCGCTTGGCTTCGGTACGAGACATGGCACGCCCGGCTCCATGGCTACAGCTCATGAAGCTCTCGGGATTGCCCTTGCCGCGCACGATGTACGAACGCGCTCCCATGCTGCCGGGGATGATTCCCATGTCGCCTTCACGCGCACGTACGGCACCCTTACGCGTGATGAGGACGTTCTCGCCGTAGTGGTGCTCCCAGGTCACGTAGTTGTGATGGCAGCTAACGACTTCCACATTGGCTTCGAATGCCGGGACTTCTCCGGAGCCCTGTACTGCCGCGATCAGGTTCTGCATCATTAGTTCGCGGTTGGCCAGCGCATAGTCCTGAGCCCAGTGCACGGCGCGTACGTAGTCCTCGAAATGCTCCGTGCCCTGCGGCAGGTAGGCAAGGTCTTTGTCCGGCAGATTGATCATCCACTGGCGCATGTCATTCTTGGCCAGTTCGATGAAAAACGTGCCGAAACGATTGCCAACGCCACGCGATCCCGAGTGCAACAGGAACCAGACGTTCCCGTTCTCATCGAGGCAAACCTCGATGAAATGGTTGCCGGTGCCGAGGGTTCCCAGGTGATTCACGCGCTGTTTGTGACCAAGCTTGGGATACTTCTCGACAATCGCGTTGTACGCCGGCTCCATCTTTGCCCATACTTCGGCGTGACGCGACGGGGCATCCGACCACGCACCGCGGTCGTTCTTGCCGCCGTTGTCGGTGCGTCCGTGCGGAACCGCCTTCTCAATCGCCGTGCGGATGCCGTGGAGATTGTCGGGCAGATGGTTGGCGTGCAGAGAAGTCTGCACGGCCATCATGCCGCAACCAATATCGACACCGACCGCAGCCGGAATGATGGCGCCGCGCGTGGGAATCACGCTGCCGATGGTTGCACCCATGCCCCAATGCACGTCCGGCATGGCCGCCACCCATTTGTAGATGAACGGCAACTGCGCCACGTTCAAGAGCTGCTGGCGTGCGGCGTCCTCCAGCTGGACGCCCTTGGTCCAGGCCTTGATTAGTACGCCATTGTCGGGCTTGATTACGTTGTAAGTGCTTTCGGTCATAATCTTTCTCGTTTCCAAGTGACGCTTATCTGAGCGTTGATTGACACTTGTTCATCCTATTGCCGCCATGGATTCTTCCCGATCTGCTTCTTCCTCTTCCTGCGCCGCAAATCCGGCAGTAGCAAATCCGGATAGCTTACGTGCTGGTTTGACCGGAATGATCAGGGCAATGCGTTCCATTTCTTCACGGGTTGGCAACGTCTTGTTGCTGAAATCAGTACAATCCGCGACCTTAAAAGGAACAGGGCGCAACCTGCTGAAGCAGCAATAGATCGCTTCTTCACTTTCGCGAAAACCTTTTTGAATGTGCGCCCAGTAGCAGGCGCGACAAAGGGTCTCACCCGCGCCCAGCGCTGCTTTCTTCACGATGATGCTGTGCATGATCTGCTCCCCAGCCGGCCCGAAGCCGGCATTGAATGTCATGAGACATGTGAAC
>JBAWAI010000572.1:0-1558 GCA_049589215.1 Terriglobales bacterium | reverse complement strand
CTTGTTGGGGGGTGGGTAGCTGACTTACGTCCCAACCTCCGCCGAGGGCTTCTACTAATAACACTGCTCCTGTCATGTGCTGGACTTGCGTTGTTACCAGCGTCTGTTGCGTGTCCAAGAGGGATGTTTGCGTTGTTAGTAGCGTCAGGTAGGGGTCGATTCCGGTCTCGTATCTTGCCTTCTCCAAATCATAAGCCTTTTGAGCGGCGGCTACTGCGGCCTGTTCCTGCTGGACTTCGGTCCAGAGGATGCGGGTTTGTGCCAAGTAGTCTTCCACCTGCTGGAAGGCTGTGAGAACGGTTTGGCGGTAAGTGGCTACGTCGGCGTTGTAAGTGGCTATGTATTGGTCGATGGTGGCACGGCGGAGACCGGCGTCGAAGACGGTTTCAGAGACGGATGACCCGATCGACCAGGTGCGGCTGGAAGCATTGAACAACTTGCTGATGGCGGATGAGGCGAAGCCTCCGCTGGCACTCAGGGTGAGTGTGGGGTAATAAGCGGCATAGCCGATGCCGATTACGGCGTTGGCGGAAGCCATTTGACGCTCGGCGGCAGCGACGTCGGGACGGCGCTCGAGGAGTTGCGAGGGCGTGCCGGTAGGAATGGATGGCGGCTGCACGGTGAGGGCCTGGACAGGCATGGTGAAATCGGTGGCGGATTTGCCGAGCAGCGTGGCGATGGCGTGTTCGTACTGCGCGCGCAGGACACCGAGGTTGGTGGCCTGGGCACGAGCGCTTTCGAGCGTCTGGATGGCTTGCTGGACGGAGACGTCGGTGTCGGTGCCTACGTCATAGCGCGCCTTCGCGAGCTCGACGATGCCGGCGTCGGCTTTGACGGTGGCGTCGAGCAGGGCTTGCAGTGCGTCCTGTCCACGAATTTCAAAATACGTTTCGGCGAGCGTGGCCTGTTCGAGGAGGCGCTCGTTTTCGAGGTCGGCGGCGCTGACCTGCGCGTTGGCCTGAAACTCGCGCACGGTGTTGCGGATGCGGCCGAAGAGATCGGGCTCCCAGGAGATGTCGAGGGGCAGAGAGAATGCCGAAAATGTTCCGCCGCTGGTTGGGCCGCTGCTGCCGCTGGCCGTGCCCGCGGTGTGCGAACGCGTGGCTGAGAACCCGACGGTGGCGGTCGGGAAATACTGGGCGCGCGCTTCGCGGATTTGGGCGCGGGCGGCGAGATAGTTTTCGAAATAGACCTTGATGTTCTGGTTATTGATGTTGAGCTGGGACTCGAGATCATTGAGTTCAGGCTGATTGAAAACTTCCCACCAATTGCCGTGGAGCATGGCGTCTTGCGGCGAGGCTACCTTCCATCCGTCGGCGTCCTGGAAGTTGACGGGGGATTCTTTGTAGTTGGGCGCGGCGGGGACGGTGGCGGAGGGCTTGCTGTAGTGCGGGCCTACTGTGCAGCCGGCGAGGGTCAGACAGAGCAGGGCGGCGAGGGTCGGGGTTTGAAAACTGGCGCCCCGAGATTTCTTGAGAGCCCAGGTTATCGCGCAACAAACGCGCGCGAACCTGGGGCACCGTCGCTTATTTCTCTTTACTTGTTGGTTCATTAATCT
>JBAWAI010000571.1:0-2377 GCA_049589215.1 Terriglobales bacterium | reverse complement strand
GTACTATGCCAGCAGTTACCAATCAAAAAGCGACGAGGAGCTTCGGCTTTTAGCCTCGGACCTCGAAGACCTGATTCCCGAAGCTCGCCTGGCGCTCGAGGGCGAACTGAGCCGGAGAAAAATCACGATTCAGGTAAACCTCGCGAGTGACTCCGACGAAGAGGAAACAGCCTCTGCGTCAAGACCGGAATTCGTTGGCCCTCCGCAGAGCGCTGGAAGATTTGTCGAAGAAGTTCTCGATCTTTATCAAAGCCATTTTTGGTTTTTCTTCAAGCTCACACTCCCGGCTGTGGCGGTGTCGTGGATCCTTTTCTACACCACCAGCAAAGAGTTGGACACAATATTTCGGCAACTTTTCTCAGGACAGCGGCGTATCGATCCCGCCACGCTCCTGGAAGCGTATTCTCTCCGAGGGACACAGTTGCTCGCTAGCTGGATGATCTTTTCACTCTTGTTCGCAATTTTTGGTTTCGCAACGCGCGATATTGACGGTGGCAGATCCCCCGACTTTTCCCGTTCCCTAAGTGGTGTGCGGAAACGAATCGGGCGCTTTGTTGGAGTTTCGTTGCTGCTGCTTGGCATCACCCTCGTGGCACTCTTCCTCGCTACCATGGCGCAAGCCGCCGTCATTTGGATTGCTAGCCACCTTCACTTTCACGGGCTCCAATCGGTGGCGCTGTGGCTCCTCCTTGGTGTACTTGCGCTGCTGCCCGTTTCGCGGTTCGGACTCGCGATACCTGCGGTATTTTTGGATGATTGCGGCGTCTCTCAATCGATGTTTCGCAGCGACGAGTTGACCGAGGGTAAGTGGCTTATTCTGGGCGCGCTTTTGGCAAAGTCCCTGATTGGCGGATATGTTGCCGGCATGAGCCCATTTTGGCTAGGTTCATTTATTCCGCTGCCCTTTACTGGTTGGTTTCTGTGGGTGCTCAGAGCTCTTTCAATTGCCGCCGTGTCGGCGGTTGAACCCGTCATGTTCATCGGCTTCGCGTTGCTTTACCTTCGAATGTCCACCGCACAAGACGGATTTCGAGGGACGGATGGCAGTCTGTTGCCGCAGAATCTGTACCACTGAGCATCACCTCTCTTGATTAGAAGTTCGAGCCGATCTCAACAATCCAAATCGCCCTTTGCGCGCGGGGGTGGAACGCCTCCGGCGCGGCGAATCCGCGCATCCAGACCAAACTGCCTTCTTTATTGACCGCGACCGGCCACAACTTTTTCTTTCGGCCGACGGCATGAACGTCGGCGAGCAGATCCTTGACCTTCTTTTCTTTCGACGTGTGCGCGGGACAATAGCGGTCGCCTGCCCGCCAGTTGCGGATTGTCAGGGAGCCTCCAATAACGGCCGGATCGAGCAGGCCGCCTTGGCCCTCTTCTGAAACAGAGGCGGCATTCGAAAGAGGCACGGCGGCGGCGGCCGAATCGCCCTCGACATCCACGATTCGCGCCTCAATTCTTGCGCCGAGTTCGGGGATTGTGACCGCGCCCGGCACGGGTAGCAGGTATTCATAGTCCCCGCGATTGGGGTCGCCAGGCTCGCGACCGGCGCATTCAAGGATTAGCTCGTTGCGGCCGCGGCGCACATTTTGGGCGTTACTCCGGCCCGGCAACTCCAGCTTTTTACCGGCTGGGCCGCGGGCTAGTTCCAGAATCTCTTCTACCAAGGGGAACGAGAGGCTCGCCTCGGGCGCATTCGCCTCCAGCCAGGCGCGCACTTGCCGGCGCTGCACCGCCAACCCGCTCGCCAGAAGATGCCGCAGGTCGAGAACTTCGCCGGCGTGAGCCGTGGCGGAAGCAGCGGAAGGCGCGACTTTTCCGGCGCTTTCTGCGTCGTCGCGAGCTCTTGCGGACCAGAACTCTTCTTCACCGCGCGCGATCTCTGCGAGCTCGGCCATGTGCTCGAGCGCCGCATCGCCGAATTCTTCGGTGATCAACGGGAGCAGGCGTTGGCGGATTCGATTGCGCAAGAAGTTCACATCGGCGTTGGACGAGTCTTCTCGCCAGCTTTCGTTGCGGGCGCGCAGGTATCCGCGCAGATCGGCGCGGCGAAAGGTCAGCAGTGGGCGGACGACTTCGGCGGTGAAATTCTCGTCCCTGGAGCTCCTCGCACGGGCGAGGTTGCCCGTGCCTCCATCGTCGGCCCAACCTTCGAGCGACATGCGGGGTAGGATGCCGGCAAGCCCGCGGATTCCGGTACCGCGAAAAATGCGGAGAAGAACGGTCTCCGCCTGATCATCGAGGGTGTGGGCGGTCGCGATTTTTTGAACGCGGCCGCTTTCGCCAAGTTCGCGAAAGAACTCATAGCGACGTTTTCGCGCGGACGCCTCCAGGTTTAGGTTGCCGCCCGTGTTCTTGATGGAACTCGCCCCGGCCC
>JBAWAI010000570.1:0-1756 GCA_049589215.1 Terriglobales bacterium | reverse complement strand
GCCTGGGACACTGCGTTTCATATGATTCCCCTGGCAAGGATCGATCCTGAGTTTGCGAAGAACCAGCTTCTTCTCCTGCTGCGCGAGTGGTACATGCACCCGAACGGGCAGATGCCCGCGTATGAATTTGCCTTTGGCGACGTCAATCCGCCAGTGCATGGCTGGGCAGTGTGGCATGTCTATCGCCTTGGCACCGATGAAAACGGCGTTGGCGATCTCGACTTCCTAGAACGGGCCTTTCAGAAGCTCATGCTGAACTTCACCTGGTGGGTCAACCGCAACGATGAAAAGGGACACAACCTCTTCGGCGGTGGCTTCCTAGGGCTCGACAACATCGGTGTCTTTGATCGTTCCGTCACTTTACCGGATGGTGTGCGCTTGCACCAGGCTGACGGCACTGCGTGGATGGGACTGTACTGCTCGGTCATGCTGCAGATCGCACTCGAACTCGCACATCATCGTTCAAAGGCATACGAAGACATTGCCAGCAAGTTCTTCGAGCATTACATCGCAGTCATTGATGCTATCAACTCCATCGGCGGGACCGGCCTGTGGGACGAAGAACAGGGGTTCTATTTCGATCGGTTGGACCACGACGACGGACCGAGTATGTCGCTGAAGGTACGTTCTCTTGTTGGTATCGCTCCACTCTTCGCCGTGTGCATTATGAAGCGTGGCACGGTAGAGGGACTGAAAGATTTCGAGAAGCGTACGAATTGGTTCTTAAATTACAAAGAACAGCTCTCGGAGTATGTCAGTACAGCCGATTGTCCCAACGACGAGATCAACGGCTCGAAGTGGATTGCCATCGCGCCGCACGACCGATTCCAACGTATTCTGCAGCGGGTCCTCGATGAGTCAGAGTTCCTCTCCCCCCACGGCATCCGTGCACTGTCACGGCATCATCGTGAGAATCCGTTCGAAGTCAATCTTCGGGGACAGCACTTCACGGTTCGCTACACGCCGGCGGAAGGAGATAGTGGCATGTTCGGGGGCAACAGTAACTGGCGGGGACCCGTGTGGTTTCCTATGAATATGTTGTTGATCAATGCATTGGAGCGCTACTCGCTGGTATACGGTGATGATTTTAAACTTGAGTACCCTACCGGGAGTGGCGAACGGCTCACACTTGTCGAGATCGCTGAGGACATTGCACGCCGCCTGATAAATCTCTTTCTGCCTGATAAGGATGGCCATAGGCCTAGTCATGGCGGAGAAGAGCGTTACGCTACTGACCCCCATTGGAAAGACCTTATTATCTTCAGCGAGTACTTCGACGGCGACACTGGTCGGGGACTAGGCGCATCACATCAGACTGGGTGGACCGCACTAGCTGCCACACTCATCCAGGCCCTTTACACTCGTCGCGAGATACGCAATCGCGCACAGTAAAGCCATAACTTTTAGGTAAGCAGACGCTGCTCGAACTGACGGAGCCGGTGAGTCCAGATCGTTGGTCGCTTCCGCAGCACGGCATTGAACAAAGGGTGACTCCAGGAAGGTCGGCCAAGCAGAGGTAAGTGTTTTCGCCACTCATTGTTACTGAATCACCGAAACGCCCGTCGAGACTGATTAGTCCTGCGGAGCCGCCACGCCGCGCGGATTAGTCCTGATAAACGCGCTTGCAGTCAGGGATGGCGCCAGCTGACAGCTCACTTCAGTAAAGTTCAATCTATGAATTCAAACTGATTAACTGCCGGGTGTGAGCTCGCGGTTAGCAGGTCGACGGGGCGGCCTTGCGGGCGATTGCCGGCTC
>JBAWAI010000569.1:0-2782 GCA_049589215.1 Terriglobales bacterium | reverse complement strand
CACCGAAGCCGCCCACGCCGCCGCCTGGAGTTCCCTGCACGACGCCGGTATTCACGCCACGGAAACTGGCGCCGGCTTTGGTGCGGAGGACATCGGTATCGGCAATGGGGAGGTTGTAGCGTGCGATGGCGAGGTCGAGATTGTTTTCGAGGGCGAGGTCGATCGCGTCTTTCAAGGAAAGATAGAGTTTGCCGTCACGAATCAGACGATCGAGACGCTGCGAATTGGTCAGCACTGGCTCGGGCACCTCGTCAGACAAGTAGGGGCCGACCGGATTGTGCGATTGCGGCATGCGCAGCTCAGACGGCGTCTGCACCTGGGCTGCGGAAATGGCTGCGACGAGCACGAGTGTGGCAGTGACCCGCACAACTTCGCCGCACATTGTTCCGAGACGCGACTTTATTCCGAGACGCGACTTCGATCTGAATATCGTGTAGAAACTCGCGCTCATCGATTCACCGCCACGTCGCCGGCATCGGCCGGCGATTGCAGCCCCGGATTCGCGGTATCGCTCACAAGCCAGCCGTCGCGCAACTGAATCGTGCGAGTTCCGTAAGCCGCGTTCGTTTCCGAGTGAGTGACTTGGACGATGGTCGTCCCTTGCTGATTCAATTCGCGGAAGAGTTCCATGATCTCCTTGGCCTGGTTGGAATGTAAGTTGCCGGTGGGCTCGTCGGCGAGCAGCAGCAGCGGTTTGTGAATCACGGCGCGCGCGACCCCGACGAGCTGTTGCTGTCCGCCGGAAAGCTGGCTGGGATAAAGATCTTTCTTGGCGACCATCTGGAAGCGATCGAGCGTGTCGGCGACCAGACTCTGGCGCTCGTGGCGTGGAATGTCCTTGTAAGACAGCGGCAGGTCGATGTTCTCCTGCACGGTCAGGTCGTCGAGCAGGTGATAGCTCTGGAAGACCATGCCGATATTTTTCTTGGCCAGTTCGGCGCGTTCCTTGCGCTTCATCGAATGCGCAGGCTGCTCGCGAAACCAGAATTCGCCCCGCCATTGATCGTCCAGGAATGCAAGAACATTGAGCAGCGAAGACTTCCCTGCTCCCGAGGGGCCCATAACGGTGATGAACTCGCCAGGTTGAATATCCAGATTGACGCGGCGCAGAACCCAGGTTTCGCCGGCGCCGGTTTTGTAACTTCGTTCGACGTTTTTCAGTTGAATCATTTTCCTGTTTACCTCTCCATAATTCGATCGTTTGTTATTCATTTCTCAAAGTGGCCATCGGGTCTACCTGCGTGGCGCGGCGCGCGGGCAAAAAGCAGGCAGACAGGCCGGCCAGCATCACGATCAGGATTACCAGCGCAAGCGTAAGTGGATCAGCAGCAGAGATGCCGCGGAATTGACTCGCCAAGAAATGGGTGACACCGAGACTGGCGAGCAATCCGAAAACAATGCCTGATGCGATAAGCACAAACCCGCGCCTTACCATCAGGCTCAAGATGGCGGCCCGGGGAGCGCCCAGCGCGAGACGGACTCCGATATCGTGCGTTTTGAGGGAGACGATAAAGCTCATCAGGCTGAAGAGGCCGACTAGAGCAAGTGCGAATCCGAGGGCCGCGCAGGCGCTGAAAGCGATGGCGGCGAATTTGGGCCTGCCGTATACCAGCCCCTCCATGATGTCGTTGAGCGAAAAGCCAGTGGCTCCATCGACGTCTGGCGCCGCCAGCACGAGGTCGTGATCGTAATTCCAGAGAAGTTTGCGGACGTTGTTGACGAGCGACACCGGCGGAACGCGGGTCAGCATGGCAATACTTCGATCTCCGAACCCCGAGATCGAATACGGAAGAAATCCTTGAGGCATCGCCATCTCCGCGGAAAGGAGCACGGGCTGGTCGCCCTCGAAATCGTAGTTGCGGGCATCGCTGACGATGCCCACGATTTCGAAGTAGGCGTCATGTGGAGTCTCCGGGATCTCATCCAAAACGTTAAATTTGATCAGGCGGCCGATAGGATCTTCGCCCTCGAAAAACTTGCGGGCCAGTTTCTCGTTTACCACCGCGACCTTCCGCGCGGACAGCATGTCGCTCTCGGTCAGAAGACGGCCGCGCAGCAAGTGCAGCCCCAGAGTCCGAAAATAGTCGTCGCTGCACAGTTCGACGTTGCTCATCCATTGTTCCTGGTGCGGCTTTCCAGGGATCGTGACATTACTGCGCGGAGTGAACGTCAAAGATGGCAACCCGATCAATTCCGTGGCGCTATTAACGCCCGGCAGAGTCTCGAGTTGTGGCAGAAGTCGATCAAAGAAATCTCTTTTTTCGTCGGCCTTGGTGTACCGGGCTTTCGGGAAATGGACCTGAGCGGTAAAGACCTGCTTTGGCCGGACCCCGATATCCGCGTTGACCAGCGCGATAAACCTGCGCGCAACCAAACCGGCGCACGTCAAGAGAATGATGGAGAGCGCAACTTGTCCAATGACAAGACCCGAGCGGAACCGGCTGTGCTGGAAACCAGCGTTTACATTTACGCCCGTACTTGCCAGCCCGCTTTGTAGTTCGCCGCGCACCGCATGAAGCGCAGGAGCGAGGCCACACATCAATGTGCATAAGAACGAAATGCCGATCGCGAAGGCTAATACGGGGCGGTTCATGGAGAGGATCGCTTCGTTTGGGAGGAGGCGCGTCAACTGCGTAAGCATGAGGCCTTTGAGCCCCGCATACGCCATAAGACAGCCCAACGTGCAACCGGCGGCGGCCAGCACCAGGCTTTCTGAAAGCAGTTGCCGCACAAGCCGGCGCCGTGTAGCGCCCAGCGCGGCGCGCAGAGAAATTTCTTTCGT
>JBAWAI010000568.1:0-5608 GCA_049589215.1 Terriglobales bacterium | reverse complement strand
CCACTCACTTCGTTCGGGCTCAGGATGACAACTCTAACTTTTGAGCGAGAGACACTCGCCGCGTACGCTCGCTGGAAACAAAAAACTATTTCGCGGCGCCATCCAGTTCATGCGCCACCGACTCGATCAGCGCTGCTTCGTTTTCAAGAGCTTTTGAGACTCGGACTATCTCCTGATCTGCTTCGGCGTAGCGTTTTTGTTCGATGCCCTCGCGCACTCCCGGAACTGTTTTCGCGTCGTAGCCGGAGTAGACGCCGGGAGCGTAGAGCAGGTGCTTGTACCAGGATCGGCGCGGCAAGCCTTCGGCGCTGGTGAGGCGGCGTTCGCTTTCGATCAATTCGTGATTGAGCGTCGCGAGGGTTGACGACATGGCGGCGTCATCGAACGTGGCTTGTTTTTTCGCGAGCGCGTCATGGTAATGTTTCGCGCTGCGCGTCAATGCGTCGATCGCGTTTTGGAGCGGCGCAAAATTCAGATGGGGCGGAACCTCTTGCTTCACGGGCGCGACTGACGGGCGCCTTGGATCGTTGGCCGCGGTGAATACCCCTTCTTCGAGCTCCTGATTTTGCTCGCGAATCTGGTCCTGCTTTCCCGCCAGCAGCTTTTCAAGATTCTTGCGATACCCGTCCACCGTGTCGGCGAGGTTATTGAATTCGAAAGGCAGCACTTCGGCGTCGGCCAAGCGCATCACTGACGAGCCGACAGTCTGCGCGAGCGCACGGCCATAGATGAAGTCACGATCTGAAAAATGTGTGTACCAGTAAAAATCGTCATAGATCGAATGATAGATTCCCTCCCGATCTTCTCC
Source organism: Terriglobales bacterium (assembly GCA_049589215.1). Classification (GTDB taxonomy): domain Bacteria; phylum Acidobacteriota; class Terriglobia; order Terriglobales; family Acidobacteriaceae; genus Acidiflorens. The sequence continues at coordinate 4,800 of JBAWAI010000568.1, read as the reverse complement.
GGCATAGCCGAGGTCGAGCGTGGCAATGCCGAGGTGATCGAGAAACGCGGTGTAGTCCGTGCCGGAACCGACGGCCTCGATGCGCAGGTCCGCGCGCTGGCGCAATTCCTGACGTTCTTCGGGAGAGCTGGCATTGGCAATCTGGTTGAGCTGGTCGCGCTTCCACACCGTCATGTGTGTTTCGGGATCGTCGATGTCACGCGCAACTCCGTTGATGAACTGCTCGAGGCTGTGTGAGCCTCCCATCTGGAGCAGGCCGCGGTCGTTGCCGTCGGTGTTGATGTACACGGCGGCGTGCTGCTGCAATTCGTCGGCGTGAGTCTCGACCCATTCGGTTGAGCCGAGCAGGAAAGGTTCTTCGCCATCCCACGCACAATAGATAATGGTGCGGCGCGGCTTCCAGCCTTGCTTTAGGAGTTGGCCGAGAGCACGCGCTTCTTCGAGCAGGGACGACTGGCCGGAGATCGGATCCTCGGCGCCGTTGACCCAGGCGTCGTGATGATTGCCGCGCACGATCCATTCGTCGGGAGCGACGCTGCCAGGAATTTTGGCGATGACGTCGTAGACGGGCTTGATATCCCAATTGAACGCAACCTTGAGATGAACCTTCGCGGGGCCGGGGCCAACGTGATAGGGAATCGGCAGAACGCCGCGCCATTCATCGGGCGCCATCGGGCCGGCGAGGGCGGCGAGTAGTGGCTGCGCGTCGCCGTAAGAGATCGGCATCACCGGAATTTTGGTGATGCTCTTCGCCTCGTTGAGCGGGAGACGCTTCGCATCGTGAGTGGCGCCCCAGCCGGGAGTCAGCGGATCGCCGGGACTCGTCGACGGAAAATCCATGACGCTGCCGCGCTGCACGCCGTCCGGATTGCGCATGGGACCTTGCGGAAACACGTCTTCGACCGAGTAGCCGTCGTCTTTCGGCTCGGAATAAATGAGGCAGCCGATGGCGCCATGTTCGGCAGCGACTTTGGGTTTAACGCCGCGCCACGAGCGGCCATACTTCGCGATCACGATCGCGCCCTTCACGGAAATGCCCAGCCGGTCGAGTTTTTCGTAGTCGTCGGGCAGTCCGTAATTGACGAAGACGAGCGGCGCGGTGACATCGCCATCGATGGAGTAGGCGTTGTAGGTGGGGAGTTGCTCGGATTTCTGGTTGGATGTCGGGTCGATGGCGAGCGCGGGCTCATCGAGTTTTGCAGTGAATTTTGTGGGCGCGACCATTTCGACGATGCGCACTTTCGGCGTCGGAAAGAGTACGTCGAAGGTTTCAATGTGCGCGTCGAGGCCCCACTCCTTAAAATGCGCGAGAATCCATTCGGCATTGTCTTTGTCGTAAGGAGAGCCGACGTGATGCGGGCGTGCGGAGAGGTGCTGCATGTAGCTGCGCAGATTGGCCGGGTCGGGAATGGCGCGGAATTTTGTCTCCCATTCGCGCTCGGTCCGGCTGCTGCGGGGCGCGTAGCCGGGGAGTGCGGCGTCATCGGCGGCATACGAGAAAGACGAGATGATTAGCGCGAAGATGAGTGTGACGGTGGCCGAGGTGCGCATGCGTCTCCTGTTTTGATGAAGCGAGCGGCTGAACTTATGCTGATCTTACGAAGTTGGCGGCCATTATACCTGCGCGTGCGGATGCGACTGACATTCGGGTCAGGTGCTCAGAGCAGACGGTTTGGAGTGCACGCGAGAATGAGCGAGTAAAAACGAGGAAGTTCGAACGGTCGCGCGGGCGACGCGGTCGCGCGCTCGAAGATGCTAAATTGGATGGTTCATGGCTGCTCCCAACTCTCTTTTTGTTCGCGCTGCCAAAGCTCAGCCCACGGAACGCACGCCGATCTGGCTGATGCGCCAGGCGGGACGTTATATGGCGGAGTATCGCGCGGTGCGCGAGCAGTATTCGCTGATTGAAATCTGCAAGAAGCCGCAGGTGGCGGCGCAGGTGACGATTGAAGCGGCGGAAATTCTGGGCGTGGATGCGGCCATTATTTTTGCCGATCTGTTGCTGCCGCTGGAAGTGATGGGCATGCCGTTTCATTTCGCGGCGGGCGAAGGACCGAAGATTGAGACGCCGATTCGCAGCGCCGAAGATATCAAAAAGCTGCGCACCGATCGCGCGGGCGAACTTGGTTATGTTGCCGAGGCGGTGAAGCTGGTGTGCAGGCATTTCGGAGACAGGCTGCCGGTGATCGGTTTTTGCGGCGCGCCTTTTACGCTGGCGAGTTACATGATTGAGGGCGGCAGCTCGCGCAATTACATTCATACGAAAAAGATGATGTACTCCGCGCCGGACGCGTGGAATGAGTTGATGACGAAGCTGGTCGCGGTGACGAGTGAGTACTCGGCCGAGCAGGTGCGCGCGGGCGCTGACACGATTCAGATTTTCGATAGCTGGGTCGGGTGCCTGAGCGTGGAAGATTATCGCCGGTACGTTTTGCCGCATTCGACTGCCCTGGTGCGGCGGCTGCAGAAAAGTGGCGTTCCGATTATTTATTTCGGCACGGACAGCGCGACGCTTTTGCCGTCGATGCAGGAGACGGGCGCGGAGGTGATTGGGCTCGACTGGCGCACTCCGCTGGAAGAGGGTTGGAAAAGTTTGGGCTATCGCGGAGCGGTGCAGGGAAATCTTGATCCGGTGCTGCTTTTTGCGGAGTGGAAGGAAGTTAAGACGCGCGCCGAAGATGTTTTGCGGCAGGCGGGCGGACGAGCGGGACATATTTTTAATCTTGGGCACGGCATTTTGCCGGAGACGCCGGTGGAGAATGTGAAGGCACTTTGCGATTTTGTGCGGGAGCGGTCGGCGGAGTTGAAGGCATCGGTGATTGAACCAGGCACGGTTGAACCAGGCGTGGCTGGATCAGTCGCGGCTAAGGCGCTTGAGGTCGAAGCGGGGAAAAAGAAATGACCTCATGTCCATTGGGCCTTACGGTGAATTGCTACTGCGCGAATGGGATTCGTTCGTTTTCGCCTGCGAAGACGGAGGGTGGGGCGTTCGGGGCAGCGTCGCATGAGGCTTCAAAAACCGCCGTGCTGCTGCTGGCTCACGGAAGCCCGGAGAATCCGGATCAAATACCTGAATTTCTGCGCTATGTTACCGGCGGCCGGGCGATGCCGCCGAATGTGATTGAAGAGATCCGGCATCGTTATTCGTTGATTGGTTATTCGCCGCTGGCTTGCTGGACTCTTCGGCAGGCGGATCAGCTTGCGCAGGCGCTCGACCTGCCTGTCTTTGTTGGCATGCGCAACTGGAAGCCTTTTATTGCCGACGCGGTGAAGGCGATTGCGGCGCAAAAGTTTGAGCGCGTGATCGCGGTCTGCCTGGCGCCGCAGAATTCGCGCACCAGCGTCGGGCTCTACCGCCAGGCTGTAACCGCCGAGGATGCTGTGTCATTCACCCTTGATTTTGTCGAGGAGTGGCATGACCAGCATTTGCTGACTGTCGCCTTTGCGGGAAAACTTCGCGCGGGGCTCGAACGCGCAAATGCGGAGCACGGCGCAAAACTCCCCGTGATATTTACGGCGCACAGCGTGCCCGCGCGCACGATTGCCGACGGCGACCCCTACGAGGCGCAGTCAAAAGAAACGGCGGCGCTGGTCGCGGGGGAAGCGGGCCTCGGCGGCGATGAGTGGAGCTTTGCATTTCAAAGCCAGGGCATGTCGGGAGGCGCGTGGATTGGGCCGACGGTGGAAGAAACAATTCTGGGCCTGAAGGCCAAGGGGCATCGCGGGGCCTTTATTCAGCCGGTGGGGTTTTTGTGCGATCACGTGGAAGTGCTCTATGACATCGACATTTTCTTCAAACAGTTTGCGGAAAAGGAAGGCATGCGGCTGTGGCGGGCCGAGTCGTTGAATGGATCGAAGACGTTGACTGCGGCGCTGGCCGCGCTCGTGCAAAGCCGAATCGAAGCGCTGGAATCTAAGAGTCAGGAATCAAAAGCTAAGAGCTAAGAGCGGCCTTCATGTCACGCATCGCCATTGTCGGCGGCGGAATCTCCGGCCTTTCGGCTGCGTTCACGCTCGAAGAGAAACGCGCGGCGGGCGCGCCGATTGAGTATGTGTTGTTCGAAGGCGCGGCTCGACTGGGCGGCGTGCTGCTTACCGATCATGTGGATGGATGCCTCGTCGAAGCGGGGGCGGATTCTTTCATCAGCGAAAAACCGTGGGCGGCGGACCTTTGCCGCGAGATCGGCTTGGGCGATCAGATGGTCGGGTCGAACGACGCCGAGCGCAAGACTTACATCGTCGTCCGCAAAAATGGCCGCGACAAACTTGTGGTGATGCCGGACGGGCTCATGTTCATGGTGCCCACCAAAATTCTTCCGACCGTGATGTCGCCGTTATTTTCAGTGCGAACAAAATTACGGATGGCCGCCGAATGGTTTCATCCTCCGCACAAAGCGGAGGGCGATGAGACGGTGGCGCGGATGGTGGAGCGGCATTACGGGCCGGAGATGGTTGACTTGCTGGCCGATCCGCTGCTCTCGGGCGTTTACGGGGGTGAAGCTTCGCAGCTCAGCGTGCGAGCGGTGCTGGCGCGCTTTGCCGACATGGAGGCGGCGCACGGGAGCCTGGGGCGCGGGATGTTGGCGGCGCGAAAAAAATTGGCGGCCGCAAAGGGCCCGGCGCGTCCGCTGTTTACTTCGCTCAAGAATGGCATGCAGCAGATGGTGGACGCGCTGGTGGCGCGAATTGATCCGGCGGCGCTGCGCATCTCTTCGCCTGCGCAATCCGTGTTTCCGCAGGATGAGGGCTGGACGGTTTCCGCTGGCTACGCGAGCGACCAGTTTGACGCGGTGATTGTGG
>JBAWAI010000567.1:0-9593 GCA_049589215.1 Terriglobales bacterium | reverse complement strand
CGACAGAACTGAAAGACGCGATCATCAAGCGCCACGCGACCGATTTTGGATCGGCTTACAAGCGCGAGGAGACGTGCGCTTCCGTGGGCGGCAAGCACGCGCTCTTCAATGCAATTTCCGTGCTGGTCGATCACAGAGACGAAGTGATTCTGCCGGTGCCCTATTGGGTTTCTTTCAAAGACATGGTCAATTATGTCGGCGGCAAGTGCGTGCTGCTCAAGGCCGACGAAGCGCAGGGCTTTCGCGTGACCGCGCAGATGGTGGCGCGGCTGGTCACACCGAAGACGAAGCTCATCATTTTGAATTCGCCGTCGAATCCATCGGGCGCGGTGATGAGCCCGGAAGACATGACCCAAGTCGTGCGACTCGCGCATGAACGCGGCATCTGGGTGATCTCCGACGAGTGCTATGTGTATTTGAATTACACGGGCAAGAACTTCTCGGTGGGATCGTTGAACGATTATCGCGATCAGTTTCTGGTGATCGGGTCGCTGTCGAAAACTTACGCCATGACCGGCTGGCGACTGGGATACACTCTCGGCCCGGCGACCGTGGTCGGCGCGATGCAGAAGCTGCAGAGCCAGCAGACGTCGAATCCTGCGTCGATCGTGCAGAAGGCAGCGGTGGCGGCCTTATCCGGCTCACAGCAGTGCGTGGCTGACATGCGCGCGGAATATATCCGGCTGCGCGATCACATTGTCGCGGGGCTGCAATCGATTCCCGGCGTGAGGTGCACGAATCCTGAGGGCGCGTTCTACGCATATCCCAATGTGTCGGCTTTCTTCGGCAAGAGCGGAATTACCTGCGGCGCCGACGTTGCGTATGGCCTGTTGCACAAGGCACACGTGGCAACCGTCGCGGGCGAAGGTTTTGGCACGACTGAGCACGTGCGGTTCTCATATGCGACGACGATGGAGAATCTGGATAAGGCGCTGGAGAGAATGCGGAAGTATTTCGCTGAACTCTAGGCCTCCGCGGATCCCGAAATGTTCAGTTCGGACCTAAGTCATCCATTCAATCGCGCCATCTTCGTCGTCATCGGCCTTATGGTCGTTGGGTTTGGTGTCGTTTCGCTGTGGCACGTTGGTTTCGTGTATCACAATTGGTGGAGGGGTTTGGTTTTTGGGCCAGTCGCAATTCTGTTCGGCACCCTATTCATCATAGTAATGTTCAAACTGGGATCTTTGGAGCGCATAGAAAACCAGAAGAGGCATCACCGCGGCCGATAGTTCCTCATCCCTGCGCCTGATTTAAGTTTCTAAGTTGTGCCCATGACCCAACTCTACCCGCTGCTCATGTCGCCGATGTTTGACCCGCGTCCGTGGGGAACGCTTGATCTCGCGCCCATCTATCCCAATCACAAGTTCAACGAAAAAATCGGCGAGGCCTGGCTAACCGGCGACAATTGTCTGGTTTCAAATGGAGCGCTTGCGCGGCGCACGCTGGCGGACTTGAGCAAAGAATTTGGGCCCGCCCTCGTGGGCGCGGCGGCACCCGATGCCGCGCGCTTTCCGTTGTTGCTCAAGTTCCTCTTCCCCGAGGAGAAGCTTTCCGTGCAGGTGCATCCCGATAATGCGACCGCTCAGCGCTTCGGCGAACCGTGGGGCAAAACTGAATGCTGGTATGTGGCGCATGCGCGTCCGGGCGCGGAGATTGCGCTGGGCTTGAAAGCGGGCGTCACGCGCGCGCAATTCGAGCAGGCGATTCACGAGATGCGCGCGGAAGAATTGCTGAATTGGGTGAATGTTTATCAGAGCGAAATGATTTATGTGGCCGGCGGCACGGTACACACGCTGGGGCCGGGCGCGGTGATTGTCGAAACGCAGCAGCAGTCTGACACAACCTATCGACTGTATGACTACGGGCGGCCGCGGCCTTTGCACCTGGAACGCGGACTCGCGTCCATCAAAGAGCAAGTGGCTTCGGGCAAGGTTGTGCGGCCCGCTCCGGCAGCGCTGGATGGCGGCAAGAGCCGGTTGTCGCCGATGATTGCGGCACCTTACTTTGCCGTCGATCTATTTGAACTAAAGGAGCCGCACGAGTTTTCCACGCGCGGTGAGATAAATGCGGGCGCATCGAGCAAAGAGTCGGACTCAGTGCAGATCCTTGTCGCTCTCGAGGGCTGCGGGATCGTGGAAGTTGCGGGACGGGCTCCGGTCACGCTCGCCAAAGGAGATGCGGTGATCATTCCCGCGACCCTGGGCGAGTTCACGGTGCGTCCGCAATGGGCGGTCGAGTTTCTGAAAGCGTATGTGCCGGGCACGGCGGTGCCGGAGCCGACGACCCGCCTTTAGAATCATTCACCGCAAAGAAACAGACGTGCATTGCGAAAGCGGGAATCCCCCGGAACCCCATCTGCTGCGTGGTTTAAGCTTTTCGCCGCAAGATGATAGGCTTTGAGTGCCCGTGAAGCCGCATCCACATTTCTATCCTGTAATCCTGGCCGGCGGTCGGGGCACGCGTTTTTGGCCGCTGAGCCGAAAGCGGCGAGCCAAGCAACTGCTCGCACTCGACGGCAAGCAGACCATGATTCAACAGACGCTGGCGCGGCTGTTGCCGCTCGCGCCGGCGAAGAGCTGTTGGGTTATTACAAATGATGATCTGCGGCTGGCGATTCTGCGGCAGCTTCCGAAGCTTTCGCCGCGGCAGGTTATCGCCGAGCCCGCCGGGCGAAATACCGCTCCTGCCATTGGCCTCGCGGCGTTCTTGCTGCTGCGCCATGATCCCGAGGCGGTACTGGGGATGTTTCCCTCCGATCACGTGATCGCCGAGCCGGAAAAATTTCGGGCGACGTTGAATCGTGGGATCGCTCTCGCGGCCGCGGGCGACAACATTGTGGTGCTCGGGATCAGGCCGACGCGGCCCGAAACAGGCTATGGATACATTGAAGCAGGCGAAGCTCTGCCACATGAAGCAGCGAGCGATGGCTCCGTTCGCGTGCGGCGTTTTACCGAAAAGCCGGATATCGCGCGGGCGCGGAAATTTGTCGAGGCGGGCAATTATTTCTGGAACAGCGGAATGTTTTTATGGCGCGCCGATACGGTCGCCGCCGCGCTGCGCGAACACCTGCCAAAGACGGCAGCGATTTTGGAAAAGATAGCCGCCGCCTATTGCACCCGCAAATTCGCCAGCACGTTTCGCAGGCTCTATCCTCAGTGCGAAAACATCAGCGTTGACTATGCGATCCTCGAACCGCGCTCTGTGAAAGGGGAAAGCGCATCGCGCATCTTCTGTCTGCCCTCCGATTTCGGCTGGAACGATCTCGGCTCGTGGACCGCGCTGCACGAGCACCACACGGTAAAAGGTGCGCCTGGCAAGCGAACTGCGGCCGGGAGCTTTAGCTTGAACTCTGCCACGAACTCTGCCTTCAGCTTTTCCTTGAACTCAGAAAATAATTTTGTGCATGCGCCGGGCAAATTTGTGGCGACCGTGGGCGTCAATAATCTGGTGGTCGTTGTTACTGAAGATGCATTGCTTATCACCACGCTCGAGCAATCGCAGGATGTGGGCAAAGTGGTGAAGCATCTGGACGAGAAAGAGCTGAAAAAGTTGGTGTGACGACAGTCGTTGGTCGTTCGTCTTCGGTCGTTGGCGAGCCCACGTTATCGGCCGCATTCACGAGATGGAACCGCCGGTTCGTAAGGCGACGATCGAATTACTGACGCATCGCGAACGACAGCCGACTGACGACCGGCGACTGAATACGAAACCATGACCGACATCAAATTTGGAACCGACGGCTGGCGCGGCCTTATTGCGGACGATTTTACTTTCGCGAATGTCCGCCGCGTTGCCGGCGCCATCGCTTCCTACGTTCTCAAACATGAAGATCCCACGCGCGGTGTGATTGTTGGCTATGACACAAGGTTTCTGTCCGATTCGGTGGCACGGATCGTTGCGGAGATTGTGGCCGGGGCGGGCATTCCGGTACGGCTGTCCAATGACTACGTTCCTACGCCGGCAGTTTCCTACAACGTGAAAAAGCTGGGTGCGGCCGGCGGCGTGATGGTCACGTCGAGCCACAATCCGTGGAACTGGAATGGGGTGAAGTTCAAAGCCAAGTTTGGCGGCTCGGCCACGCCCGCCATCATGAAGGCAATCGAGGAGGAACTCGCGGCCGGCGCCATGCCGGGCGGACGAGCGGCGCAGGTGGAAGAAGTCGATCTGAAAGCGGCCTACGTCGAAGGAGTCTGCGAGTTTGCGGATTTGGCCGTTATCCGCAAGGCGAATTTCAAGTTTGCGATTGACTCGATGTATGGCTCGGGACGCGGCGTGCTGCCGGGAATTTTCGACAAGAACGGAATTTCGTATGTGGCGATTCGGCAGGAAGTGAATCCGCTTTTCCCCGGCATCAACCCGGAACCGATCGTGCCGCACGTGGCGCTGTTGCAGGAGACGGTCGTCAAAGAAAAATGCCATGCAGGCCTCGCGACCGACGGCGATGCCGACCGCATTGGCGCGGTGGCGGAAGACGGCAGCTTTGTCGATGCGCACAAATGTTTTGCCGTGCTGTTGAACTGGCTGCTGGTGCGCAAAAAGTGGCCGGGCGATGTGGTCCGTGCATTCAACACCACGGGCATGCTCGATCGCATCGCCGCCCGCTATGGCCGCAAGTTGCACGAGGTCTCGATTGGATTCAAGTATGCCGCGGATCTGATGATGGAACGGGAAATTCTGATTGCCGGGGAAGAATCCGGGGGGATCGGATACGGGCGTTTTCTGCCGGAGCGGGACGGCATCCTCAATGCTCTGCTGCTCGCGAATGTGATGGCCGACGAAGGCAAGCCGCTGGGGCAATTGGTTGCCGATCTGCAACGCGAATACGGCCCACATTATTATGGGCGGCGCGATCTGCACATCTCCGATGAATTAAAAAATGGAGCCGTGCGGCGCGCAGGTGATCCGGCGACGACGCGGATCGGCCGGCACGCGGTTCTGGACAAGCAGAATCGCGACGGCGTCAAACTTTATCTGGATGCTCCGAAGAATGGCAACGGCGCGGACCCGTGGGTATTGTTCCGGGCCTCGGGAACCGAGCGACTGTTGCGGGTTTACGTTGAGGCGGCCACTCCCGATCTGGTCACGGAGATTCTGGACAGTGCCGAGCGCTTTGTTATGCAGGGATAGAGGCATGGCGCTCCGCGGGCTGGCGGACGACCGCCGGTTCCTCTGTTGCAATCAACGCCCGCATGGATACGCTACTTTCGCGTCTGGCACGCGCGCAAACACGATAAGATAATGAGAACACCTCAGGGGTCATGGGCGCCACGGAAACCATAGCGCAACCGGTGCATTCAGCCGATTCGGCAGAGTCGCGCCGCTACAATCGGATTAAACGCTGGCTCGGCGTGACCGATTTTGCGGTCGGCTTCGGTCTGCTCGTAGGGCTGCTTGCGACCGGCTGGACGGGCACTTTGCGCGACTGGGCGTATCGTGGCGGAGCGCAGAATTATACCTTCGCCGTTTTTCTTTACGTGCTCATGCTGATGCTGATCAGCAAGGCGATTGGGCTGCCATTGGAGCTTTACGGGTTCCGCCTGGAACACCGCTTCCATCTTTCGAACCAGCGGCTTCGTTCCTGGCTGTGGGATGAGACCAAGGGCCTGCTGGTCTCGGTGGTGCTGGCGACGGTGGTAGTCGAGTTGATTTATTTTTTGCTTCGCCTGAATCCGCAATATTGGTGGCTGATTGCCTGGGCCGTGTTCATGGGGTTGTTCGTACTGTTTGCGCAGTTGGCTCCGGTCATCCTGTTTCCGGTTTTCTACAAGTTCGAGCCGCTTGACAACGAAGAGCTGAAGCGCCGCCTGATTGTGTTGAGCGAGCGAGCGGGAACGCGCGTGCGTGGCGTCTATAAATGGAATCTTTCGGAAAAGAGCAAGAAGGCGAATGCTGCGCTTACCGGACTCGGCGCCACGCGCAGGATCATTCTGGCCGACACTCTGCTCGATCATTATTCCGACGATGAGATCGAGGCAGTGTTGGCCCACGAACTGGGTCACCACGTGCACCGGCATATTCTGAAAAGCATTTTCGTGCAGGCGGGGATTACGCTGTTGGGCTTCTGGCTGGCGAACGCCGTCCTGCACTACGCCGTCGAGCGGCGCAACCTGTTCGAGACGATGTCGGACTTCGCGAATCTTCCTTTGCTTATTCTCGTTTCAACGGTGTTGTCGTTGCTTCTCATGCCCGCGCTCAATGCATACTCGCGCTTCAATGAGCGGCAGGCTGATCGCTACTGTTTCGAGTCGGTCGCCAGCGTGGAGCCTTTCATTTCGTCGATGAACAAACTTGCCGAGCAGAATCTTGCCGAAAAAACTCCTTCGCGCTGGGTTGAATGGTTGTTCCATTCGCATCCCGCAATCGCCAAGCGAGTGGCCGCCGCCGAGGGTTGGGCGAGGGCGCACTAGGAAATTGCAGATGTAAGTCAGATTGCGGAAACCTCACCGCTTCCGCAGAATTTCTTCGACGCGACGAAGATCTTCTTCCGTATCCACTCCCACAGTATCGAAGGGCGTTTCCGCTACGTAGATCGGAATCCCGTTTTCGAGGAAGCGCAATTGCTCGAGCCGCTCACTGCGCTCGAGGGATGACTCGGGCCAGCCTACAAATTTGTCGAGCGCCGCTTTGCGGTATGCATAGAATCCCAAATGTTTGAGGTATGGCGGCCGCAGGCCATCGCGGTCGTAGGGGATGGTGGCGCGCGAAAAGTAGAGAGCGCGCCCTGCGCTATCGGTGACAACTTTGACCGCGCTGGGGTTGTTGATATCTACCTCGGCGGCGGGAGTTTTCAGCGTGCCCACCTGGGCGTTCTCATTGCTCATGACCGCGATGAGGCTTTCGATGTGCTCGGGCCGAGTCAGCGGTTCATCGCCCTGAACGTTGAGGTAGACGTCCGCGGAAACGGCGCCGGCGACCTCATGAACGCGTTCGGTTCCAGAGCGGTGTGCCGGCGAGGTCATGCGCACGTGGAATTGGTGCTGCTCGCAGAACAGCCGAATTTCTTCCGAATCAGTGGCAACGATCACGTCTTCGAGCAGGGGCGAACGCTGGACCCCGCGATAAACCCAGGCGAGAAGAGGCACGCCGGCGATCTCGCGCAGCATTTTGCGGGGCAGGCGCGTCGAAGCGAGGCGCGCAGGAATCACGGCAATGACTTTCATGCGAGAACAGTTTCGCATGCGCGATGCGCGATTTGACAGGGTAATTCATGAGCCGGGATTGGCCTTGCCGCGTCAAGATCACAGCTTACGGCACGGCTGAATCCGTGCCCTTTCAAACCAATTCAACTGCGCCGCCGTCCAATGGCTGTAGTGCCTCAGTTTTCAAGCGCAGCAACGTGGTTACGGCCATACTTTGCGAACCGGTGAAATTGGTGTACCATTCGCCCGTCATCTGCGGTAATGACCCTATGGCAAATTTCAAAGCGCCGAATATAGTGACTAACGTTGAAAATGCCATGCTTTGCGGGGAAGGGTGATGCCTCCGATTCGAATCGTGCTCGTCGATGATCACGAGGTTGCGCGGCGAGCGTTGCGGTCGGTTCTGCGCGCGGATCCCAACCTTGAAGTCGTAGCCGAAGCTGCGGAAGGCAAGGAAGCACTAAAAAAAGTCGAAGAATTGCGTCCCGATATTGTCCTCCTCGATATCAGCCTGCCCGACATGAGCGGCATTGAAGTCGCTCCGGGCATTCGGACGGTGTCGCCGGATTCGCGGATCATCTTTGTGAGCCAGCATATATCGATACCGCTGGCGAAAGATGCGTTGCGGAATGGCGCGTATGGGTATGTGGTTAAATCGGACGCGGGCCTGGACCTATTACCTGCCATCGAAGCAGCGCATGAGGGCCGATCATTCGTTAGCCGAACACTTCAGGCGAGAGGCTGGACCTAAGTACCGACGTAACACCACAACTGCGGCAATGTAGCCAAACTAGCCCCGCTTTTGCCCCACCTACAGAAAACACTGTAGAGCCTTCCTGATTCTTTTCTGGTATCCATCTCACTGTGGAACACTCCGGCCGTTATGGTTTGCGCCATGACCAGACGACGCGTGTTCAGTCGACCGCCTCAAAAGCGTCGAGTCCTGTTCACGTCACAAAACGAAGTGGATCGAAAAATGACGAGCAACCTGGATGGGCTGCGCCCCTTCCGCACGGCTCCTTTTGGGGGAGAAGATGAGAAAGAACCGCGCCGCTGCGACCGCCAACGCGAACGGCGGGACATTACTGGTCAGTGAGCAAGGTGCCAGCGAACCGAGCTCAAACGCAAAAAATAACGGACATTCCGAGGCGTCACCCGACCTTGTGGCCATTCTGGCCAGCCTGCAAACTCTCAGCAACGGCGACTTCTCGGTGCGCCTCCCTGGCTCGTGGGTCGGGATAGCGGGCAAGATCGCCGATACCTTCAACGACATTGCCGCCGCCGATCAGAAGATGGCGCTGGAACTTAAGCGGCTCGGCCAGGTCGTCGGCAAGCAGGGTAAGACGCGGGAACGGGCGCGGTTTTATGAGTCTCGCGGAGCGTGGGGCGACATGGAGTCCTCCGTGAACACGCTGGTTGAAGACCTGCTCCGCCCGACGACAGAAGTTACGCGCGCGATTTCAGCCGTGGCCCAGGGCAACCTCACGCAGACGGTGCGACTGGAAGTCGACGGACGGCCATTGGAAGGCGAGTTCCTGCGATCAGCCGAGATCGTCAATACGATGATTCAGCAACTCGGCATCTTCACTGCCGAAGTTACGCGCGTGGCCCGAGAAGTCGGCACTGACGGCAAACTCGGCGGCCAGGCGCAGGTGCCCGGTGTGGCCGGAACCTGGAAAGATCTGACCGACTCGGTCAACTCGATGGCCAGCAATCTTACTGGCCAGGTGCGCAACATCGCGGAAGTAGCGACCGCGGTGGCCAGTGGCGATTTGTCGCGGAAGATCACGGTCGATGTGCGCGGCGAAATTTTGCAGCTCAAAGAAGCCATTAACACGATGGTTGATCAGCTGCGCTCGTTCGCTTCCGAAGTGACGCGCGTGGCCCGCGAAGTCGGCACTGACGGCAAACTCGGCGGCCAAGCCGTAGTGCCGGGAGTTGCCGGCACGTGGAAGGATCTCACTGACTCGGTCAACGCGATGGCCGGAAACCTCACGGCGCAGGTTCGAAACATCGCCGAGGTGACGACGGCTGTGGCTCGCGGCGACTTGTCGCGAAAGATCACGGTCGACGTGAAAGGTGAAATTCTCGAACTCAAGGACACTATCAACACGATGGTGGACCAGCTCAACGCGTTCGCCGGCGAGGTGACGCGCGTGGCGCGCGAAGTTGGTACCGAAGGCAAACTCGGTGGCCAGGCACAGGTGCCCGGCGTCGGCGGCACATGGAAAGATCTCACCGATAACGTGAACTTCATGGCCAGCAACCTGACGGGACAGGTGCGAAACATTGCCGAAGTGGCGACGGCCATCGCCAGCGGCGACCTTTCGCGAAAGATCACCGTCGATGTGCGCGGCGAGATTTTGCAGCTCAAGGAAACGCTCAACACAATGGTGGATCAACTCAACCGCTTCGCCGGCGAAGTAACTCGCGTGGCTCGCGAAGTGGGTACGG
>JBAWAI010000566.1:0-12961 GCA_049589215.1 Terriglobales bacterium | reverse complement strand
AATTCGACGAGCTGAAGAAAAAAGTCGAAGCCGCCGGAATGCCGAAGGACGTTCGCGACAAGGCGATCCAGGAGTTGAAGAAGCTGGAAGCGATGCCTCCGATGTCGGCGGAATCGACGGTCTCCCGCAATTATCTCGACTGGCTGCTGGCCGTGCCGTGGAAGAAGCGGTCGAAGGAAATCCGCAACATCACGCGCGCCGAGAAGACGCTGAACGAAGATCATTACGGTCTGGAGAAGATCAAAGAGCGCATCCTCGAATTTCTGGCGGTGCGCCAGCTCGTCAAAAATCCCAAGGGATCGATTTTGTGTTTTGTCGGGCCTCCCGGCGTGGGCAAAACTTCGCTCGGCATGTCGATTGCCAAGGCGACGGGGCGCAAGTTCGTGCGCATGTCGCTCGGCGGAGTTCGCGATGAGGCGGAGATTCGTGGCCACCGGCGGACGTACATCGGAGCGCTGCCGGGCCAGATTATCCAGATGATGAAGAAGGCGGGCACCAAGAACCCGGTCTTCATGCTCGACGAAGTCGACAAAATGTCGATGGATTTCCGCGGCGATCCATCAGCCGCGCTGCTTGAAGTGCTCGACCCTGAGCAGAACTTCATGTTCGTCGATCATTATCTGGACGTCGAATACGACCTGTCGCAGGTCTTTTTTGTGGCGACGGCGAATGTGATGCACACCATTCCCCCGGCCTTGCAAGACCGTATGGAAGTTTTGCGGCTGCATGGTTACACGGAGCCGGAGAAAGTCGAAATCGCGAAGCAATTTCTGGTGAAGAAGCAGCTTTTGCAGGCCGGGCTGACCGACAAGAACATTCAGTTCTCGGACGACGCGATCCGGGAAATTATTCGCGGCTACACGCGCGAGGCGGGTGTCCGCAACCTGGAGCGCGAGATCGGCAACGTGTGCCGCAAAGTGGCGCGCAGAGTCGTGAAAGAAGGCTTGGAATATTCGATCGCCATCGACGGGAACAAGCTCGAGGAATTTCTGGGCGTCACCAAATTCCGCGACACGCTGGCGCACGAAAAGAGCGAGATCGGCCTGGTGACGGGCCTTGCATGGACGGAGGTCGGCGGCTCGATTCTTTCGACGGAAGTGACCGTGGTCGAAGGCAAGGGCGGCAAGCCGATTCTCACCGGCAAGCTCGGCGACGTGATGCAGGAATCGGCGCAGGCGGCGATCACCTACATCCGTTCGCGCTGGCAGCGTCTTGGGTTGCCCCGCGACTTCTACCGCAGCGTCGATATCCATGTGCACGTGCCCGAAGGCGCGATACCGAAAGACGGACCGTCGGCGGGCATCACAATTGCCACCGCGATTGCCAGCGCTCTAAGCCGCATTCCGGTGCGGCGCGACATCGCCATGACCGGAGAGATCACGCTTCGGGGCAAGGTTCTGCCGATCGGCGGGTTGAAAGAAAAACTTCTCGCCGCTCACCGCGCCGGCCTGTTCGAAGTGATTCTGCCCAAGGAAAACGAAAAAGATCTGGCCGAGGTTCCCGAGAACCTGCGTACGGCGATGAAGCTGCATTTTGTCGAAACCATGGACCAGGTTCTGGCGGTTGCGCTGGAAGGCCCGCTGCCGGCAATGACTCCGGATGCGGACGGCATTCCGGCGATTGCGCCGCCAACATCTCCGGCCAGCGATATTCCGACGGCCCGCCAATAGTCGCTGCCAGGACCAACTCCGGTCGCTCCCGTACTTTCCCCTCGCGCATTTTCTCTTGACGGCTCTGGCTTTAAAATAATACGAGCATGTCGCATCCACGTCTCAGTTTTGGCCTGCGAGGCTCTGCCGCTCTTTTTGCCGCCGCCGTTGTTGTCATCCTGCTGGTCGCTCTTCCCGGTTACTGGCTGTTCTTTCTCGTCAGAGTGTTGATTGGCCTGGTGATTGCCGGAGGCCTCGCACTCTGGCATCGGATGCATCCGATCAAGGATGTTCACGTGGAGAACAAGCGGCCGCTGGGTCTGTAGGCGTTCGCTTTGGCTGTCACAAACCTCACAAAATCTTCTGGCGTCCGATTTCTTTGCCGAAGCCTTGCCAATTGCCATCCAAACACTGGACACTGTGACCATGCGGGTTTTGTCGCGATACATGCTTTCGGCGAGCGATGTGGCGCACTTTCCCCTGCCCGGTTTGCCGGAGATCGCTTTTCTGGGACGTTCGAATGTCGGCAAATCGAGCGTGATCAATACGCTGGTCGGCAAAAAGCTAGCGCGCACCAGTTCGACTCCGGGGCGCACGCGCAGCATTAACTTCTTTGAGATTCGCCGCGCCGGCCAACCGAAACCGGAGTTGCTGTTCACCGACCTGCCGGGCTATGGGTTCGCGAAAATTTCGCGTACGATCTCCGAGGATTGGGCGGGATTCGTCGACCCCTATTTGCTTGAACGCGCGAGTCTGGCGCTCTGCCTGGCGCTGGTTGACGCTAATGTTCCCGCCCAGGAGAGTGACCGGCAGCTGCTGCAATTTCTGGCGTCGCGCGGACGGCCGCATCTGGTGGTCGCAACCAAGTGCGATCGAATGTCGGGCAACGAACTGGCGCGTACGATGCGCCAGCTGGCCAGCGATTATCCCGATGTCACGGTTGTGCCTTTCTCCTCCAAAACCGGGGCTGGCAGGGAAGAGCTGTGGGAGCGGATTCGCGTGGCGTGCGAAAACTTTGTTGGCCGGCAGAGCTCCTAAAGTCCAGCCGCTACTTCTCCGATACCACAATGTAGAGGGCTGTCCTGCTGGAGGAGAGATGGATCCGAACGTCATTATCGAAGATTCGGAGATGGCCGAGGAGCGACCGCAGAGCGCGCTGACGGGAACGGCCTATCTTCGACAATTGAGAAAGCACACGGCGGAAGCGCTTGGAATGCCGTCCGAGACACGTGCAGCCGCTCCCTCGGAACTCCCGATCGAGCGGCGGCGCCACCGGCGTTACGGGTGTGCGGGCAGCGTCGAGCTTCGTGTCGACGACAGCGACGTGCGGTTGTGGGGAACGCTAAAAGACATCAGCCTGAACGGCTGCTATGTGGAAATGGCAAGTACGTTTCCGGTCAACACGCAGGTCAGCCTGGAATTGGAATCGGAAGGTGTGCGGGTGCTGGCCGGAGCCACGGTGCGCGCTTCGTATCCGTCGCTGGGAATGGGAATGTGTTTTTCGAAACTTGCGCCTACGCAGCAGCTGCACGTCAAACAGATCCTGGCGGCCTCGGCGGAAAAGAGAGCGATTCTTCGTCCCGAGTGGCGCTCGAGGTAACGATTTTTGAAGCGCGCCGGTATTGCACGCGATGAGGATGTTCCAAGTCGCCGAACGGGTCGCCACCTCTGATATCCCGCCTGGTTATAAGAGCGGGCGGCCCGTTGGGTGATTGACGAGATTCATTTGCGAGCCCACCGATCCGCCATCCGTTACCGTGGTTACCGTGCGCCGCCCGGCGCGCGCCCGCCGCATGGCGTTATCATAAAAGTCTATGGCTAAATATTTAGTGACCGGCGCTGCCGGCTTTATTGGGTCGTCTCTGGTGCGCTCGTTGCTTGACCAGGGAAATGAAGTTCGCGGGGTCGATAACTTTGCCACCGGACGGCGCGAGAATCTCAGCGAAGTTTTGGGCCGGATGGACTTTCGCGAAGCCGATCTGCTCGACCTCGATGCCATGCGCAGCGCGTGCGAGGGCGTCGATTATGTGCTGCACCAGGCGGCGATTCCGTCGGTGCCGAAGTCGGTAGTCGACCCGCTCGGCAGCAACCGCGCCAATGTCGATGGAACGGTGAACCTGCTGGTGGCCGCGCGCGATGCAAAGGTGAGGCGCGTGGTCTATGCCGCGTCGTCGTCGGCATACGGCGATACGCCGACGCTGCCGAAATATGAGGCGATGGCGCCGAATCCGATCTCGCCTTACGCGGTGGCCAAGCTGGCCAGCGAGCTGTACATGATTTCATTTTTCCGCTGCTACGGGCTTGAGACCGTCTGCCTGCGTTACTTCAATATCTTTGGGCCGCGGCAGGATCCATCGTCGCCCTATTCGGGCGTGCTGGCGAAGTTCAGCATGCAGATGCTGAGGGGAGAGCAGCCTACTATTTTTGGCGATGGCGACACCAGCCGCGATTTTACCTTCATCGACAACGCGGTTTCGGCGAACCTGCTGGCCTGCACCGCTCCGGCGGCGGAGTGCGCGGGGCGCGTCTTCAACTGCGCGACCGGCCGCCGCATCACGTTGAATGAGACCTTCGACGCCCTGAAGAAGCTGACCGGGTTTACCGGAAAAGTGAAGTACGCGCCGGAGCGCAGCGGCGATATCAAACATTCACTGGCCGACATCACGATGGCGCAGAAGCATCTGGGTTATAAAGTTCTGGTGAATTTTGAAGACGGGCTGAAGCGCACGGTTGAGTGGTACAAAAGCCAGGCGCAGATGGTTGGGGCGTGATGCTTTTCGTAACTTCGGTCTTTTGTAATGCCCGTCTAATTCGGCCCTACGACGCGGGCCTATGAGTGTGCTGATCGGCAAAAGGCTCGGGCTGGTGAGCATTGGCCCAGGCGATCAACTCAGTCAAATCGTAGCGGAACGGGCCGTACGAGCAGAAGCGTTTTTCATCGAACAACCGCTTGACGCCGCAGGACAGGCAGACCTGGTAGCACTGGCCCTGGGCGCGGACCGGCCAGCTCATGCTGCGATGCCAACAGCCGCGAAAGGCTAGCAAAAGCGCCCCGGCCACGCCGGTGGCGACCACTCCGAAAGGCCAGAACCAGCCGGATTTAGGCGGCTTTTCGTCCATATCCGCGTTGATCACGTCGGTTGACACCCTGTTTGCTCCTTGCCGTCCCTTTGCTCAGAGTAGGACTTATCAGGGTGCATGGCAAACTCTTGAGGGCATGGGGTAGATGGGACGCCCAAGAGCCTCGCCCGATTTGGAACTTGCCGCGCGGCTGCCGCAATCGTACGTGTACCAAAGGACATTGCGATACCCGCCTAAAGACTATTAGGCTGGACTGGTGCGGACTATCCCGTTTTTGGATAGAGTGCCGATTGCGGAGCCGATCCGTGAACGCAGCAGCTTCGCGAACCAAGACCGGCAATGAATGGCCCCACGACGCGCGCATACGATAAGCCCAGGCCGTGTTTCGCGCTTCTAAACGTGTTTGATAAGCCGCGGTTGCATGAGCCGTGGTTGCATAAGCCGTGGTTGTATAAGCGATGAGTGCCACTTCGATTCCAGTAGACCGTGAAGAACCGCTCGCGGATGCGAGCCTGCCGCTTGTGGTGGGCAATCGCGTTCTCGAATCGATCGGGCGGCAAGAGGGTTTCAGCGCGCTGCTCGCGTTCTCGGAGTTGCATGAGCAGATCCGGCGCCACCATCTCACGGCGAGAGCGCACCCCGATTGGGACCTGTTTCAAACCGAACAATTTTTTCTGGATGAAGTGCTGCAACTGATCTGCGAGCGAGTGCAAGCCCTCACGCGCGCCGATGCCGTAATGGTCGCTTTGGCGCATGCGCCGGGTGCCGGTTCGGGCTTGAGCTCGAACGTTCGCTTCGGTGTTCGTTCGAATGT
Organism: Terriglobales bacterium; assembly: GCA_049589215.1. Classification (GTDB taxonomy): domain Bacteria; phylum Acidobacteriota; class Terriglobia; order Terriglobales; family Acidobacteriaceae; genus Acidiflorens. Next base: position 7,417 of record JBAWAI010000566.1, on the reverse strand, counting down.
CCGGCTGGAGATGGCCTGCCGTGCCTCGGCTGGATCGCTGCTGATTCCCCGCGGTCTTGACTTGAACGGCGAGTCGGAGCTTCTGCGCGAATGTCTGGCGACCGGCAAATCGATTCGCTGCGACGATTTGCTCACTGATTCGCGGGCTGACCTGGACGTGTCGCAGACAATCGGCGCGCGTGCCACCGTGCTCGTTCCCTTGTGCGGGAGCAGCCAGCGTGTGGGCGTGGTGCAAGTCTTCTCGACCGCCGCGTGGTCTTTCACGGACGACGACGTTCGCTGCCTCAATCTATTCGCGGAGCTGATTCTGAGCGCGCTCCGGCCCGAAGATCAGGATCGCAGGTTTCACTGGCTGGCCGATGTGGCGGACGATCTGCTGGCCGCTGAACCGGTGCGGGCGGAAGTCGACGCGGAGACCGAATCGAAGACCGAAGCAAAGACCGAAGCGAACACCGAAGTAAAGATCGAAGAAAAGACCGGACCAAGGACCGAGGAATGGGCGCGCGAATCTGCCGAGGCTGATCTCGACAATAACCCGGTCCGAACTCCTGTCGGAACGTCAGCCGGAACTCGGAACCGAACGGTCAGCGGGACCCTCGACTATGCGCAGCGAATTCCGGCTCGGCAAACTCCTGTGGCACCAGAGCCGGAATTTCGTTTGCAGGCTGCCGATGCCGAGGCTGAGGGAAATATTGTCACGGCGCATCCCGGCCTGAGTGTGGTGATGGGGTTGGTGGCGGTGGCGGCATTATTTTCTGCGGGCGTGTGGTGGGGCATGCAGCAGCATGGAGTTTCATCCGCTCGCTCAGCAACACAAACGGCGGCCAAGCAATTCACCGAGTCCACGGGCGCAGCTACAAAAGTGGACGGCAACCTTGTCCCGGCGGCGTTGCCATCGAGTGCGCAAGGTGGCGCGACTGCGAGTGGTGCGTTGGCAGCTGCATCCTCAGAGTCAACCTCAAGCGCCTCAGACAATCTGATGGATCCAGCGCAGGCCGAGCCGCAGTCCGCGCTCAGCCCGGTTCCGGCCGGCAAGCTGGCAGCGTTGCCAAAAATTACCGGCGTGCGTCACTGGGCGTCGGCGATGGGCACCACGGTGGTGATCGATCTGGAAGACCAGGTGCCATACGAAGTGCACCGCTTGATGTCGCCGGAGAGAATTTATTTCGACCTGCATGACACTGCGTTGGTGGCCGATCTTGAAGGCAAGACGATGGACGTCGGCGATCCTTCGCTCTCTCGCGTGCGCATTGCGCAGCCGGTGGCGGGCGTGACGCGCATCGTGCTCGACACCAAGGGCGGATCGAATTTTTCGGTGAGCCTCGATTCAGACCCATATCGCCTGGTGGTTGAACTGCGCAACCCGACACAGTCGCTAATGGCAAGCCGGACTTCTCCATCCGCAACTGCACCGGCTCCTACCAAGGCTGCTCCTGCCGCGTCGCTGGCGGCGAGCGCGGTTGAGCCGACTCCGATCAAGACTGGAAAATTCCGCGTGGTGCTTGACGCGGGACACGGCGGGTGGGACCTCGGTACGGTTGGACGGCAGGGATTGCTGGAAAAAGATCTCGTGCTTGACGTCACGCGGCGGCTCGGCAAGTTGTTGCACGACCGTTTGGGAGTCGACGTGATGTTCACGCGCACCGGCGACGATTATCTGCCACTCGAGCAGCGCGCCGATTTCGCCAATCACTCGCAGGCCGATCTGTTCGTCTCCGTGCATGCGAATTACAGCACATCGGTGACGGCCCGCGGCGTTGAGACGTATTACACGAATCTGTTTGCCGCTCCGGGCGCGAAAGAAGTAGAGAAGAAGTCTGACGGGTCGGTTGCGCAACCGACGCCGGTGTCGCTCTCGGCGGGCGCCCTGCATGAAAAAATCGAGGAATCGCGCCGCCTGGCCGCGAGCGTGCAAAGTTCGCTCTATGCCACGCTGGCCGCCAAGAGTCCTGACATTCGTGACCGCGGCATCAAGGATGCGGCTTTTGTGGTGCTGACGGGAACCACGATGCCCGCGATTCTGACGGAAATTTCTTTTGTGAGCAGCCCCACCGACGAGCACAATCTGCAGTCAGCAGCCTATCGCCAGCAGATTGCGGAAGCGCTCTACAAAGGCATCGCGCGCTATCAGGAATCCTCGCCGCGCGCGAAAGTCGCGCAGTTGCAGACGATAGTGCATCGGTAAAGCCCGTCGGTAGATCACGGCGATAAGCCCAGCGGTAATGCGCTGCCGCCAAAGCCCAGATTTATTTCCCTTGCACGCCTCCATACTTCTCCAGCCACTTCAATTCTTCGCGCACCTTAATCTTCCCGTGCCACGGATTCTTGTAGAGGTCGTGTCCCTCGCCGGGGAAGAGCAGCAGTTCACTTGGCACGTTCAAATTGTGCAGCGCATGATCCAACAAATAGCTTTCAAGTGAAGGCACGCGCGCATCTTCAGCTCCGGCGACCATGTGGGTGGGCGTGCGCACTTTGTCGATTTGAAAAATTGCGGCTTCACGGTCGTACATTTCGCGCGCCTGCCAGGGCGTTCCACCCATGAACCAGGCGTCGTCGTAGCTGGAATCGTCATTGCCCCAGTCGGCCACGTTCTCCACTCCGCCCGCGCCCGTCACCGCAGCTTTGAAGCGCGTGGTCTGGGTGATCAGCCAGTTGGTCATGTAGCCGCCATAGCTGTAGCCGCCGACCGCGAGGTGGTTGGCATCGGCGATGCCGTCTTTCACAAGCGCGTCGACGCCCGAGAGAATATCTTGCGCTGGCCCGGAGAACGCTTTGCCCGCGATGGCAACCGCGAACTTGTCACCATATCCGGTCGCGCCGCGATAGGTGGGTTCAAATACCAGCCAGCCCTCGGTCGCCGCAAGACGGTCCCACACATACCAGTCCGCCTCAAAATGATTGCCGTCCGAATCCTGCGGACCGCCGTGGATGAGCACGAACATCGGGAGATTTTTCGCCTCAAACTTTCCCGGCGGATACATCAGCATGCCTTCGATGGGCGTACCGTCGGGCGAGGTCCAGCGATAGACCTTAGCCTTGGGAAGCTCGCGATCGGTGAAGTGTTTATTAAACGACGTGATGGGCCGCGCCTGCGCGACTTTGTCGACACTATCGGCGAGGTAGATTTCGTTCGGCTGCTCGATCGCCGAGAAGCTGAACGCGAGTCGCGAGGAATGCGCCGCCGATACGAGAGTTGCATACGAGCCGGGCCAGCCCTGGTGCTTTATGAATGCGGCGGCTGGGTTCGACTGCGAATACATCTGGACTTCCGTGCCGAGGCGGCACGCGCACACCACGGAGCCGTCGGGCATGGGGGCATACTTCACCACCTCGCCGTCGAACTTGCCAAACCAGCGCTCGAGCGCGCCGGTGTCGGCGTCGATCCAGTAGAGCCGCGGCTGCGCGTCTTCGTATTTTTTCTCGATCGATCCTTGGCTGGTCATGAAGAAGATGTGGCGATTGTCTGGCGACCATTGCAGGTCGAGTTCATCAGCCTCGTTGTGAGTCAGCCGGGCTGGGGTGGCTTCGGCCGCGCCGCCGACTAGCGAGACAACAAAAATCTCGGTGTCTCCCAAACTTTCCTGGCGCTGCGAGACCGAGTTGCTGACGTAGGCCAGCCTGCGCCCGTCGGAGGAGATGGTCACTTGATCAATCCGGAGCGGCGTGCGCGCGATGGCGACCGCGCCCGGCGTAGCGTCCGAGTCTTGTTCGGTATCCGGAGTTCCGTGCGCTCCGGCGACGTGGCGAGCCAAAGCGTCATCGATGCCGATTCGAAAAAGTATGTCGCCGCGTTCGTCGCCGCGATATTGCACAACATCTTTCCATTCTTTTTTGTGGTCTTCGGTCTGCTGTTTCGACCACGACCCGCGCATCGCGAAATAGATGGCCTTCGAATCGCCGGACCAGGCGAAGGCGTGAACTTCTTCATTGCCCGACGTGAGAGCAAAAGGCTCACCGCCGCTCGGCGAGATCAGATAAACCTGAGCTTCATCCTTGCTACCTTTTGCGTCGTCATCGTCATCGCCGCTCTTGCCCCCGGCGGCCTTGCGGTCGGAGAGAAATGCGATCCATTTGCCATCCGGCGACCACTGCGGATCTTTGTCATGCTCGGATTGCGTCAACTGCACGAGCGTTCCGCCGTCTGCTGTCGCACCCGCGCCGGGGATTCGGTAAAGCCAAATGTCGTCGCGATAAATCTCCTGATCCCAATCGGGACGGTCAGTCGCGATCAGAACCGAGTTCCCATCCGGTGAGAGCTGCACATCTTTCGTCTCGACCCAGTTGAAAAATTCGTCAAGCGTAAGTTTTGGCTTTGACTGGGCGCTCGCGAAACCGGAGACTATGCAGACTAGAAAAAGAAACGAGAGAAACTGGCGCGCCAATGCTGTACGCACAAACGTAAACCCCATAAGTGATCGACCCATAGGAGTGCTTGCCGACATCCTTTCCGATATTCAGAATTTGCGGTGCGATGTTTGCGATGCGATGCGAGCGCTGACAGGGTAGCAGATAAACGCGGACGTGGCGCATCGTCCGCGCGCTTCACAGCGACGCGCGTTTTACGGTGCGCTTGGCTCAGCGGTGCGCAGGGCTTCATCCAGCGACTGGTTGCCGCGAACCGATGCCGTCACCACGCGCCAGCCATCGTCATAGCCGCGAAATCCGACGGTCGAACGGTAACGCACGCCGCTGTCGTAAAGTGCCTCGCCGACTTTGTTCAGAGGACTCCAGTGCCACGCGAACTCGACATCAGCGAAGTTTCCGGCCTTGCTGATGCCGGTGATCGTGGTCACCTCGCGCCGCGCCACTTGCATGGCAAGCGGGCCAGTGCCGGACACTCCGCCGGTGATCAGCGGGCGGATGGTATCGACCCCGAGCGGCGAGAGAACGACATCCCAGCAGGGCGGAGGTTCGACGCCGGGCGGGCATTTCTGTTCGTTGCCGATGATCCAGCCGCGGCGCTGCAACACCATCGACTCGGGAGAAGAGAAGTCTTTGTTGGAGACCACGCCGGTGGCGAGCCAATATGTTTGCGGCGTCTTGAAAGCGTCAGAGGCGGAGATGAGATCGGCTGCCAGCCGCCGCGTGAGAAAGTCGCGGGGAGAACACGCGGGCAGCGAGATCAACGCGATGGCGAGAAGAATTAGTTTGACGATCCGCATGAAGACGATTCGCAACTCAAAGCTTGTTTTTATCTCGTGAGGATTTTAACGAATTGTGCGCCTCGCCGTGGCAGAAAAGGCGTGGCAGCAATCTGGCCGTCGAACTTTTTCGACCAGCGCCCGGGAATCGGCGTGTGGCAGGCAGTGCACGCGCCGTCGGCGGTCAGTTTGTATTCTTTGATCAAATATCCGAAGCGGCGAATTACCGTCTCTCCGCAGTGGTGGCAGCGGGTGTTTTCGAATTCGCCGATGCGCCCGGGCAGATTGCCGCAGTAGATGTAGCGCAGTCCCGCCTCGCGGCCGATCGCCGCCGCGCGGAGCAGGTCTTCGGGACGCGTGTCATCGGGCGAGGTCATTTTGTAATCCTGATGAAATGCAGTCACGTGCCACGGAATGTCGACCGACACGCCGGCGACAAATTCCGTGAGACGTCGCAGTTCGTTGTTGCTATCGTTGAAGCCGGGGATCAGCAGCGTCACAATCTCCAGCCAGATGCCCATGCCATGCAGGGCGCGAATCGTATCAAGAATCGGCGGAAGCCGTCCGCCGAGCTCGCGATAGTGGCGGTCGTCGAAGCTCTTCAGGTCGACTTTATAAAAATCGATCCACGGACGAAGATACTCGAGCACCTGAGGCGTCCCGTTGCCATTTGAAACGTAGGCGGTACGCAGGCCGGCCTGTCGCGCGCGTTTGAAAACTGCAACGCCCCACTCGCTGGTGATGAGCGGCTCGTTGTATGTGCTGACCATGACCTTCGCGCCCTGGACGAGCGCGTCTTGTACGAGCGCGTCGGGATCGGCCTCGAGCGGCGGCGAGATGGCGTCCGGATCGCGCAGCGCCTGCGAGGTCACCCAATTCTGACAATACGAGCAATGCAGATCGCATCCGAGCATGCCAAAGCTATAGGCGAGCGCACCCGGCGAAGCATGAAAAAAGGGCTTCTTCTCGATGGGATCGCACTGCACCCCGGCAACATATCCGTAGGGCACATAGAGCGTCCCGCCGCGATTGAAGCGAACCTTGCAGACTCCGGGCTGACCTTCGGGAATTGGACAACGATGACCGCAGGCATAACAGCGAATGCGATTAGCATTGCCCGAACTGGCACCGGATTCGCTGGAGCCGTCGTCGATCGGCTCCCAGAGCGCGCGATCACCGACGCGGACGCGCCGGTCGAGAATTTCGCGCAGGGAAGTCATAGGTTACTCATTTCTATTGTACGGCTGTGCATGGGCGGCGTAACGTTTAAGGCTTGGGGTTGGGACGACGCCGAAGCGCCCACCCCAATCGTGATATCATCCCTCGCGTGCTGGGCGGACGCACTAACGAGCAGTGGATCGCGCAATATGGATCCAGTCATCGGCATCCGGTGAACCGCTTGTGCCACACGCTGGGCATTCCTACCATTCTCGTTTCGATCCCCGTTTTTGTCGCCAGCATCTTTGTTCACTGGCTGTGGGTCTATGCGCTCGCGCTGTTTCTGGTCGGATGGATTTTTCAATTCATCGGGCATGCTTTCGAGGGCAAGGCTCCGGAGTTCTTTCGTGACTGGCGATTTTTGTTTGTCGGAGTGCGCTGGTGGTGGGCCAAGGTGCGCGGAAGAGCGTGAACGCTCTGCGGGGTACCCCCCTACCCCGGTCTTGTAGAATCAATACTTTAGCGAGGCAATAATATCCTTGACTAATCAACCGTGCGAGTGTAGATTTACTACATTATGCAAGAGCCGAAGACATTTCAAGAGGCAATTTTGTACTTCGCGGATCGCAACCGCTGCATTGACTATCTCGCCTTGCGGCGCTGGAAAGATGGCACGCCAGTTTGCCCAGTCTGCCAGCGCACCGATGCCAAGTTCCTAGAGACTCAGGGCCGATGGCAATGCAAAGCCGTCCATCATCACCGCCAGTTCTCCGTGAAGGTTGGTACTGTGATGGAGGACTCAGCCATCCCGCTAGAGAAGTGGCTCCCTGCGATCTGGTCGATTGTGAACGACAAGAACGGCATTAGCTCATGGGAACTGCATCGCGCTTTGGGAATCACTCAGAAAAGCGCATGGTTCATGCTGCATCGGATTCGCCTTGGAATGTCGTTACAGGTGAAGGGATTCGGCAGTGCATCGCGCAAGAAGATGGGTGATGGCGGCAAGGGCAATACCGCTGTAGAAGTCGATGAGACTTTTATCGGTGGGAATAAGAAAAACATGCACAAGGCCAAGAAGGTGCGCTATGAGGCAAGGGGCGGCGCATCTGGGAAAACGA
>JBAWAI010000565.1:0-19189 GCA_049589215.1 Terriglobales bacterium | reverse complement strand
GTCGTAAATTGTGCTGCCGACTTGAACGACCGCGCCGCCGAGGAGCGCGGCGTCCTGCTGGTAGCGGGCGCGAACTTTTTTGCCGGTCAGCTTGGCGATCTCGGCCTCGAGTAACTGCTTCTCGGGGTCGTTCAGCGGGCGGGCGCTGGTTATTTGTGCTTCCGCAAAGCCCATGCGCTCGTTCAGTTCCTGCTCAAGCTGTTTCACAATATCGCTGAAGAGCGGCAGGCGATGATGATCGGTTACGACCGCGATAAAGTTGCGCACCGGGCGCGAACTGCCCATCTTCCTGATGACTGCGTCGATCACGGCATTTCTTTGTGCCGTAGGAATCGAGGGATTGTCGAGCACGCGCCGAAGATCGGCGCTTTCGGCGAGCAGCGCTTCCATGGAATGCAGTTCGGCAAGTATCCGGGCTGCATCAGCCTTGGTGCTGACGATCACATCGGCGAAGGCGCGGGCGTAGGTGCCGACAACAGATGCCATGGTTAGCGGCCGTCCTTTCCGGAATCGCGTCCGCCATCATTGCGCGGCGACGGCTTGCCCGGCTCGGCGAGTCTGGCGGCGAAGTTGCGCACCAGCACCTGGTCGGTGTTTGAGTCGACGTTGATCTGTTTGCGTGCCAGCGCCAGCGCGAGGTCGGCGGTGTGCGACGAAAGTTCGCGGCGCACCTGTTTGGCCGCGGCGGCGATTTCCTGTTCGGCGGACTGAATAACTTTTCGTAGCTCGTCTTCCGCGGCTTTCTTGCTGCGGACTTCTTCGCCTTCCGCTTCTTTTTCCGCGGAGACCTGCATGCGGCTGATCTCGACGTCCATCTGCTTCAGCCGATTTTCTATGTCAGAGAGCCGCTGACCGGCGTCGGCGCTGGCTTTCCGAGCCTCTTCGAACGCCTTCTGAATGGATACATTGCGGGCGCGAAAAACGCCCGGCACAGTCTTGCGGACGGCCCAGATCAGCAAGATGGCGACGATGGCGAAATTCACAACCAGCGCGAGAATATGCGCGCCATGCACGCTCAGGCCGGTGAGTTTGGCCAGCTTCTGCACCATGGTTGAGTGCTTCAGGTCGGCGTGCTCTTCCTGTTCACCTTCAGATTCGCGAGTCTCTTTGGCTAATTCGCCGGCGATGCTGGTCGGCTGGTGCTCGCGAGGAGCGGCCTCGGCGGCGGCATGGGCGGGTTGTTCCGCGTCGGATTTTTGCGCTGCTGCTGGATCTTGTTTGGTTTGATCTTGATCTTTGCTCTGATCTTGCGACTGCGGAGGGGGCTGTGTCTGGGCTGACGCTCCAGGAGTTCCCGAGGACACCCACAAAGAGCACGCCATTGCAACGATGACGAATGCCCGGGTGACCATCTTCTTCTTTATTAGCGTCGTGTGGGTTCGGGTCATTGCGATTTCGATCGTCGTTCTCAGGCTAGTCTCGCTCGGGTTCGTCTCGCTCGGGTTAGTTTCGCTCAGGTTCGTTATCGTCATTCGCTCGTCACTTTGTTAGTCACTCTCCAACCGGTCTGGGAGCGGCGACGGGACGCATTACGGTGCGGACAATTTCACTCGCCAACCTGCCGGCTTCGGACTGGAGCTTGGCGATTGCCTCTTGCTTATCTTGTTCGAGACCGGCGCGCGCTTGCTTGACCTGCTCCTGCGCGCGCGTACGAGCTTCGTTTACGGCGCGACCGCGTGCTTCAGTGTCCTGCTGGCGGCGCGCTTCGAGGCTTTTGAAGACCTTTTGGCGAGCCTCGCGCAACCGGTGCTCGTAGTCGGAGGTGCGTTCCTCGGCGGCGGCGATATCGGCGCGCGCTTTTTCCATGGCTCCCTGAGTGCGTTTTTGACGCTCCGCCAGCACGGCAGTCAAAGGGCGATGAACCACAAAGACATAAACAATGTACAGAAGCCATAGCAGAATGACGGTCGGCACGCTCGCAAGCAGTAATTCGCCTAGTTGTCGGAGTGTCTGCTCCATATTTCTGCTTTATGCTCGAGTCTCTTCTGAATTGCGGCTGATTCTGCTCAGATGTTGCACGAAGAATAGCGGCTGTAAAACCAATAAAACTAACATTCTGCCGAGGATAGTGTCAATGATTTGGTTCCACTGAAATGCGGCGAGAACAACTGGAAACGATTGCGGACGCCGCCTTCCGATTGGATCGTTCCACGGCATGGCATCGAACATTTGCATTGAACCTTCGCATCGAGCGCTCGCCGCGGACAATCGGCCTTGACAATCATCTGTGGAGGTTTACGATGTAGGTATCACCTCCGATCCCTTTCCGGATCGAATGGGCCGATAGCCAAGGAAACGTCACCGCTTCTTGGCTGGCGGCCCATTTTAAATTCAGTTCTCAGCTCGGTTCTTGCTCTCGGAAAGGCTGCGGGTTTGCTTAGGTCGACCGCGACCCGACGGTGATGGCGATCGCCCTGTGGGTCAGATCGAATTGATTGGCTTGAATGGTGACGACAAGTTGACATCCGCGTGACAATCGCGGATCGGGCTGGAGCGAGAATTGGATTGTTCCGGATTGGTTTCTGCGAGAACCGGAACGGCTCTCACTAACCCTGGAAGCGGTCTGGCGCAAATGATGCCCATTTCGCCAGACCCTTTTTTTGTGGGCACAAAGCCCGAGTCGCGCAAAAGTAGTAGCTGACGAATCTTCAGCGAGTTGTCGGCTGCATCACGGCCGCAATCTTTTCCAGCAGAAAAACCATACCAATCCCCGAATCGACAACCGCGTCGACCTCGTGATGGTGCGTTCCCGCGTGCATCACCAGAACCTTGGTGCCGGCGTGCGCCTTCTTGACCATGTAAGGGATGTGATGACGATCATCCTTGGAGAGCGTGGCGCCGAGGATGACGAGGTCGAACGTGCCACCGCGCAACTGTTCCAGCACGCCTTTGCGAGTGGCGGCGGTCGTCACTTGATGGCCGGCTTGCTTGAATTCCGCGGCATGGGTGGCGAGAGCCTTCTCGTCAGACTCACCGTAGAGAATCTTGATCGATGGCTTGGTAGCGTGCTTACTTGCGGACTCGGTTGCGGACTTGGACGCGGTCGCGGGCAAAGGCCCTCCTTGGGACTTCGTAACTTCATTCGGAGCTTAGCAATCGCGAAGCACCTTTCAGAGATAACGGAAGGGCAGTGGCCGGGTGCGTGTTGATCCTGCGTAAACATGCGTGGCATTTGCCCGCAGAGCTGCCACCCAATTCCGCTTGACACGGATTCCAGAATGCCTCAATATTCATTCGTTTTAATAAAACAATTTAATACCTGAAAACGAGAGAGCGACTACGCACAGCGACCAGGTACGGAGAGCAACCAGGAATGATCGGCGCAGTTGACATTGGCGGCACCAAAATCGCCGCAGGAGTCGTGGACGATGCCGGCCGGGCCCTGGCGAAGGACGAATGCGCGACCGACGTGCCGCGCGGCTTCGACGATGCCATGCGGCGAGTGACCAAGATGCTCCGCGAGTGCGCGGCGCACGCGGGAGTTTCGTTGCAGGGGATTGGGATTGGATCCGCGGGACCGGTTGACAGCATCACGGGCCGGCTCGGCAACGTGAATAATCTGCCGGGGTGGGAGGGTGGCAATCCGGTGGAAGTTTTGTCGCGCGCGTTCGGAGTACGGGCAGCCCTGGAAAACGACGCCGACGCGGCCGCGCTTGGGGAGTTGAGGTGGGGAGCGGGCAAATCAAAAGCGCGTCTTCTTTATGTGACCGTAGGAACCGGAATCGGCGTGAGCGTGATTCTGCGCGGCGAGGTGTATCGCGGCGTGAACGGGTGCCATCCGGAAATTGGCCACCACATTATCGATCCGGCCGGGCCGCAGTGTACGTGCGGCGCGCGCGGATGTTGGGAGAGCTTTGCCGCCGGTCCGGCGATCTCGGCGTGGTGGAAGGAAAATTCGGCCGCCACGGACGGGAATGCGAATTTGACCGCTCGCGAGATCTGCGTGCGGGCCGCGGACTCGGATAAAACCGCGCGCCGCGCCGTGGAGCGTGAAGGGTATTATCTTGGACTTGGTTTGGCGAACCTTATTACTGTGTTTGCCCCGGACGCGATCGTGCTGGGCGGCAGCGTGATGAAGAGCGCTCATCTGTTTCTGAATCGCGCCCGCGAGGCGATCCGGCAGAATTGCCGTCTGGTTCCGGCCCAGAGCGTGGAGATTTCATTGGCATCTCTGGGAGCGGATGCCGGCTTGATCGGAGCCGCGCAAGTTTGGAATCATCGGTTTGAAACGGCACGGAGTGGCGTGTAGGGACGGGTCGTGGGCTTCGGCTCGCTTGGAAAAATGTTGCCCGAGGGTTGAAGAGTGACGAAAATCCTAAAACTAGCCGCACTGAGAGAGGAGACTAATTCCCTGCCCTATTCTTTTTTCATCCAACTTCGTCGACTCGCGCTGTTCATTGTTGCGGGCGGCGTACTTGCCGGCAGCGTGACCTGCCTCGCGAGCGGAGCCGCGCTCGAGCATTCCCAAAAAACTGTCCTCGGCGAGAACTGGCGGATTCAATCTTCGTGTGTGGCGAAGGCCGGAGGCGCGGAGATTTCAACTCCAAGTTTCAGCGCAGACGGCTGGCACAAGGCCGCCGTTCCCACCACGGTAGTCGCGGCGCTGGTGGCGGACGGCACCTATCCCGATCCCTATTTCGGAATGAATTTGAAATCGCTTCCCGGCATGAACTACCCGGCGACGAGCTTTTTCTCCAATCAGGCGATGCCGGAGGACAGCCCGTTTCGCTGCTCGTGGTGGTTTCGAACCGAGTTCGCGACGCCGGCCGACGCGGCGAAGAGGGCAACCTGGCTGCATTTTGACGGCATCAACTATCGCGCAAACATCTGGCTGAACGGCGAATTGATTGCCGATGCAAAAAACATCGCCGGAATGATGCGGCTCTTCGACTTTGAGATTGGCAAGCACCTCGCCGACGGCAAGCCCAACGCCCTGGCCATCGAAGTTTTCGCGCCCGAGAAGAACGATCTGGCGATGACCTGGGTTGACTGGAATCCGACTCCGCCCGACAAGGACATGGGTTTGTGGAAAGGCGTCTACCTGACAACTGCGGGCAACGTCGCGATGAGCCATCCGTTTGTGACGTCGAACCTGTCGGCGGATTACAAAACCGCGGCGCTTACGATCACAGCCGATCTGCGCAACTCGTCTACTCATGCGGCAAAGAGCGTTGTCCGCGCGGAGATCGAAGGGATACGGATCGACCAGGAAGTCGAGCTCGCTGCTTCCGAGTCGAAGACAGTTGTGTTTGCGCCTGAACGCTATCCGCAGCTCCGGCTCGCGCGTCCGCGGCTGTGGTGGCCTTATCAGATGGGATCGCCCGAGCTGTATTCGGCGCATCTCGAGGTCGAAGTGGGCGGCCAAACTTCCGATTCGGCGAACGTGGAATTTGGCGTGCGCGAGGTCACTTCGCAGTTGACTGAGAAAGGCTATCGGCTCTTCAAGATCAACGGGCGCAAGCTGCTCATTCGGGGAGCGGCGTGGGCTCCCGACATGCTTTTGCGGTGGTCGCCCGAGCGCGCGGCGGCCGCGATGAACTATGTACGCGGCATGAACCTGAACGCCATTCGCCTGGAAGGGCGCATGGAGCGTGATGAATTCTTCGACATGGCCGACCGGCTGGGCGTGCTGATCATGCCGGGATGGACGTGCTGCGATTTCTGGGAGCAATGGAAGGATTGGACGCCCGAGACGGCGAACATCGCTGCGGCGTCGATGGCCGACCAGGCGCGACGGCTGCGCAACCATCCCAGCGTTTTCGTCTGGCTTTACGGCAGCGATGGTCCTCCGCCATCGGAGTTCGAAACTTTGTATTTGCAGGTCTTGAAGGACGCGCGCTGGCCGAACCCTGCCATCTCATCCGCGGCGGCGGCTCCAACCGGAGTGACCGGGGCGTCGGGCGTGAAGATGACGGGCCCCTATGACTATGTTCCGCCCAATTACTGGCTGGTCGATCGGGACGCGGGCGGGGCGTATGGCTTCAACACGGAGACGAGTCCGGGACCGGTGCTTCCGACGCTCCAGAGCTTGAAGCGATTCCTACCCGCCGATCACTTGTGGCCGATCGATGACTACTGGAATTATCACGCTGGACTTGAGCGCTTCACGAACATCGATAAGTTTGTAAACGGCATGAACGAGCGCTACGGCAAGGCGACGAATCTTGGAGATTTTCTGCGCAAGTCGCAAGCCATGAACTACGAGGCCGAGCGCGCGATGTTCGAGGCCTACGGCCGCGACAAGTATGACTCGACGGGCGTGATTCAGTGGATGCTGAATAATGCCTGGCCCTCGATCATCTGGAATCTGTACGACTACTATCTTGTCCCGTCAGGAGCGTATTTCGGATCGAAGAAAGCCTGTGAGCCGCTGCATGTGCAGTACTCATATGACGATAATTCCGTCGCCGTGGTGAACGGACACAACCGTGCTTTTTCGGGCATGCGGGTTCAGGCGGCGATTTATGACATCGACGCGAAAGAGAGGTTGCGGCAGGATGCGACGGTCGAGATTCCGGCCGACGGCAGTGTGCGCGCATTGCAGTTGCGGCCGGTGCCGGGCATTTCTCCAACCTATTTTCTGAAGCTTCAATTGCGCGACGGTGCCGGGAAACTCGTGAGCGACAACTTTTATTGGCTCTCCACCAAGCCCGATGTGCTGGACTGGGGAAAGAAGTTCGAGGAGGTTTACACGCCGGAGAGCGCATATGCCGATCTCACCGGTCTCAATTCCCTGCCCCAGGTCAAAGTCGTTCTTCGCGACTCGAGCGTCGAGTCCCTCGCCGGATCGACCTGTGGACTAACCACCAACTCGGTCAAGAATGACGGCAAAGACAAAGTGGTTCATGCGTGTATCGAAAACCTTGGTTCCAGCGTGGCCTTCATGGTGCATGTGCGAGTCGCCAGTGCGAAGGACGACCGGGATGTGGTGCCGATTTTCTGGGATGACAATTATGTCTCGCTGCTGCCCGGAGAACGGCGCGAGTTGAGCGCGCGCTTTGAGGCCGCGAACGCCGGTGACGATCATCTGCTGCTGACGGTCGATGGCTGGAATGTGACAGCGGACAGCATCGCGCTTGATCTGCACGAGAAAGCGAACGCAGCTTCTCACTAGTGTCCCTCACCAGTCGGGCTCGCTAGTTCAGTTCACTAGATCGGCTCGCTAGCTGGCAGCGCGGGCCGGAATGCTTGAGTTGGGCGAGTATGATATGAGCGCCTGGACGGTAGCTATTCAATGGTGACGATTCGCGATGTGGCGAAGGAGAGTGGATTTTCCGCGACCACGGTCTCCATTGTGCTGAACAACGCGCCGCTCGCGCGTTACATTCCCACCGCCACCAAGAAACGAATTGAAGGCGCCGCCAAGAAGCTGGGTTACCGCCCCAACCTGTTTGCGCGCTCTCTGCGCAGCCGCCGCAGCCACACCGTGGGAGTCATGGTCTTCGACATGACCGATCCCTTTTGCACGCTGGTATTGCGCGGCATTGAAAACTCGCTCTACCAGGCGTCGTACCTGCCGATTCTGACCGATGTTCAAAACGAGCGGGCGCGGTTTGAGCGTTATCTCGAGATGCTTCTCGACCGCCGTGTTGAGGGGCTGATCGTGCTCGCCAACTGGCTGTTCGTAAACATCGATGTGCTCGGCGACCTCGAAAAAAACAACATACCGACCGTGATGATCGGGCGGGAGCTGAAGAACGATGCGATCAGCTCGGTCATCGTCGACAACGAACTCGGGGCCTACACCGCGGTCGAGCATCTGTACTCGCTCGGTCATCGCAAGATTGCCTTCATTCGCGGACCAAAGACGCTGATCGACAGCGCCCCGCGCTGGCGCGGCATTCGCTCCTTTGCGAAGGCACGCGGGCTGGAGCTCGATCCGCGGCTCACGGTCGATCTTCCTGAATCGCGCGATCCGATGTCGAGCTTTGAAATCGGCTACAAACTCACCGAGGAGATGCTGAAATCAAAGCGCCCGTTCACGGCGTTGATGGCGTTTGACGACATGACGGCGTTTGGAGCCATTCGGGCCCTTTCGCGCGCGGGATTGCGCGTCCCGGACCAGTGCTCAGTGGTTGGATTCGACGATGTCGCCGCCTCCAGCCTATGTACGCCGCCACTGACAACGATTCGCCAGCCCATGGAAGCCATGGGCGCGATGGCGGCCAGCATTGTGCTTGAAGGAATCAACGCCATGCTTGAAAAACGCGACCTGCCGGCGGTGCATCGCAAACTTGCACCCGAACTGGCCGTGCGGGATTCGACTCGCGGCCCGGCATAGACGCGGGAATCCCCTCTCTGCGTCCATTTTTTACTTGACTGAAAATCGCAAAAGGGACACTATTCATACGTTTTAATAAAACGATTCTTGATTTATGGCCGGATTCAGACCGGCTGCGCTTCGAGGAGCCCCGCTATGAACCTTCGCCGTCTCACCCTCAGCCTGATTCTGATCTGCGCTCCCTGGGCGCTCTTCGCGCAGGATACGGCCTCAATCACGGGAACGGTTACGGACGCGAGCGGCGCCGCGGTTGCAGGCGCGCCCGTGACGATCGCGAGCCCGGAGCACGGTTTGCAGCGCGCCTCGCACACCAATTCCAACGGTGATTTTCTGTTTGCCGCGCTGCCGATTGGCTCCTACAACCTGGGCGTCACGGCGAAAGGCTTCAAGACCTACGCGGCAAATGGAGTAATCCTGCGTGTGGCTGAGATCGCCCGCGTGAATGTTCGCCTGGAGGTCGGCGCCGCGAAAGAAGAGGTGGTTGTGGTCGGCGCGTCGGTCGCGCAGGTGGAGACGCAAAGCTCGGAGCTTTCCGGCGTTGTCACAGGCAAAGAGATCACGCAGCTCGAACTGAACGGACGCAACTTCACGCAGCTTGCGACGCTCGTGCCTGGCGTGAGCAACCAGTCAGGGCAGGATGAAGGCCAGATCGGCATTACCGCCAACGTTTCATTCAGCATGAATGGCGGCCGCACCGAATACAACAACTGGGAACTCGATGGCGGCGACAACATGGATAACGGCAGCAACACTTCACTGAACGTTTATCCCAGCATCGATGCGATCGCCGAGTTCCGCGTGCTGACCTCCAACTATGGCGCGCAATATGGCCGCAACGGCTCGGGCACGGTGGAGGTTGAGACCAAGTCGGGCACGAAGGATTTCCACGGGGACCTATACGAGTTCGTGCGCAACGATGACTTCAACGCGCGGCAGTATTTCGAATCGTCGGTGCCGCCATATAAGAAGAATGATTTCGGATACACCATCGGCGGGCCGGTTTATATTCCAAAGCTTTACAACACCGATAAACAGAAGACGTTCTTCTTTTGGTCTGAAGAGTGGCGCAGGGATAAAGTGCCGGGACAGGTATTCAATACTCCGGTGCCTTCGAATACGGAACGCACGGGAGACTTCAGCGACCTGTGCCCGTCCGCGGCGGCTGGAGTGCAAGTTCCGTTTTACCGCGCCAATGACCCGGACTGCCCTGGAACTGCCTTTTCAGGCCCCAATGGAGACACGCAAACTTTTCCGGGCAATCAAGTCACCATCGATCCAGCCGGGCAGGCTCTGTTAGCACTCATCCCGCCCGCCAATGGAGGCGTGCCGGGCGGGGCGCTCTATGTCGCAGCGCCGTCACAGCCTACCCACTGGCGCGAAGAATTATTTCGTATCGATCACAACATCAGCGACAAGCTGCGCGCCATGTTCCGCTACACCCACGACTCGTGGGACACGATCACAGCTGTGCCGCTTTTCTCAGGCGCGAGCTTTCCGACGGTCCAGACAAATTTCAATGGACCTGCCGTCAGCCTCGTGGCCCGCCTGGCATGGGTTTCGCCGAAGCTGCTGAACGAATTCACATTCAGCTATACAACCGACCACATTATTACCAGCTCAACGGGCTATCCCAATCCGAACGCGTGGCAGCTTCCATCGGGCTTGCCGATCGGGTCATTCTTTAATAATGGGTTTGGCGGCAAGCTGCCCGACATCACTTTGACGGGCAATGCCGCTTATGGCGGCGGCTTTTATCAGGATGTGAACGGCGAGTGGCCCGAGGGAAAATACAATTCCAATCCGACCTATACCTACCGCGACAATGTGACGAAGCTTATCGGGAGCCACAACCTTCAGTTCGGTGCATACTTTGTGGCCGCTCAAAAGAACGAGCTGAGTGGGCTGTTCATCAACGGTTCTCTCGGTTTCGATGTTTCCTCGACCGTCTCAACCGGAAATGCATTCGCGGACTTGTTGACGGGACAGGTGGCCAGCTATTCGCAAGGCAGCAACCAGATCAAGTTCTACAATCGCTACAAAATCCTCGAACCTTATCTGCAAGACGACTGGCGCCTGACCCCGAAACTCACGTTGAATCTGGGTCTGCGCGTGAGCATGTTCGGCACTTATCGCGATCGCTATCGTCAGGCCTACAACTGGGATCCGAATCTTTATACGCTCGCCAATGCGCCACAAATCGACATCGATGGCTCGATCACTGGCTTCCCCGGCGCTCTGGTTCCCGGCATAGGCAACATTTTTGATGGCCTCGTGCAGTGTGGAGTCAATAACGTTCCGGCCGGTTGTATGAAGGGGCATCTTTTCAATCCGGCTCCAAGAATTGGTTTCGCGTGGGATCCGCAAGGCAACGGCAGGATGGCGATCCGCGGAGGCTACGGAATATTTTTTGAACACACGAACGGCGAAGAATCGAACACTGAAGGCATGGAAGGCCAGTCTTCACCGCTATTACAATCGCCGACCGAGTACAACGTCTCCGGCTATACGAACCTCGGCACAGCGGGCGGAACAACGCCCGTGGAATTTCCGCTGACTTTCTTCTCGATCCCGGACAAGGCCGTCTGGCCCTACATGCAGCAGTGGCATCTCGATGTGCAGCGCGAGGTGGCTAAGAACACAATAGCCACGATTTCCTACGTGGGCAGCAAAGGAACACACCTCGGACGCCAGCGCGACATGAATCAGATCTATCCAACGCCCATCGGCCAAAATCCCTACACAGTCGGCCAACCGATCAGCCAGAACGATTGCAACACGGTTTCGATCGATCCAACTTCCGGGCAAGCTACGGCGACCGTGAACGGGAACACGACGACCGGAACCTGGGCTAACAATCTGGCAGTCGCGTGCGGCAACGATCCCGATCCCTATCGCCCGCATTATGGTCTGGGCAGCATCCAGCGGCTGGAGAACACGGCGTCGTCGAACTATAACGCGCTTCAAGGTTCGCTGCGCAAGAGCGTCGGCGCGCTTCAGATCAACGGGTCCTACACCTACAGCCATTCGATCGACGACTCCTCCAGCCGGCTCGATGGCGGATTTGTCGACTCTTACAACACCGCCTCGGCACGCGGAAATTCAAGCTTCGACATCAAGCACATGTTGAATCTCGGCTATGTCTACGATCTGCCTTTCTTCAGGGCAAGCGGCATGGCGCACACGTTTCTCGGCGGGTGGCAGTACTCGGGCATTTTCACCTGGCAGACGGGCGCGCCTTTCAGCGCGGTCAACACGGCGGATTATCCCGATAACGCGGGTGTCGGCGGTGAATCGGGCGTGGTCGCGGGCTCATATGCTGACGTCGTCGGAAATCCGAAGTCAGGCATTCCTCCGGCCAGCGAATCGGCGATTCCCGGCTATGCCGGGCTCTTCTACAACCCGGATGCGTTCTTTGCGCCTCGCGGCCTGACGTTCGGGGATTCGGGCAGAAATTCTCTACGCAATCCGGGCCGAACGAATTTCGATATGGCGATGTTCAAACACTTCGCGGTTACAGAGAGCAAGGCCTTTGAGTTCCGCGCGGAGGCGTTCAACATCTTCAACCACACCGAGTTTGCCTCCCTCGGCGGCGATGGCGGTTCCGCCGCTTACAACGGCTTGGAATCGGGCACCAACTCGGCCGCGTGTTACGGAGGCCCGAACAATTCGGCGGGCGACCCGAGTTGCCTGTCGTCATCCAACTTTTTGCATCTGGGAGCGGTGCATCCGGCGCGCGTTCTCCAATTGGGATTGAAGTTTATTTTCTAGCCAGACGATTGCGGCCCTCGGCGGGAGTCGTTGTAGATTAAATAGAGATGCCCGCTTCCGCAGATCGCCCTGCCGCAGAGCGTCCCGACGCAAAGTCAGCGTTTTCCGCGCGGGCGGCGTTCGCCTATCCAGATTTCACAGCCTATTCGATCGCGCGTTTTTGCATTGTCGCGGCGCTCGAGATGCAGTCGGTGGCCGTCGGCTGGCAGGTCTATGAAATCACCAAGCGCCCGCTCGATCTGGGCCTGATCGGATTGGCGCAGTTTCTCCCCGGCATAACCCTCTTCTTGCCGGCCGGGCATGTGGTCGACCGCTTGAACCGGCGGCGGCTCTTGATCTGGTGCTATGCGAGCTTTGCCGTGTGTTCCGGAATGCTCTTCGCGCTGGCGGAGCGAAAGTTCTCGTCTGTATATCCAATCTATGGCGTCGTCGTTCTCATTGGCACGATCCGGTCCTTCAACTTTCCAGCGGCTCGCGCTCTGCTGCCGCAGCTCGTGCCTGAGATTCACTTTTCGAATGCGGTCGCGTGGAGCTCCAGCATTTTTCAAACGGCAACCATTCTTGGCCCAACCTTTGGAGGTCTGCTGTACGCATTTTTTCGCGGACCGGAATTTGTGTACGCAACCGCGATGGTCACCGGCTTTGGGGCTGCTCTGGCGATGACACGCGTCAAAGCGCGCGAGAAGCCTCGTCCGCGCGAGCCGATGAGTTTGCAGACTGTGCTCGCCGGGCTGCACTACATCTGGCAGGAGAAGTTGATTCTCGGCTCGATCTCGCTCGATCTCTTCGCCGTGCTGCTCGGCGGCGCGGTGGCGCTGCTCCCCGTTTATGCTCGCACCATTCTGCACACGGGGCCGTGGGGACTCGGTCTCCTGCGCAGCGCTCCCGGAGTCGGCGCGGCAGCCATGGCTGTGCTGCTGGCGCATCGCCCGCTGCAACGTCAGGCTGGGCCGATCATGCTGGCCTGCGTGGCGGGATTCGGCGTCTTCACCATTATCTTCGGCCTCTCACACAGCCTGATTCTTTCGCTGGTGTCGTTATTGTTCGTGGGCGCATGCGACATGGTGAGCGTGGTGATTCGCGCCATCCTGGTGCAGATCGGAACGCCGGACGCCATGCGCGGTCGCGTGAACGCAGTCGATATGATTTTTATTGGCGCGTCGAACCAGTTGGGCGAGTTCGAGTCGGGCCTCACTGCGCATTGGTTCGGCACGGTGCCGGCAGTCGTTCTGGGAGGTGTGGGGACGCTGGTGGTCATCGGTCTTTGGACCTGGATGTTTCCTGAACTGCGAAAAACGGGCAACGTCGCTGCTGGGAGTCTGGCTGAAAAGTCAAATACGCCAGCGAGCCCGAGTTAGGTCGGCGGCGTTTCATCGCACGTTGCATCGCACGACTGGTCGTGTCTCGCGCCATCGCGTCTCGTTTGGCGCACCACATGCCTGTTCGTCAGGGACTTTCAAGTTCCGCAGGGCTGAACATGAACAGGAGCTTGACGCCACTCTGCATTGCGCAGAGCCGGCATTTTGCACACGCTCCCTGCGAGGAGTGGGACCATGCACGTGCACGGCAACCAAATCAATCCAAATGCTCAACTGGATGCTCTTCGCGCGGCAGAAAAGACAGCTGGCAAACGAGAGGCCGAGCGCACCCGAAAGAAATTGTCGGCATTTGCGTCGAAACTATCCGCCGAAATGGGATTCGTAGTTACGCTAGGGCCAGATGAGCACTCACAAAGCCAGCCACAGCAACAAAATCAGCCCAACAATCGCAGGAGTCAGGCTGGGCGACCGACTTCGCGCAACGCGAACAACTCTATTTCGGACTGGGCATAGCCAGCACCGATGCAGCGCCGCCGGATCACGCCTCGATGGCCCTACGTCCGAAAGTGCGAACCGGGCAAAACCTGCCCGCCACACCCCGGCAGAATTTGCCCGATCCCCGCCATTTCCCGCTTCCCATATCGGAATCGCACGATTGACCTCCTGTGGAAATCGGCACGATTGGGCTCATACGATCACATTGGCGTCCCGATCTCCTCTTTTGTAAGAGGAAAGGAAGCTTCTATGAGTCTTTCGATCGCTCCATCGCCTTCACCAACATTGTCCCAACCACCAAACTCTTACTCGAACTCGGCGGCGCAACAAGCCCAGCAAACCGCCACCAACTCGGAGGACACGGTCAAATTGTCCGTGGCACAACAGGTCACCCAGCTTTACCAAAATGGTCAGCAAATCCCCCAGATCGCTTCCAGTCTCAGCCTGAGCGTTGACACTGTGAACAGCTACTTGTACATCCCAAACAACCCGTAAATGTCAGCAAGACGAGTGAGCAGTGGCCCGCCTGATCGCATGGAAAGGCTGGGAGCCGCGATCAGGCGAGCCTGACAATTTTGCCGCTGAGCGGACTGCAGCGGACCACCTAAGGCGTTAGCGTGAATAACACGCCTTCCCCATAAGAACCCTTCGAGGCCTGCCCGTACAGTGAGCTGACGCCCCAGAGTGTTCCGTCGCTGGCCGAGAAAAGTTCAACCGGTGCTCCGCCGTCCGGCGACGTAAAGGAAAATGGCGTCAGCCGCTGCACCAAGCTTCCGTCAGAAGGCGACAGAGTTACGATGTCGCCGGAACCGACAGTCCCGTAATATTCCGCCATCCAAAAGTTGCCGTCGCTCGCGAGAACCAGCCCATCCGGACTGGTAGCGGCGTCGGTCGTGTAGACGGGAAAGAGTTGGAGGTTGCCGCCGTTGAGTTGAACCTCGAAAAGTCCGATGCCACCCACGAACGCCCCGGTATAGGTGCCATAGAGGTTTCCGTTCGGACCAATGGCGGTGACGCTTCCGCCCGTAAACTCACCACCAACGATCGGGAAGGGCAGCGCGGTCGTTTGCAGTTCCCCGGTTGCCTCGATGTAGTGGAAGAGGATCGAACCGTCATTCGTGCTTCCGTAGAAAGTTCCGTCGGGGCCCACCACCAGACGAGTGGGATTCGCTCCGCTGGTGGCGATATCAAAGTTGACGACAACTGTGTAGGCTCCAGTAGCCGTGTTGACTTGAAAGAGCGTTCCGCAATTGTTGCCGTAGCCGCAACTGTTGCTTCCACCGTAATAGGTCGTGCCGTAAACATTGCCATCGTTGCCTGCCACTAAAGAGGTTGGCGTTGACCCGTTCGCGGCGGCGGGATTAACAGAGTAGTCCTGCAAGACCTGAAACTTTTTTCCGTCTCTGTCGACTCGGAACAAAACTCCGTTGCCGATCGAGCCACCCAGGCCGGTATCACCATAAAGCTTGCCGTCGGGTCCCTCGATAAGCCGGTTCGGGCCCGCGCCGTTCGGGTAGGTTTTCGTCTTTCCGGGAGCAAACTTATACAACGACGTGAATGTGCCCGAGGGTGTCAGCGAGAAGATCAACCCACCCGCCGGAGCGGCGCCGCTTTTCGCGGTCCTCTCTGCTGTCCCATAGAAATTCCCATCCGACCCCTGAATCAGGGATGTAGCGCCGCCACCGTGGGAGCACGGACCTATTTCTTGCGGGTTCTTGCAGACGAAAGTGTGGACGGCGGTCAGCTGCTGCCCAGCGGCGTAAGCGCAGCAGACGAGCAGCATGGAAAAAGCGATAACCTGCATCTTGCCTGGCATGGAATTTCCTCCGAGGGCTGAACTTATATTCTGTCCTGATAATCCGGTTGTCATGGAAATGTAAAGAATATGCAAAAACACCACGACAGTGAATCGCCAGGACAAATATTCGGGGTAACGGCGCGGTAACATGCCTGGCCGTCGCTTAACAGACCCCATATCTAATCACTAATGCAAGTAACTAATTGGAGTAACCCGCCCTCCGGTATGTTCGCCGGATAGGACTCGTGCCCTTGTTTTCCCAGCCTTGATTTCCAGCGAAATCAGAGGTTTCTACCCAATAGACCGGCGCTGCGCCGCGCCGATCCGAGATACCGCGAGATTTGCAATACAGTGAATTCCCGATTGAGGACGCAGACCCCGTAATAACTGCCCGATTGAATCTTGACGGCGGCACAGACCTGTTGTAGCGTTAGCGACATTCTTCAGGCGGAGTTTGACCTTCGTAGATTGCTAACCCGGGTGGGGGGGACCGCGTTCGCAACCGACTAATTGAAGATTGGCTTTGCCTGCTAGTAACGTTGCCGTCTCCCTCACCGGCAGCGCGAACCGCCAAGGTGATGCTGCCTTGGAGGCCGAAAGACGTGCGGGGGAAATCACTTTCAATAGGAGGATTATGTCCCGCAAATCAGGTCTTACCACCATCCTCGCGATTGTGTTTCTCGCCTCCACCCTGGGCTGGTCAGAGTCACAGCCCCTTATGACACGTCATGTGCGTGACGTGGTTGTCAGCGGTCAAGTGCAAACGGTCGGGCAACTCCCGGCAACGCAGTCCATGCGCCTCGTCCTGGTTCTGCCGTTACGAAATCAGGAAGGATTGGATAACTTTTTACAGGAACTCTACGATCCGGCCAGCCCATCTTACCGCCAGTTCCTTACAGTAGAAGAGTTCACCGCGCGATACGGTCCCACCCAAAAAGATTATGACGCCGTCCTCCGTTTCGCGAAGCAAAACGGATTCAAGGTGGTTGGCACCTCGCGCAATCGCCTGAACATCGATGTCACCGGATCGGTGGCAAGCATCGAGCAGGCCTTTCATGTCACCATGGGCCTGTACCAGCATCCCACCGAAAACCGCACCTTCTACGCTCCCGACCGGGAACCTGCCGTCGATCTGCCGTTCCAGCTCTGGCACATCTCTGGTCTGGATAACTATTCCATCCCGCGTCCGCTCTACCAGCACCGCACGGGCGGCGATGTAAAGAGCAACGCAACCACCGGCTCCGGGCCCAGCGCGTCATTCCTCGGCAGCGATATGCGCGCAGCCTACTATGAGGGAACCTCGCTCACCGGCAGCGGCCAGTCGCTCGGATTGCTGGAATATGCCGGCACCGACTTGGCCGACCTGACCACGTATTACAAGAACGTGAATCAGACCAACAATGTGCCGGTCACTCTTGACTCGACCGACGGAACCAGCACCAGCTGCCTTGAATCGGCGGGTTGCGACGATACCGAGCAAACCCTCGACATGACGCAAGCTCTCGGCATGGCACCCGGCATGTCGAGCCTCGTAATGTATGTCGGATCTTCCGATGCGCCAATCTTCAATGCCATGGCGACTGCGAGTCCGCTCAATGCGCAGTTGAGTTCTTCATGGACCTGGAGCCCAGCCGATCCCACGACCGACAACCCGTACTTCGAAGAATTCTCCGCGCAGGGCCAGAACTTGTTTCAAGCAGCGGGCGACTCCGGAGCATGGACATCATCTTCGGAAATTTATCCGTCCGATGATATTTATGTGACCTCGGTCGGCGGCACCGATCTCGACACGAGCGGCGCGGCCGGACCGTGGGCGTCAGAAACGGCATGGGTCGACGGCGGCGGCGGCATTTCACCCGACAAGTTTGCCATCCCTTCATGGCAGACAACTGCGGCCGGCGGCTGCTCATCCTGCTCGAAAACCTATCGCAACGGCCCCGACGTTTCCGCCAATGCGAATTTCAGTTTTTACGTTTGCGCTGACCAAACTACCTGTACCGCCAATGAATATGGAGGTACCAGCTTCGCCGCGCCGATGTGGGCGGGCTACCTGGCTCTGATCAACCAGCAGGCGGTCGCCAATGGAAACAAGACGCTCGGCTTTATCAATCCGAGTATCTACACGATCGGAGAAGGGTCGAGTTATGACTCCGACTTCCACGACGTAACCAGCGGCAGCAACGGCTTCTCCGCAACCACGGGCTACGATCTGGCAACCGGTTGGGGCAGCCCGAACGGAAGCGGCCTGATCAATGCGCTGGCTGGCTCTGGTACGCCGAGCTTTACGCTGTCGGCGTCGCCGAGCAGCTTGACGGTTACGCAAGGCAGCAGCGGAACAAGCACGATCTCCGTTACTGACCTCGGTGGATTCAGCGGCAGCGTAACTCTGGCTGCGTCTGGTCTGCCGAGTGGCGTGACTGCATCCTTCGGCACGAACCCGACCACGGGTAGCAGCGTGCTTACATTAACGGCGAGCGCCACGGCAACTACCGGAAGCGCGACGGTGAAGATCACCGGCACGTCCGGCAGTTTGTCCGCAAGCACTAACATTGCGCTCACCGTCAGTGCCGCGGCGAGTCCAAACTTCACGATCAGCGCGTCGCCCGCTTCGGTAACCGTAACTCAGGGAGCCAGCGGCACCAGCACGATCACCATCACCAGCCAGAACAGTTTCAATTCTGCAACCACGTTGAGTGCGACCGGCCTGCCCAGTGGCGTGACGGCGACCTTCTCAACCAACCCGGTAACTCCGCCGGCGAACGGCAGCGCGAGCTCAACCCTCACGCTGACTGCGTCCGCCAGCGCCGCTACCGGCGCGGCTACGGTGACGATCACCGGAACATCGGGTTCGACGACTCACAGCACGACGATTGCACTGACGGTGAACTCGTCGTCTGGGACCCCGAACTTCACCCTGTCCCTGTCGCCTTCCTCTTTCACGATCGATGAAGGCCGCAGCGTCTCTACTACTCTCACGGTTACGAGCGTGAATTCATTCCATTCGGCGGTGACGCTGAGCGTGAACGAATTCCCCAGCGGCGTATCGGCGACGGCCTCGGCCAACCCTGTGACGCCTCCGGCAAATGGCAGCGTGAAGGTGACCCTCACTTGGAGCGCTTCCAGACGTGCGCCGACCGGAACCACAACCATCGAGTTGATCGGGACCTCGGGATCGATCACGAACGAGATACCGGTTGCCATCACCGTGGCGCCATAGCAAACGCGACGACGTGATCACTGCCGCGAACGAACGTTAAGACAGTGATCTGACGCGGTGGCTAATCAATCGAGCCGGCTCCGAAAAGGGCCGGCTTAATTTTTTGCACGGAAGGGGGCGGTTGAAAAGTGATTTCGACTACCATCCCATCTGGCTCATTCGCTCGAGGATGAGAGCACTATATTTATTCATGCGCTCAGGGCGCCGCCTTAGAGGAGCCGGGAGAATCGCGGCGAGCCGCGCCGCCTGCTCCCGGCCGATATTCCGAGCCGCAGTTTCGTCGTAGTAATGCCCCGCCGACTCTGCCCCAT
>JBAWAI010000564.1:0-28265 GCA_049589215.1 Terriglobales bacterium | reverse complement strand
GCCGTAAAGGACGACGATGTCGAGCTTGCCGTCGCCGTTAACATCGCCGACGGCGATGCCGGTGACGCCTCCACCTGCGGGATAGTCGACGTGAGGCGCGAAGGTTCCGTCTCCTTTACCAAGAAGTACAGAGACGGTGTTCGCGGTGTCGTCATTGCCGGTGACGACGTCCATGTGGCCGTCACCATTGAAGTCGCCCACGGCGACCACAGAGGGGCCAGTGCCGGTGGCGAAATCGGCGCGATTGAAAATAAAGGTCTGCGCGGAGGCGAGCGGAGCGGCCAGGATGACCAGCGATGCCAGGACAATCGTTGCCACGACAACCAGCGCCGGCGTTGCGTTTGCGCGAAGAACCTTCATTGCGAATGCTGGGATTGCGAATGGATGATGCGCGAAGTTGGTCATGGTCGTCCTGCTCCTTATTAGTTCGAGGCTCTTAGAATTTCGTGTCGTTCACGACTTTTACTTTGCCGCCACCAACGCTGCCTGATTACGAGCTACTAACGCTTGCACCTTCTCCAAAGACTGACGTGTCGTCCGAAGGTCGGACTTCAGGGCGCGAATTTCCTCTTGCTGTTCCTTGATCGCGTTGAGCATCGACCAGATGATCGGATCGTTATTGACCAGCAGGTAGCCTTTGCTGTTTTCCGTCACCGCTTCGGGGATGATTCGCTGTACCTCTTGGGCGACGACTCCGATGTGTTCGTCGGGATCGCGAATGCCCATTGCATTGTCGGACTTGTAGCGATAGCGAACCGGGTTGAGCTTGAGAACCTGACTCAGGCCGGAGTGATAGCTGCCGTTAAGATTCTTGAGCCGGCCGTCGGAGTAAGTGCCCCAGGAACCGCCGCCGGGCTTGTCGGCGCTGCCGTTCACTGTGAGGAGGCTGTCAGGAGTGGTTGTTCCGATGCCGACGTTGCCGTGCTGCTCGATGGAGATGCGGCGGGCGAAATCCGTGAAGAGGTCGATTCCATATTGATTCGGACCCTCGGTGCGTGAAGAAGACATACCTTCACCAGCGTTGAGTCCGAAAGTCAGATCGATAAAGTTCGATCCGTTATTCAGGCCAGTGGAGTCGAAGGCAACAGTGCCCGCTACGTCCAGTAAATGGCCCGGCGCTGAAGTGCCAATGCCGACGTTGGTGTTCGAGCAGCCGTTGACTTTGCACGTGGGCGACGAAGCGTAACTGCCCAGCACCAGCGCATTGCTCTCGCTGACCTCGGCATAGGCACCGACTGCGGTGGCATTGCTGAAGCTTCCCGTTGTCAGCTGTGTGAAGAAGCCAAGGAAAGTGTCGTTCGATCCGGTGATATCGGACGCGTCAGCAGCGTAACCGGAAGAGTAGCCGATAGCGGTGTTGTAGGAGCCCGTGGAGGTATTTTGCAGCGCCGCATCCCCAGTGCCGGTGTTGTAGTTGCCGGTGGTGTTGAAGGCGAGCGCCGAGGTCCCGAGGGCGGTATTGAAAAAGCCCGTGCTGTTGTAGAGGAGTGCCACGGAACCAATGGCGGTGTTCTGGTAGCCCGTAGTGTCGGAGTAGAGTGTGTCGTATCCGACTGCCGTGTTGAAGTCCCCTGTCATTGTTGAGTTCCCACCGAAGCCGAGAAACGCGTTCGCACTCGAATAGGCGCCGAAGGCGAAGGGATTGCTTCCGAGGTTGAAGCTGCCGCCCGTGACTACACCGGTTGCAGTCAGACTCCCGTCGACCGTTTGATTGGCAGTGAAAGTATTGGCGGTGGCCAGTTGCGGCACTTTAGCCGTGTTCAGGTTGAGGGTGACGTTGCCGCTCGTGCCGCCGCCGGTCAGATCGGTTCCGGCCGTAACTCCTGTAATTTGGCCATAGGCGCCGGTCAGCAGACACAGTGTGGACAGCAGGAGTGCTGAGAACTGCATCTTCAAGTTTTTCATTTCACGTCCTCCTAGTAGTTTCTTGCTGAATCACTTTGAACGGCGATTGTTCGTTCGAGCCAGAAGGGGCAATGGCTTGAGCCTTAGCCCCCTCATGAACGGGTTGAGCAGCGGTTATTTCTGGTTGATTTCTTTTTGGTGAAGCTGCGCAGACGCGTGAGGCAACGCAACTGCCTTGGGCAGAACCGGCCTCGGCGGCGCGGGAAGAGTAATCGTCTTCGCCCGCGATGCGTTGCGACGTAGCAGATTTGGCCGCTGATGATGCACGATCTGCTGACCCCCCGGCACCGCTTCGTAGCCAATCCGCTCCGATGCGGGCTGTCCGTAGAGTTCAGGGGTCAGGTAGTGTCCGCGATCAGTGCCTTTGTCGGCCTCGACCACCATCGGATACGCTTTCTCCCAGGCGTCGTTTCGCACGCCCGTGACCTGCCATGAAACTTTTCCGCCAGCCTTGCCTCCCGCAATCTTGAAGTGGCCTCCGGAAATTTCTTCGGCAACGTAAAGATCTCGCCCCGGCGCGCCGATTGGGGTGAGCTGATAGCGAAAATCTTTGTTGATAGTTTCGAACCAGTCAGGGAGTTGCACCACAGCCGCCCCCGAGTCGTCGAGAATGGCGTTGCCGCTATACAGATTCAGAACTTCGGAGGATTCGATGGCGGCGTGAGTAAGGTATTTATTCGCCGGATCGAGCGGATGATCAATGCGGAAGTTCTTGGTTCCCGTCGCGCTCAGCGTGCCCGTGATGCTGACTCCGCTGCTGGTAACCGTCAGGTGGTCCGCGTTGGCGATGCGGAGGTGAACGGTTTGACCGCTAACCGCGTTAAGGTACGTATCGCCGGCGTTGTTCCCGACCAGGGTGTAGTTGGTACAGCCCGACATGCCGGTTTGTCCCAGTTGCAGGCCCATGTTGCCACCGCTTTCACCGCATCCCGGGTCTCCAATAATTGCGGTTGCATCGCCAGTCAGAAGCGGCATCCAGCCTTCGAAAATCTCGGCTCCGTCGGTCGAGGTTAGATTTTCAGCAAAGATCGTGGGAAAGCCAGAGACGTCGTTGGCGAAATAGCCCGCATAGCTAGCGTCAGCGCTCCCGAGCACCCCGGCCCCGGTTCCCTCCGAGCCTCCATAGTCGCCCCAGATGCCGGTAGCACCAATTCCTGCCAATCCAGTATTGCTGTAGCCAGACGAGGCCCCGTAAACGCCGACCGTGGGACCCAGACCCACCACGCCATAGGGCAGACTCGCCGTCGAAATACCCGTCTGGCCGGCCTCGCCTACTACTCCTATGAAGTTACTGGAGCCAAAGACGCCAAAGCCTGAGTTCGAATCCGATAGGCCATACACGCCATACGTAATACCCGTCGAGGAGGAAGCCTGCCCGTATACGCCATAGCCAGAGTTGGATGCAGTCGTACCGTTCACGCCATATGTAGTCCCCGTCGTGGCGGAGTCGGATCCGAGTACGCCAGCGCCAGCGGTGGATCCCGACGTGCCATACACGCCCATCGCCAGTCCGGTCGAGGCGGTGTTGAGCCCCCACATGCCAGCGCCCGCAGGCGAATTCGTCCCGCCTTCCGTGCCCACGGCTCCATTCGTAAAGTAGTAATAGTCCTCCCCAGCAGTTTGGCCTAGCACGGCGATGCCGCCGGCAGTCGATGTGGACTGCCCCAATACGCCAATCGCGGCGGCTCCCGTTGTGGCGCTGTTGAGGCCCGCTACGCCAGTGCCACTCGCTGAATTGGTGGTGCCGACGATGCTGTTGCCGCTCGAACTGGCCGTAAAGGTGCCGTCCACGGTTTGGTTGGTCGCGAACGTGTTGGCTGCGCCCAACTGTGCGTACAGGGCATTGGTCGCCGCGGTGTTCAGGCTCAGCGTCACGTTGCCGCTCGTCCCGCCGCCAGTCAGATCCGTCCCCGCCGTCACGCCCGTGATCGTGCCCGTGCCTGCGGAAGCGCAAGCCCACGCGCTACCAGTCCACTGGAGAACTTGTTTCGCGGCGCAGGTATTGGTCAGCGACAGGTTCAGCGTGCCACTGGTTCCTCCGCCGATCAGGCCGCTGCCCGCAACTGTTTCGATCCCGGTGATTCCGCCGCCTCCGCCGCCGGCGAAGACAATGTCCAACTCCGGCGGATGGCTGGTGGTCGCAGTCTCTTTACTGTCGAAAGTGGCGTTGAATGTGCCGATGGCCACCAGCGCAATGCCGTTATTCGATGACGGGGTGGTCAGCCACTCCTGCACCGTCGACGTCATAGGAATAAGGATGTATTGGTTCTTGTCCGCCGTGGTGATCGGCACGTTGGCATCGATCACGCTGCCGAGCGCGGGAGCGAGGTCGTAAGTGAGGGCGCTCTCCGTCCACGGGCCATTGACAGCGTACAGTTCAAACGCTCCCGCCGTGACCACCGTGTTGACATAGAGTTTGAGCGTGGCCTGGCTGATGCTTGCGCCGGTGGGAACGGAGGCGAGGTTGAATTGAACGTAGGTGATCTCTTTGGCGGCGTCGACATTGAGAGTCTTCTGGGCGCCGTAGTTAGTGGTGGCGGCGGCGCTGTTGGTGTAAGTGTCGCCGAGCGGAGTGATCTGCCCATAGGCGGCTGTACATGCCAGTAAGATTAGAGATAGAAGTGAAGTCAGTCGTAACTGATGGGTCAGATTATTCTTTAAAGTTTGCTTCGTCATAAAACGCTCCTGATTTCTTGTTGAAGACTCGAATCTTTCCCATCTTTCGTTTCCGAAACTCATTCCGGAACTCATGGGGAGGTACCATCCGCGGGCGGGTCCTCTTTGGAGATCCCCCCTTTGAGGAGGCGTAGTTTTGCTTGCTCGGCCTGCGCCGGGGCCAGGCTCTGTCCGCAAAGCGGGCAGATATCGAACCCCGCCGCGGCGCTACCCATGAGCAGGGTCAAGCCTTCCTCTCGAACCTTAACCTCGGTTCGAATCGTGCGGGTCGTCTGAACAGACGGGCTGGAACGGAAGGTGCTTGCCCGTCGGCTGAACCATTGGTAGAGTCCCTTCGTACGGATCTCCCTGTACTGGTCGCGAATGTTGCCGCCGTCGCGCGAAAAAGGCCAGTGAAGCGTTCTGATAACTTCTGAAAACTTCTGAATGCCGTCTATGTCGCTGATTCCAGGATCGATATTTCAATTCGGAGAATTCCGGTTGGACGTTCCGGCCCGCAGTCTTCGGCGGGAGAACGCGGTTGTCCCGCTTAACTCCCGGGCGTTTGACGTGCTTCTGTACCTGGTCCAGAACTCGGGAAAGGTGCTCCCGCGGGAGGAATTGCTTAAGAACGTCTGGGCGGAATCATTTGTGGACGAGAACAGCCTGGCGCAAAGTATCTCGACGCTACGCCGGGCGCTTGAGGAAAAACCGGGTGACAACAGCTATATCGTCACGGTGCCGGGGCGCGGTTACCAGTTTGTGTCGCCGGTGCAGGTCCTGGCTCCAGAGGGTGGAAGTCTTGTTCCGGAGTTAGCGGCCGGAGCCGGAGCCGGGCTGGTTTTCCAGAAACGCACGATTGAGACCAGCATCGTTACTACTAATGAGGAGAACGAGCAACTGAGCTTGCCAGTTTCCCGGAGGCGGCCGCTCGCCAAGGTGCTTGGGGTATTGGCGGTCGCGGCGCTATCGCTTGCGGGAATCTACGCGTGGCGGCAATTTCACCGCCCCCCTGCGGCGAATCGAGCGGCCGCCAATGGTACGACACCTGTCCCTGCCCGCCGCTCCATCGCAATTCTCGGCTTTCGCAATCTGTCTGGACGTCCAGACGAAGCTTGGCTGTCCACAGCGCTGGCGGAAATGTTGAGCACCGAACTGGAAGCTGGAGAAAAGCTGCGTCTGGTTTCCGGAGAAGAAATCGCGCGCACCAAAGTCGATCTTCCTTTACCTGACACTGACAGTCTTTCTCGCAACACGCTGGCGCACCTGCACAAAGATCTGGACAGCGACCTGATCGTCCTCGGCTCCTACACTGCTCTGGGCGAAAAGCCTGGCACCCGCATCCGTCTCGACCTGCGACTGCAAGATACCGTCGCCGGTGAGACGATCGCCGATGTGGCCGTGGTGGGAAGCGAAGCGGACCTGTTTGACATGGTCAGTCAGGCTGGTTCGCGTTTGCGAGAAAAACTTGGCGTGGAAGAGGTTTCTCCGGTGGAGGCCGTAAGCATCCGCGCCTCCTCGCCCAATAATCGTGACGCCGCCCGCCTTTATTCAGAGGGACTTGCCCGGCTGCGTGTATTCGATGCCCTGGAAGCTCGGGATCTCCTGGAGCGGGCCATCGCGGCGGATCCGAAGTATTCGCTTGGGCACTCCGCTCTAGCCGAAGCCTGGTGGCGGCTGGGCTATGACAAGAAAGCTCAACAGGAAGCCCGGCAGGCATACGAACTGGCCGCCAATCTTTCTCGCGAAGACAGGCTGTTGGTGGAAGGGCGGTATCGCGCAATCGATCATCAATACGAGAAAGCGATCGAGGTCTATCGCACGCTCTTCACTTTGTTCCCTGACAACGTCGACTACGGGCTCGAACTGGCGTGGTTGCAGGTCCGCGGCAGCAAAGGCGACGATGGCCTGGCCACAGTCGGTTTACTGCGCAAGCTTGCGCCCCCAGCCTCTGAAGATCCCCGCATCGATTTGGAGGAGGGAGACGCGTGGGATGCACTGGGCGATCCTAAGCGCGGAGCACAATACGGGGTGGCGGCTGTGGAAAAGGCGCGGGCGCGGGGATCCCGGCTAATCCTGGCACAGGCGCGTCAGAACCAGTGTTGGGGGTTCGGCTCCTACGGGCAAGAGCGGGATGCAATTGCGGCCTGCCGCGAATCCAAAGACATTTACGCTGCGGCGGGAGACCTGCATGGCGAAGCCACAGCTCTGCGAACCTGGGCGGACGCGCTGGCTCAGACGGACGCGCCCGAGTCTATCCGTCTCTACCAGCAGGCTGAGATGCTTTACCGCAAAGTTGGATCGGAAGGCGGTATCGCCGCCGTCGTCAACAACCTCGGCCTGGTCTATGAAGCGCAGGGCGATCTCGCCACTGCGGAGAAAATGCATCGCCAAGCATTGACTAGTTTTCGACTTCTCGAGGACAAGAGGAGCCAGGCTGATGCTACTGGAAACGTTGCCGACGAGCGAATGGAGCAGGGAGACCTGCGCGGAGCGCTTCAGCTATATCAGGAGCAGGTGCAATTACAGAACCAGATGCAATTCGAGGATTCAAGGAATATCGGACCCTCGCCCCTACCCGGTTACAACATTGCGCTCCTCCGCCAATTGCAGGGAGATTTGGCTGGCGCAAAGCAGGGACTCGAACAATCACTTGCAGTCTGGCAGAAGAACAGCGCTCAGTATTACTCCGCATATGCCACGTGGAGCTTGGGAAGTCTGCTACTCCAGGAGGCCGATTTCTCCGGCTCCCGCAAGATGTACGAACAGTCGCTGGCTTGGCGAACCGCGGCAGGGGAAAAGCTCACGATTGCCGAAACTCAGCTCTCGCTTGCGGAGTTGTCGCTGGAAGAGGCGCGCTCACCCGCCGACCAGGAAGCCATAGTCCGGCAGAGTCTCGAGGTTTTTCAGACCCAGAAAGTCCGCGACGACGAAACCCTGGCGTGGTGCATCCTCGCCCGCGCACTGCTCGCGGAAGGCAAACCGGCGGCCGCGAAAGAGGCGATGCAGCACGCCCGATCACTCGCCGCCAAGAGCCAGAATCCAGATGTCCGCTGGCGGACCGCCATCGCTGCCGCGCGGATTGCGACAGCCGAAAAAGGCAATGGCCAGTCCGACGCGGGAATCGCGGCGACGAAGGAACTGGCCGACATCATCAAGAAGTCGCGAGAGCTGGGATATGAGGGAATCGAACTCGATGCGCGTCTTGCTCTGGCTGAAATCGAAATGAAAGCCGGAAAGACAAGCGCGGGACGCGCGCACCTGACCGCGATCGAAGCGGACGCCAAGCCCAAAGGCTATTTACTCATCGCCCGCAAAGCGGCCGTCGCTCACGGCTGAGTTTTTTCCACGAACGAGCTTGTGTCTTCGCCGAATCCGTCGCTATGCGCGGCAAGAGAATTCCGGGCGAAACCGCGGCGGTTGGAGTCATCCCGGAGGCCGATGGATTTCGCAGCTGATTTTTTATGCGACGAAACGCCCGGTTTATGATCTAACAAGAACTCGGGAAGTTCGCTTCGAACCATTTCCCATCTGGAAGCGCGCGTTTATGGCCAAGCCAATTCTGCTCAGCGTAGATGATGATGCCGACGTATTGCGGGCGATCGAACGAGATCTGCGCTCGCAGTATGGAGCTGACTATCGCGTGATTGGGAGCGACTCTCCCGAGAAAGCGCTCGACATCCTGAAACAGCTGAAGGTCCGAAGCGACAGTGTGGCGCTACTGCTTGCCGATCAACGCATGCCTCGAATGAACGGCGTGGAATTTCTTCAGGAGGGAATGAGGATTTTTCCCGACGCGAAGCGAGCGCTGTTGACCGCGTATGCCGACACAAATGCCGCGATCAGCGCCATCAATGAAGCTAGTGTCGACTACTTTTTCATGAAGCCATGGGACCCTCCTGTCGATCATCTGTACCCGCAGTTGGATGACTTGCTCGACGATTGGAGGGCAGCCTATCGCCCCGTCTTTGAAGGCATACGAGTTCTTGGCACGCGGTGGTCTCCGCGAAGTTACGAGATGCGTGATTTTCTGGCTCGAAATCATGTTCCTTATCAATGGATCGATGTAGAGCTCTCCGCCGGCGATCCTGAAACCAAGCGACTTCTGGATGTGCTTGGACCTGAGGCCTCCAATGTTCCCATCGTTTTGTTTCCTGACGGTACAAAACTTCTGGAGAGCCTGCCGGCGGATGTTGCGCAAAAGGTGGGTTTGCGCACGCGCGCTCAAACCGATTTTTATGATCTTGCGATCATTGGCGGAGGCCCCGCGGGGTTGGCGGCGGCGGTTTATGGCGCCTCTGAGGGCCTGAAGACAGTGATGGTGGAACGCCAGGCTCCGGGCGGTCAAGCCGGAATGAGTTCGCGGATTGAAAACTATCTTGGGTTTCCAACCGGACTGAGTGGAGGCGACCTTGCGCGGCGGGCTGTGGTCCAAGCTCAACGTTTTGGAGTAGAGATTTTGTCGCCGCAAGAGGCCGTGAGTATTCGTACCGAAGGCTCGTATCGGATCATCAAGCTGGCCGATGGAAGCGAGTTTTCCTGTCATGCTTTGATGATTGCGACGGGCGTCCAGTGGCGGCGACTGGAGGCTCCGGGAATCGACAGGTTGCAGGGCGCCGGGGTCTACTACGGAGGCGGGGCGACCGAAGCGTTGTCCTGCAAAGGGGAAATTGTTTACGTAGTGGGTGGCGCAAATTCGGCAGGCCAGGCGGCCATGAATTTCGCCAAATACGCTGAAAGAGTGGTGATTCTGGTGCGAGGGGAAGGACTGGCCGCTACGATGTCGCAATATCTGATTGACCAGGTCCAGCGAACTCCCAACATCCAGATATGGAGCCACGCCAGCGTGGCTGAGGTTTACGGCGACAAACGCCTGGAAGAAGTCTCTGTATTGTGTTCGGATACCGATAAAGTCGAACGCGTTCCCGCGAGTTCGATATTCATCTTTATCGGCGCGCTGCCGCGAACTGACTGGCTGGCTGGCTTAGTCGAGCGCGACGATCGTGGTTTCATCCTGACCGGGCCGGACTTGATACGCGATGGTGAGCATCCGAAAGGATGGGAACTCGACCGGGATCCTTTCCTGCTTGAAACCAACGTGCCGGGAATCTTTGCGGTCGGAGATGTGCGGCACGGGTCGGTGAAGCGCGTGGCTTCAGGCGTCGGCGAAGGTTCGGTCGCGGTTCAGTTCATTCATCAGTATTTGAGCAAAGTCTAGGTTTGAGCAAGGTGTAATGGCAACTCCATCAGAACTGTTGCGCTTCCCTGCATTTGCTGAGCTGCCCGAGGACCAGATCGCCTGGTTCCTCAGCCAGTCGCAAGACGTCAGCCTCAAGGCTGGGGAGATGTACGCGAAGCAGGGTGATCCTCCCGATACCATGTTCGTCCTGCTTGAAGGTGAATTCGAGTGGCGAGGGGAGTCCAACGGCGAGGTCTTTGCAATTCAAGGCAAGGTGGGCGATGTAACTGGCGCCTTGCCCTTTTCGCGCATGAAGCATTACACCGTCACTGGTCGCGCGCTTGCTGACGGGCGCATTCTGCGATTCCCGGCTTCGCTGTTTCCAGAACTCATTCAGAAGATGCCGGAGTTAGCCAAACGGCTTGTCGGCATCCTGGCCGATCGAGTACGCGAAGTCACACGCCTTGAACAACAGCGTGACCGGCTGGCTGGGCTGGGAA
Organism: Terriglobales bacterium; assembly: GCA_049589215.1. GTDB lineage: Bacteria > Acidobacteriota > Terriglobia > Terriglobales > Acidobacteriaceae > Acidiflorens. The sequence continues at coordinate 18,026 of JBAWAI010000564.1, read as the reverse complement.
AGCTTTCGGCCGGGCTTGCGCATGAGCTGAACAACCCGGCTTCCGCCGCCAAACGTGCGGCGGCACAGCTGCGGGAGACATTGAAGCGGATCAAGGATGCAAGTCATGAACTTGGAAGGCGTGAACTGACTCCCACGCAGAAAGCAGAGATCGATAAACTGGAATCCTCGTTTACGCAGCGAACCGAGCCGCCTCCCGACGCTCTGACGGCCAGCGATCTGGAAGACAAAATTGATTCGCTGCTGCGGAGTCACGGGCAGAATGACTTGTGGCAACTGGCAGCGGAATTGGCACAGAGAGGAATCAAACCTTCGGCACTTGAGTCTCTATTCGAGAACCTTGATGCGGGCACGGCACGTGCGGCTCTTGTAAGAATTGCGGCGTCGGTTGAAATTGCGAGCCTGTTGAATGAAATTGAGAGCAGTACTTCGCGCATCTCCGATTTGGTTGGGGCGATCAAGGAATACACGTACATGGACCAGGCCCCCGTGCAGAACGTCGACATCGTAAAAAGTCTGGAGACGACGTTGACGATCCTGAACCACAAGCTTAAGCGCGGGGTCACGGTGCAACGCAAGTACCTTCCCACTCCGCTGCTGGTGAACTCATTCGGAAGCGAACTCAACCAGGTCTGGACGAATCTTATCGACAACGCGATTGACGCCATGAACGGCAACGGCGAACTTCGCGTGCGAACCTACCGGGATGGCGGGTGTGTTGTGGTTGAAATCGGTGACAACGGTCCGGGGATCTCCCCCGAAGTAAATGCCCATATTTTTGAACCCTTCTTTACCACCAAAGCGGTGGGCGAGGGCACAGGGCTAGGCCTCGATACGGTGCAGCGGATTGTGAGGAAACACCGCGGCAACATTCAGGTCAATTCAAAGCCGGGAGATACGCGATTCCAAGTATCGCTGCCGCTCGCGGATGCCGGGCAACGATGAGAACGCTTGAATTGTGTTTTGGAGCCCAGGTAAGTCGCAGGAAATATTGGCAGTCGTTCGACCCGGTGATTGAGACCTGAACATTTTCGCGGGCTCCGGCTTTGGTCAAAAAAATCTGATCTATCTCGCCAGATCATTCTGGCCAGGTCTCTGTTATGCCCGAGTCAGCACCCGGCAATTGTCTTCACTTAGGCCAACAAATAGTTATTGACTTTGCCTCTTCGACCATGTAAACGGTTGTGCCGGGTTATTCCACCGTTTTTTCCATCCCCCTAGAACGGTCCCCCTAAGTCGGGAATTGCCTGCTTGTAATCCGAAAATCAGTGAAATTCTGCCTGCGAGGCTGACTATGCGAGCCACTTGTTCGCTCTGCGTCCGTGTGTTGTTTGTCGTCATGACTGTTCTTCTTTGCCTTGTTCCCTTCACGGGAACAGCGTCCGCCGAAGTAAGAACGATGGCGACGCCCCAGGTTCGAGTGACGAGCCGGGTCGACAACAACAAACGCAAGACGCTTTACGGGCACGTACCTCGCGCTCTTCGGCACGCGACGAAGTTAGGACGCGTCGATCCGAGCACGTCCGCCGAACACCTGATTCTGGCTCTTAAGTCGAGCCCTGAGCAGGAGCGCGAAATCCGGCGGGTGGTGGACGAGCAGCAAGACCGCAAGACGGGCAACTTTCATCAGTGGATGAAGCCGGAGGAGTTCGGCGCGCACTTTGGCGTGCATGATTCCGACCTCGAGAACCTGAAAGCATGGCTGAGCAGCCAGGGCTTCTCGGTTGAAAGCGTGACCAAGGCGAAGCGCTCGATCCAATTCTCTGGAACGGTGGGCCAGATCGAGCAGGCTTTTCACACCGAGATGCACTATTTCGCGATGCCGAACGGCGACATTCACGTCTCGAACGACCGCGACATCAGCGTGCCGTCGGCGCTTGCGCCGGTTATTGCCGGCGTTCCCACTCTGCATAACTTCTTCCGCAAATCGCACAGCCAGATGGAAAGACTGAGCCGAATGCGGCTGGGCCCGGCATTCTCGAACGGCTCGGGCACCAACTATGTGGGGCCTGCCGATTTTGCGACGATCTATAACACGGCTCCGCTCCTGCAACAGGGGATCGATGGAACCGGAGTCACGATCGCAGTGGTCGGGCGCTCCGACATTTTGCTGAGCGATGTGCAGACTTACCGGCAGCTTTTCAATCTCCCTGTGAATGATCCGATCTTCATCCACGCCGGGCAGGATCCGGGCGTGCTTCCGGGAGACGACGGCGAGTCCGATCTGGACGTTGAAATTTCGGGTGGTATAGCACCGGGCGCGACCGTGAAGTTCGTCATCGGGACACCGACGTTCCTGGTCGATGGCATCACGAATTCGATTCAGTACATTGTCGAGAACAACGCAGCCGACATCATGAGCCTGAGTTATGGCGACTGCGAGGCGAATGAAGGCGCGGGCGGGAATTCTTTTAACAGCGAAATGTTCGAGCAGGCGGCGGCGCAGGGCATCAGCGTATTTATCGCGCAGGGCGACAACGGACCTTCGGGTTGCGATGACTCGAATGACAGCTATGAGGTGCTGGGTTACGCGGCTGGAGGCGAGGGATCGACACCCTATGGTGTGGCAGTCGGCGGAACGCAGTTTAACGAGGGATCGGGAACTTACTGGGCGACGAACAGTAATGCGCTGAATCTTGAGTCTGCTCTTTCGTACATTCCGGAATATCCCTGGAACGAGGCGAAGGGCGCCACTCCTACGTCTACGGGTTCCAGTGATTTGTCGGGTTTGTGGTCGGGCAGCGGCGGCGTCAGCTCGTATTACCTGCAACCCTCATGGCAGCGCGGTCCGGGAATCACTGGGTCCGATCCTGTACTCAATCTCGGCAACGGCTCTACGGGCTTGTGGGTTACAGGCATCACAATCACCACTCCGGGCAGCGGATACACGAGCGCGCCCAGCGTAACTTTCACGGGCGGCGGATGTGCCTCCGAACCGACTGCTGCGAGCGTGATTTCGAGCGGCGCGGTGACTGGAATCGTTTTCAATTACGGCACGCAGGGCGGCTCGCTGAAGAGCGGGCAAGGATTTGGATGCACGTCGGCGCCTACGATCGCGTTCGGGGCTGCGCCTGCGGGAGGAACGACCGCCGCGGCGACCGCATTGGTTGGACAGATGCAGAATCCTGCACCGCTCATCTCGGGCATGCCGCATCGCTTGACGCCGGACGTCGCGCTGAACGCGGCCGCCGATCATGATGGCACACTTTTCTGCAGCGAAGGTGTCTGCGAGATCAACGGCAGCGGGCAACTGGTGGACGCTGGAATCGTGGGTGGAACATCGGTTGCGGCTCCCAGCATGGCAGGCGTACAGGCGCTGATCGATCAGGCGAATGGCGGGCGCCAGGGCATGCCGGCTTATATCTATTACACACTGGCGGCGAACCAGAACACGACTAACTGCAACTCTTCCCTGCCCCCGACGAACGCTTCGGGCTGCGCTTTTCAGGACATCACGGTGGGCAACAACCTGATCTGCGGCTTGTCGAGTTGTTCGACCACTACGCCGGCGGCCAAGATCGGCTTCCAGGCGGGCACGGGCTATGACCTGGCGACCGGACTCGGTTCGGTGAACGTCGCGAACCTGGCGAGCCAGTGGAGTTCGGTGATTTTCTCCAGCTCGAACGCAACGCTCGGACTTTCGCAAACTTCGTTTGTGCACGGCACACCGATTACCTTGAGCGGCACGGTGGCTCCGGGCTCGGGATCGGGGACGCCGACTGGCGATGTGGCATTTATTGTGAGCCAGGGAGCGATCGGCGACACGGTGAATACGGATACGGGCGCGCTGAACGGTCCGGCGGCCTTTACGACGTTGAGCGGAGGATCGTATTCCGCGGTTCTGAATAATCTGCCGGGCGGCACGTATTATGTGACGGCGCGCTACGGTGGCGATGAAACCTATGGATCGAGTTACTCGACGCCCGTGCAAGTGACGGTTCAGTCGGAGAACGACACGCTAAACCTGACTGCTTATGCGCTGAGCGGATCGGCGTGTACCCTCACTTCGGGCAGCACGTTCGCGTATGACTCCGACATCTGGCTGGATGCGCAGGTTACCGCGAATTCTGGCGCGGGCGCACCGACCGGAACGATCACCATCACGCTCGATGGGAACCCTTACACGACATTGACGCTTGACCCCAATGGACATGCGTTTGCGCTCTCGGGCTCGATCGGGACGAGCAATTGCCTGTATGAATACGATTACGCCAATACTGCGACCATCGCAGGCGGCGCGCACACGATTGCCGCATCCTACTCGGGCGACTCCGCGTTTGATCCAACTAACGCGACGACGAACATCACCGTCACACAACTGACTCCAACGCTGAGTGTGGCGGCTGGCGCGACGCAGATCACCGCGGGCTTTAACGACGAGTTGACTGCGACCTTCGGAGCGTTGCCGGCCACAGGCCAGCAGATTGCAACGGCGGCACCCACCGGAACCGTGACCTTTACGGATACGACAACGAGCACGGTGCTTGGCACCGCGCCGGTGGTGTCGACTATCACTTATCAGATCAACGAGGAACTGACGAGTTTCGCATCCGTCGCGCAACTACAGACAATGGCGATCACGGCCGCCGGAGCAAACTCGATCACGGCGACTTACAACGGCGACACCAACTACAAGGCAGTGACGTCGGCGGCGGTTTCGGTCACCGTAGCCACTTACACGAATACCACGGCTACGGTCGTGACCTCGAACGCAAACCCAACCACACTTAACGGGCGACCCACGTTTACGGCGACGGTGACTGGCTCGACGAGCCCAACATCAGGGACGGTCACTTTCTATGACGGCACGACCATGCTCGGAACCGGCACGGTTGGGAGCGGTCACACGGCGACGTTCCGGCCGGCGAGCGGATTCCCGTTCTACGGCGGAAGTCACAACATCACCGCGACTTTTGGGGGAGTTGCAAGCACCTTTGCGCCGAGCACATCTCCTGTTTTCGTGGAGACGGTGACGCAGGGGACGATCACGCACGAGCTGACGGCCAAGACGGTCGGCCTGACGGGACAGAATTACACGTTCACGGATGTCATCACGCCGAGCTCCACCAATTCGGCGTTCCTGCCAACCGCAGCGATACTTTTCTTTGATGGCGCGAACCAGATCGGCTCAGGTCAACTGGTAAGCGTGGCGACAGCGTTGGGAGGCTATGGCATTTATGAGGGATCGGTGACGATCAATACGCTTTCGAGCGGGACGCACACCATGACAGCGCAGTATCCGGGCGACGCCAATTACCCGGCGTCGACCTCCAACACGCAGACGGTGTTCGTCGGCGGCACGCCCACGCTTACATGGGGAACGCCGGCTGCAATCACATATGGGACGGCCCTCAGTGCGACGCAGCTCAATGCGACGGACACGATCCCGGGGACGTATGTCTATAACCCGGCGGCGGGGACAGTGCTGAACGCGGGTCCACAGAACCTGGCGGTGACGTTCACGCCAGCCGATTACAAGGATTTCAGCACGCAAAACACGAGCGTGACCCTGACGGTGAATCAGGCGAGCCAGGCAATCACCTTCACTACGAATCCACCTTCGAGCGCTGCCTTTGGCAGCAGCTTCACGGTGGCGGCCACGGGCGGCGCAAGCGGCAATTCAGTGATGTTCACCAGCGCGGGAGGCTGCACTAACTCCGGCGCAAACTACACTATGACCAGCGGGACGGTCACGTGTTCCGTGATCGCGAATCAGGCGGGCAACAGCAACTACTTAGCTGCACCGCAGGTTACGAAAACCACAAATGCAACTCTGGCAGCCACGTCGATCAGCGTGAGCAGCGTGAGCCCGGCTGGTGAGGACTATGGACTGGACGCGCAGGTGACGATCACGGCGGTGCTTTCGTGGACGGCCAGCGGCGTTGCGCCCACGGCGAGCGATGTAACCATTGGGGGCAACGGGCCGAGCACCTATGGAACAACGACTTGCGGTGCGCCCAGCGGCAACACGATCACCTGCACGAACACCTATACACCTACGTCTGCGGATACCGCGGGCTCTTACACGGAGACGGCGTCATTCGCGACTGATGGGAACTACAGCAGTTCTGCCAGCACGCAGAGCAACAACTTCACCATCAATCAGGCGAGCACAACCACATCGGTTGCTTCCAACAATAATCCGTCAGCATATGGCTCGTCGGTGACGTTCACGGCGACTATTGACGCTGAGAACGGTCAGGTTAAAGGGAAGGGCAAGAAAGCCGCGAAACGGCAGGACGTAAGCGGTTCGGTGACCTGGAGCACGAATACCGGGTGCGGCACAACTCCATTGACGGCGGGCTATCCGGGAACGGCGACCTGCACGACCTCCGGCCTCGCCGTAGGGAACGACCCGATTACGGGAACATACTCGGGCGACAGCAACCACAGCGGGAGCACAGGGACGTTGAGCGGAGGCCAGGTGGTCAATCCGGCGACAACGTCGATCAACGTGACCAACGTGGGCCCGGCCACAGAGGCCTACGGCCAAGATCAGCAGATCACGATTACGGCAGTGCTGTCGTGGACGGGCAGCGGTACCGCGCCGAACGCGGCCAATGTGACCATTAGCGGTAACGGGCCGAGCGGCACGTATGGAACGACGACTTGCGGCGCGCCCAGCAGCGACACGATCACCTGCACGAACACGTATACGCCTACTGTCGCGGATGGGCAGGGTTCGTACACGGAGGCAGCGGCGTTTACGACAGATAGCAACTACAGCGGGTCGAGCAGCTCGCAGACCAACAACTTCACCGTCACGCAGGCGACCTCAAGCACATCCGTTGCCTCCAGCGTGAATCCTTCCCAGTATGGACAACCGGTGACGTTCACGGCGACGATCGACGGCGAGTACGGACTAGCAAAGAAGCGAGAAGGGCCGGGCAAGAAAGGCGCGAAAGGGCAAGATGTAAGCGGGACGGTGGCGTGGAGCACGAACACAGGATGCGGCACGACTCCGGTGACGACGGGCAATCCGGGAACGGCGACGTGCATGACCTCCAGCCTCCCATCGGGGACCGATGTGATTACGGCGGCCTACTCAGGTGACAGCAACCACGGCGGGAGCATGGGCACGTTGAGCGGCGGCCAAGTGGTTCAATCAGGGGCGACCACGTCGATCAACGTGACCAACGTGAACCCGGCCTCGGAGGCGTACGGACAGGATCAGCAGATCACGATCACGGCAGTACTGTCGTGGACGGGCAGCGGCACAGCGCCCACGGCGAGCGCTGTAACCATTGGCGGCAACGGGCCGAGCGGCAGCTATGGCACGACCACTTGCGGCGCGCCCAGCAGCGACACCGTCACCTGCACCAACACCTATACACCTACGTCTGCGGATACCGCGGGCTCTTACACGGAGTCGGCGACGTTCGCGGGAGACAGCAACTACAGCGGTTCAAGCAGCACTCAGACCAACAACTTCACGATCGCGCAGGCGACCTCAAGCACGGGTGTTGGCTCTAACCTTAATCCCTCGACCTATGGCCACGCGGTGACGTTCACGGCCACGATCGACGGCGAGTACGGGTTGGTCAAGGCAGGCAACGGAGCCGTGGCCGGTCGAGTATTGGTTGGTCGAGCGCAGCTCAAGGGACGAGCGCAGGACGTTAGTGGGTCAGTCACGTGGAGCACGAATACCGGCTGCGGCACAACCCCGGTGACGACAGGCAATCCGGGAGTAGCGACGTGCACGACCTCCAGCCTCGCAGGGGGGACCGATGCGATTACGGCCACCTACTCGGGTGACAGCAACCACAGCGGGAGCATGGGAACATTGAGTGGGGGCCAGGTAGTCAATCCGGTGAGCCAGACGATCACCTTTACGATGAACGCTCCGGGCACTGCGGTCTATGGCACGAGCTTCATGGTGGCGGCGAGCGCGAGCTCTGGGCTGGGAGTGGTCTACAGCAGCGGAGGCGCGTGCAGCAACGCAGGCGCGACCTACACCATGACGAGCGGGACAGGGACTTGTACGGTAACTGCAAGCCAACCGGGTAACAACGATTACTCAGCGGCAACACCGGTGAGTGAATCGACCACTGCGGTGCGGGCCAACCAAACGGTGAGCTTTACGGGCGCGCCCGCGTTGGCACCTTACAACGGAACATTCGTACTGCTGGCGAGCACCAACGCTTCGACGGTTGGATATATCACCAGCAGCAATCCCAGCGTCTGCGCGCTGTCCGGTCCTTATTCGCCGGTCACGGTGACGATGCTGAAAGCGGCCGGCAAGTGCACCTTCACGGCCCAATGGGGAGCGGATGAGAATTACAATCCTGCGACCGCAGCTCAAAACACGACCGCGGAGAAGGCAACGCCTGTGATCACATGGGCGACTCCGGCTCCGATCAGTTACGGCACGGCGCTCAGCGGAACCCAGCTGGACGCAAGCGCGAACGTGGCGGGAAGCTTTACCTACTTGCCGGTGGCTGGAAAGATCGAGACGGCGGGGAATGATCCGCTGAAAGCAACGTTCAAGCCAACGAGCGCGAATTACGCCAGCACAACCGATACGGTGACGCTGCAAGTACTGCCGGCGGCCACTACCACGAAGATCACATCTTCCGATGACACGGTGAAACTGAACTCGCATGGCGTGGCTACGGCGACTTTGGATTTCAACGTCTCTTCGTACAAACCGACCGGTAGCGTCACTTTGACGGCAACGACCGGCGAGGTTTGCTCGGGAGTGCTGAATGCGACCAGCGGGAGCGGCAGCTGCAAGCTGACGTTCACCAGCACGGGAACCCGGACCATCACTGCGAGCTACGGAGGAGACGCTAACCACTCGGCCAGCAACTCTTCCGGGCAGAACCCGCCAGTGACGGTGACGGTGAATCCTTTCTAGGGATGTTCCGGGCCGCGGATGCGCTCGTCGCGAGGGCCGGATATTGCCCGCGCAACAGGAAGATTACGCTCTGGCTTCACGTCAGTCAGTTTTGGGATGGGCTGGCTGGAGACTGTGAGCCACAGTGACTAAATCGCGGCCGCGCGCCTTGGATTGATAAAGGCACTGATCCGCAATTTTGAGCAATTCTTCCGAGGATGAACCATGCTCTGGAAATGCAGCCACCCCGGCTGAGAGTGACAGAGGGCCAAGGGTCTGGTTCTTGTATCGCAGCCGGAGGCGCTTTACTTCAGCACGCAATGCATTCGCACGGATGGCCGCGTCATGTGAAGACGATTCTGGAAGGACGATAGCGAACTCTTCTCCACCATAGCGACAACAGATATCCGTTGAACGAAAGAATGTGCGAAAAAGATCCGCGAGGGACTGAAGGACCATGTCTCCCGCTGGATGACCAAAGGCATCGTTGAATTTCTTGAAATGGTCAAGGTCGAGAAAAAGAACAGCAACGCTCTGGCTCTTGCGGCTTGCCAGTTCGAGTTCCCTGGTGAGCGACTCCTCTAGAAAGCGGCGGTTAAAGAGGTGAGTAAGGGGATCCCGAATCGACTGTTCCCGAAGCGTTTCCCGCAGCCGCAGACTGGCCACCGAAAGGGCAATCTGCGATGACGCGCTAATCGCCAACTGCTGGCGAGAATCCCGGAAAATCTCTACAGATGAATCAAAGCGCGTTTCTGAGGGATCGAATTCGAGATGAAATACTCCGACCGTGTTGCCCTGTGCAACCATCGGCACACAGAGAGATTGAGAGCGCGATGTCTTCGTCAAATGCTGGCAACTGATGCCATGCCCCGGAGAGTCACTCCAGTGCGGTAGCCCGCGACGAAGCGCCCAGCATTCATCGGGCAGAAAAGTCGATTCTGATGCGTTTATCGTGCCCCACCGGGCAGCCGTCTCGACGAGGTTTCTAGATGACCTGAATAGGTAGAGCGCTCCGGAACAGGCCTCCGGAAAGAGCTTCCGTATCGAATCGGCGACGACGGAACAGGCATCCTGCACGTTGCCACTGCATTCGAGCAGAGATCCCATTTCGTTCAAGAAGCCCATCTGTTTTGTGCGGAGCTCCAATTCCTTGACGAGCTGGTTCAATGACTCCGCATGTCGTCGCTGCGCCTCGGTTGCCTTGATTTGCTCCGAGATATCCTGATAGATCAGATAAGCTCCGCGCACTTGATCGTCGAGCAGCAGCGGAACCCCATGGAGCGCCAAATCAAGGATTGCCCCATCCTTCCTTCGTTGCCGGACGGTAGTGTCGACGGCATTCCCCGCGAATATCTGCCGAATCACCTGCACGGAACCCTCGGCTTGGCTGTCGTCTGTCTCGACATTTCCAAGATCGATGGAAGCGAGTTCGTGCGGGTCGTACTGGAAGAGCTTTTCGAGAGCGGGATTTGCCAACTCAACCGCCCCCTGCGGGTCGAGAACAGCGATTCCGAGCGGGCTATTTTGTATAAGCAGGTCCAAGTAGATATTCCGTTCATCCAGATTGATGGCTAAACGATGGCGCTCGCTGACCTCAGATCCCACGATGAGCCCGACGCCGGAGAGCACGAGCATGAGCAAGCCAACTTTGGCAAACTGGTCCGCGGTTGGGGGAAAGAGGTGCATGGCGACTACGATTCCAAAATTCAGGCCGAGGAGCCCGGTAACGACGCGGCGGATTCCCTGACGCATCGCGATCCAGATGATCGGAATGAAGCATAAGTAGAAATGATCGTAACGCCCATTCGTGGTGCCGAACATTACCCAGAGGACAGCCAGCATCATGACAATCTGTCCGCTGGCTTCCGCAAACTGGGGAAGAAACGGCTTCTTTATACGTGATTGAGCCAGGAAACGCGGCCCTTGGGAAGGCACCGGTGAGAGCCAGTTCCGAACGTGCGGAAACACATGAACCAGAAGAAACGGCGCAATGCCCACCAATCCGATGGCGTCTCCGAGGAACCAGCCAACGGCGGAAGATGTAATCTCGCTCGCAGCGATGCTTCGGTCCGCAATGAGGCAGGTGACGCCAATGAACGTTGCGACGATTGCAGCGACCGCACTCACCAACACGTACCGAATCACGTCTCGCCGGCGGCGGAGGCCAAGATCGATTTGCAACGGCCCACGGAGCAGGTATGCTGCGGCGCCATAACAAGCGGCAATTCCGGCGGCATCGACCGTGTTGCTGAAGGACCAGGCCGGCGCAGCATAGACGAGCGTGCCAGCGAGGGCATCGGAGAAGCAGACTAGAAGCGAATACCATGGACTAAGGCCTAACATCAACGCCATACCGAGGCCAATCGCGGGGTACCAGGCGACGACGCCGATGCGGGAAAATAGAACTACCTCAGGCCGGTTAAGCAGAAGGTAAAGCAACACGAAGGTGAGAGATACAAGAGTTTGGCGGATGATCAAGCGTCGAGAATACATAAACAGAATCTCAGTCCTCGGTTGACTCGCCGGCGATAGGAATAGCCCGATTCGCGTCTCTTCGATGCCCTGCCCATTAGAGCGTTCTAATCTCAACATAAACCATAGTGCTTTAATGTGTTTACAAATCGATCCACTTACAATTACCTTCGTGCTTAGTACTTGCACATTCTGTTTGGCGCACCTAACTCTTCGATATCTCTTCGCCTTTGCTGAAGATATCCTGGGCGCAGGAGACGTTCACACCTCCGGTCCAGCTAGTGGTTTTGATAGGTAACAGCCGGATTGGGGAGGCGATACCCATCCCAACCGACGATCAGGATCGCACAACATTCTAAGATTCAGAACTGCCCAGCAAGTTTTCCAGCGCTTGCGTCAAGGCCGCGCCGTTAATGGGTTTTGAGAGGTACCCGTCAAATCCGGCGTCGAGAACTCTTTCCTTGTCGCCCCGCATGGCGTAGGCTGTGACGGCCAGCACGGGCATGCCGTCCAGATTCGGATTCTCGCGCACCCTCTTGATCACGCCGAAGCCATCCAGTTTTGGCATGCCGAGATCCAACAGAAGGATATCGGGCGGACTGGCTTCCAACATCTCGAGCGCTTCCTGACCATCGCAGGCCTCAGTCACCTCGTAGCCGCGCAGTTCGAGCAATTCGCGAATCAACTCGCGATTGACAGCGTTGTCCTCAGCAACGAGCACTCTTTTCATACTCGGCCGGCACCTGTGGCCGCCGCCTGGCGTTGCAATATCCTTCTTACCTCATTGGCGAGTTGTTGCTGCCAGCTTCCGGCTTTCTGGAAGATAGCCTGCGTGTCGCGGTTAAGCAATTCCACCTCTGCGCGGTTCAGGGTTTTGCCTGTCATAACGAGAATTGGCAGATTCCGTAAAGCAGGCTCGCACCGGACATGGTGAATTACCTGGAAGCCATCCATCTCCGGCATCATGATATCGAGTAGAACAGCCTCCACTTTTTTCGTTCGCAGAACTTCCAGAGCGTGTTTGCCGTTCTGGACGCTCTGCGTTGTGTATCCGGCGGAATGGAGCGTCTCTCCGACTAACTCGAGCGTCTTGACGTCGTCGTCGACGAGGAGGATCGACGCGCCGCTATCAGTTTGTGGCATGACATGCTTTCTAATGGCCTCCACCAGGGTGGCCTTGTTGATCGGTTTGGTGAGGTAGTCAGCCGCTCCCAGCGCAAAGCCCACTTTTTGCTGGTCGAGAATGGAGACGATTATCACGGGAATATCGCGGGTTTCAGGCGAGGCCCTCAGGCCGACCAGACAATCAAACCCCGTCGCACCTTTCATGATTACGTCGAGCGTGATGGCATCGGGACGCAACTCCCGTGCCTTGGCTACGGCTTCCGTCCCTGAATCTGACAGGGCGACGCGATATTCAGTTTCCAGGTAGCTGGCCAGCAGTTCGCGCGCGGAGGCTTCATCGTCGACGATCAATATGAGAGGTTTGCGCAAACCCTCTTTCTGTTTGTCTTGTAGCTGGTCGACAAATGTTGCGGGTGTAGCGGCCAAATCTTGTTCGACCATCGACGTGCCTGGCGGAAGCGTAAATGTGAAGCAGCAACCTTTGCCGAGGTCGCTCTCAAGACGGATTTTTCCACCTTGTTGTTCTACCAGACGCCGGGTGATGGCGAGTCCGAGGCCTGTTCCCTCCTGCATTTCGCCCGGCGAACCATCGACCTGACGGAATTCCTCGAAGACGAGCGCCTGGTCTTCGGGCCTGATGCCGATGCCCGTATCGGTTACCGAGAGGGCAATCGCCGCGCCATCGTCGTAGCAGAGAATGTCGATCTGGCCGTTTTTCGGCGTGAATTTAACGGCGTTGCTGAGCAGGTTGTAGAGAATCTGCTTGAAGCGAATCCGATCGGCGTACACGGTCTTTTTGGATTCAATGCGCTCCTGTACATGAATGCTCTTGGCCATGGCCAGCGGCCTTATGGTTGAAAGCACCTCAGGTAGCGCGTCTGCCACGAGAAAGTCTTCGCAGTGAAATTCGAGCAATCCGGCTTCGATTTTTGAAAGATCGAGAATATCGTTGATGAGTTGAAGGAGGTGAACCGATCCGGTTTTGATGTGGTTCACAAAACGCTTTTGCTTGGGATTCAACTCGCCCGGCGTCTGGTCGGCGAGCAAGTCGGAGAATCCGACGATCGCATTCAACGGAGTTCGGAGTTCATGGCTCATGCTGGCCAGGAATTTACTCTTCATGCGCGTCGCGCGTTCCACTTCGCGGTTGCGGACTTCGAGCTCGCGGTTGGCCGCTGCAAGCCGCTCGGTAAATTCCTGGCGTTCCTTTTCCGCGTGCTTTCGTTCGGTGATGTCGACCGCGATGACGAAGCGCGCGGCCTTGCCCGCATAATCGAAAGACGAGGATGTGATTTCCACTGGCATGAGGCTGCCATCTTTTTTGCGATGCTGCCAGATGCCATATTCCTTCTTCGTAGGGTCGGGCATCGCGAGATTCTGCATGAGGACTGGAACTTCTTCAGGAGGCCTGATGTCGAGGATTGTCATGGACAAGAACTCTTCCTGCGAATATCCATAGGCTTCAATCGCAGCCCGGTTCACGGCGAGGAAGCGTAGCGTTTCGAGGTCATAGATCCAGGTCGGCTGTGGGTTGAGTTCGAACAGTTTGCGATACCGCGACTCGCTATCGGAGAGGCTCCGTTCGGCATGCTTTCGCTCGGTGATGTCCCTGGCAACAGCGTAGATCGCGTTTTGCGCAGGTTCCGAGATGGCATTCCATAGCAGCCATTTGTAGGAACCGTCCTTACACAAATAGCGATTCTCAAAACCAAAAGTTATTTTGCCGCTCTGGAGTCGATCGGTTTCGAGGCCCGTCAACACACGATCTTCCGGATGGATAAATTCAAACCTGGGCCGGGACATAAGTTCAAGCGCAGTAAAACCGAGAGTACGCTCCCAGCTCGGGTTCAGGCTCTTAAAGAACCCGTCGAAGCCAATGATGCAAAACAAGTCGACCGATAACTTGATAAACCGGTTGCCGGTTTCGAGCTGAGAGTAGAGCGTTCCCATGAACACGCTTAGTCCTAACCCAAGCGCGAGGAATACCAATCCCAAAAGCCAAACACGTTTCTCAATATCCCAGAGCCCCTGATGCAACGCGCTGGCGGGCTTTTCGACCAACACGCCCCAACCCGATTGTCCGGCGGTCGCATAACTCGCAAAACGACTGTCCGTCTTATGCCCGACGTGTTGATCCTGGTTGCGGGCTGCCGTTAACAACTGGGCTAACTCGTGGGCGTCCGGGTCCGCATCCGGCGGAGTGTCTCCAGCGACCCTGCCACTGCGACGTGCAGCCAGGTTACCGCGTTGATCGGCCAGCAGAATCGTCCATCCTCCGTCCAGCCGGGTTTCTTCCAGTTGTTGACCGAGCCGATCCAAGCTATCCGCGCCCATCAGTATGCCGATCACACGACCATCTTCATCCCTGACTGGCACCGCAATCGCGACAACCATCTGGAACGGTGGAACGGCTGACTGGTACACCTCTGAAATGTAGGGCTGTTCTTCGCGGCTCACACCCTTGTACCAATCGCGACGTGCGAAGCTCTGGCGGAGCATGGCCGGCTGGGGCGGATAAATGGCTCGCATCTGGCCATCGACGCTATACATGCTGACAAAGGAGAAGTCCGGCCGCAACGATGCCGCACTCTGGAGGTGCCACATCACGAGATCCTGATTGTTCTTCGTCCAGGCTTCGCGCAGCGTGCGGCGCGTGGCAATGGATTCAAGAAGAATGCTCGCCTGACGAAAGTGTTCACTCACTAAAGATGCGGAGATGCGCGCGAGTTGAGCGCTTTCTACTTCTGCCTGAGTCTCGCTTTGGAGTTTAAGGATTCGGTTTGCCGAATAAGCGAAGAGCGCGATAGGCACGACAAGCAGTGGCAGGAAAAGAAGGAAAAGCCGCCACCGGCTGTTTGAAACCCAATTAGCTAATTGAACCGCTGTTTTCACCAAGAGTTCCTTAAGCGTGCGGGTTCATGATCCCTAACCAGCTGTTCGAGACCCGAGCTGTTACAAGCCTGCCGCAGCGACGTGGGACTTGATACCGACTGCCCCGCTCCGGACAAGCTGTTCAAATTCAGCAAAAATATGTGGGTCCCACCATCCCTTTGAGACCTCTTCTTTCATCGTGAGCAGAGCATCGGCGATGGTGAGCGCGGGCTTGTAGGGTCGCTTGGTCGTCAGGGCGTCATAGACATCGACGATCTGCAAGATTCTCGCGGTCAGCGGGATTGATTCCCTTGAAAGCCCGTCGGGATATCCAGAGCCATCGCGCCTTTCATGGTGATGCCGAATGATTGGAAGAACGAGACGAAATGACTTCAGTGGGCCGCAAATGCGTTCTCCCAATACTGGATGTTCACGGACGAGCTTCCACTCCGCTTCCGAGAGTGCGGCGGGCTTCAACAAAATAGAATCCGGCACAGCGATCTTGCCAATGTCATGCACGATTCCGCCGCGACGCAAGGCGGTAATCTGTTCCGCGGGCAGGCCAAGTTGTGCCCCTAGTATTGCGGAGTAGTCGGCCAGGCGCTCGCAGTGGCCATGAGTGTAGGGATCCTTACCTTCAATGCTGCGAGCCAGCGAAAAGAGGACCGACTCGGCGCGCTCAAGTTCGTCGGTACGTTGCTTGAGGCGCACGAGTGATCGAACGCGAGCCACCAACTCCGTTCGATCGATTGGCCGGCTGAGAAAATCATCAGCTCCGACCTGAATGCCGTTGATGCGATCCTGTTTGTCGGTGAGGGATGTGGTCAAGATGACCGGAATCAAAAACGTCTCAGGATTGCTTTTGATTCTCCTGCAGACCTCAAGCCCATTCAGTTGGGGCATCAGCACATCGAGCAGGATCAGGTCCGGCCGTATCTTATTCAGCTCGTCCAGCGCCGCGACGCCATTGGGAACCGCAACTACTTCGAACCCCGCAAGTGACAACAGCTCCGTCATGAGTTCGCGATTCGACTCTTCGTCGTCCGCGACCAAGACGGTGCCAGTGACAGACTGCCTGGATAGGTCCAGCATAATAACCGACTCTCATATACCCACCCCAGAGAAGCAAGTTACTCACGTCCACGCCGCTGTAATAACTGTCCTACAGCGAACACTGTATCGAGCAGTCAGACTAACTACTACTAGCCGCGGTCTTATGGCCGCTCGTCTCCAACACCTCTCGTATGCACTGACCGAGTGATTCGAGACTAAAAGGTTTTCGCAACAGCCTGTGCCTGGTGTCCAGTATCTGTTGAGGTGAAAGCAAATTATCGGAGTAGCCAGACATGAACACAACCCGAGTCTCGGATCGCAGACCGGTCATGATTTCCGCCAGCTGTCGCCCGCTCATGAAAGGCATAATTACGTCTGTCAAGAGAAGATGTATCGGCCGGTCGTGCTGTTCCGCCACCTGGAGCGCTTCCGGAGCGCCCGATGCCGTCAGAACTCTATACCCCGCGTCCTGAAGATATTCGGCCGTCGAATTACGCACCCCGTCCTCATCTTCAACTAGAAGGATGGTTTCGCTGCCGGTACTGGAGTGGCTGATGATCTCGGTGTTCTCACTCTCGATGGTGGCTTCGACCATTGGGAAGTAGACCTTGAACGTCGTCCCTCTACTGAGCTCGCTGTGAACGAATACATGGCCTCCACTCTGCTTGACGATTCCGAATACAATTGCGAGGCCGAGGCCCGTACCTTTTCCCTGTTCTTTGGTGGTGAAGAACGGCTCAAATATGTGCGACATAGTTTCATTGTCCATGCCACAGCCCGTATCACTTATGGAAACGAGAACGTACTTTGCGGCAGGGTCCTGATTGTGCGCGGCCGCTGCAGCATCCAATTCGGCATTGCTGGTTTGGAGTATGAGTCGCCCGCCGGTTGCCATAGCATCGCGAGCATTGATAATCAGATTCATCAATACCTGTTGCACCTGACTGGGATCGGCTTTGACGTGCCCAAGATTGCCGCCGGCGACGAACTTTAACTCAATGTTTTCGGGAATCAAACGGGCCAACATCTTGAGATGCTCTGCGATAAGCGAGTTGAGATCCAATACTTTTGGGGATAGGACCTGCTTACGGCTGAACGTCAAAAGACCGTCTGTCAGCGACGATCCCCGTTTAGTCGCTTTCACGATCTCGTGCACGTAGCGGCTAGTGGATGAATCGGGCAATTTCCTTTCAAGCAATTCCGCGTAGCTGCTGATGGCCATCAAAATGTTGTTGAAGTCATGAGCGACACCGCCCGCCAGCCGCCCCACCGCCTCGATTTTCTGCATCTGCCGAAGTTGATGCTCGAGTTCCCGCTGGTGGGTGATGTCTTCGACCGTGCCCTCGAAATAGAGGATGTTGCCCGCTGAGTCGCGTACCGCCCGTGCGTTTTCGGAGACCAGGATTGTCTTTCCATCCTTGCGAGAAGCCTCATACTCAAAAGCCTGAACCGCGCCGGCGTCGGTCATTGTTCTTACAAAGTCCGCGTGCGCCTCCCGGCTAACGTATTGCTGGGTGCTGATATCCGTTCGGGAAGAGATCAATTCTTCCGGCGAGTCAAAACCGAGCATTCGCGCGAGCGCGGGATTGGCGGAGATGTATTTTCCGTCCAGTGTGGATTGATAGATTCCTTCGGCGGCATTTTCAAAGATGGCGCGATATTTTTGCTCG
>JBAWAI010000563.1:0-11487 GCA_049589215.1 Terriglobales bacterium | reverse complement strand
TTATCGCAGCGCTGAAGCGCTGCGCCACCCAAAATCCGCCGCGAGACCGAGGATTTACTGCGCGACCCAGAATCTACTGCTCGACCGAAATCAAGAGGTCAGCAAAGTCTTTCAGCCTGCGCGAGAGTTTGATGCTGCGCGGCAGAACGCGGCGGATCGAGCGAGAGCTAGCCGTAGTACTGGAAGTCTTTCCAGAAGTCGGGCCAGGACTGGCGGACGCCGCGGCAGAGGTAGATGTCGGGATGATCGTGGGTTTCCTCGTTTTCCATGTTGTAGGGATTGGGGACGTGGCCGGCTACGGTGCAGGATGCGAAGTTGGCGGCTCGGAAGTGGTCGGAGAAGCCGAGGACGATTAGCGTGTCGGGCGGAGGAGTGACGTAGCCTTTGGCGTAAAAGGAATTGATGCCACTCATGGCGCGCGGGAGGTTGTAGGCGGGGCCGTAGAGGGTGAGGGCTCCGGCTTCGCCGTAGTTGGCGGCGAGGATGCCGACGGTGGAGCGATCGGCGGCGGGCAGGGAATCGCGGATGCGGGCGACCTCGGCGGTGAGTTCGGGCCAGCCGAGTTCTTCGACAAGATCGCCGTTGATTTTCAAGGCAAAATTCCAGCGCGGAGAATTCACCGGCGCGGATGGCATGGCGATGACGCCGACGAGGAGGGCGTCGAAAGCGAGGGCTGCCCAGGCGATGGTGCGGAGGGCGGCGGACCAGCGTTTGCCGAGTGAGGCGAGTTGCTGCTCGCCCCAGACTGCGCCGGCGGCATAGAGCATGGGATAGGCCGCGGCGAGGTAGTATCCGCGGCCTTTGGCGATGATGAAGAGGACGAGCGGGACGAGGTACATCCAGGCGAGCATGCGAAAACGGCGGCCGGCGGGCGTGATGAGCGTGTAGTAGAGGCCGGCTAGCCAGAGCGGGCAGGCGAGGAGAGTGATTTTGAGCTGGTCGGGCAGGAAGCCTTTGGTGCGACCCCAGCGAATGTCGCGCTCGTGGATGTGTTTCAGAAAATCGAGAGAGATGAAATGGTGCTGGGCCTGCCAGATGAGGTTGGGAAGAAAGACGACGATGGAGAGCGCGACGCCGATCCAGAGCCACTTGCTGGCGAAATATTTGCGGGCGGGAGTGGCGATGACTGCGAAGACGATGCCGATGACGAAAAATCCCATGGTGTATTTCGTCATCATGCCGAGGCCGATGGACACACCGATGGCGGGCCACCAGCGGGGATCGTCGCTGTGGAGCAGGCGGATGACGAAGTAGGCGACGAGCACCCAGCAGAGATAGTCGAACGAAACGTATTGCATGAGCGCGCCGCCGGCGAGGCAGAAGGGAACTCCCGCGGCGACTGCGAGGAGTTGTGCGCCGCGACGGCCGCCGAGTTCGCGGGTCATGAGGCCGATGAAGACGAGGGCGACGGCTTCGGCCAGGGACGCGAAGAAGCGGAATCCGGCAACTGAGGTGCCGAAGAGGATGAGAGACAGGCGTCCGAAGAAGGGGGTGACGGGCGGATAGGCGACGAATCCCCAGGCGAGGTGGCGGGCGTCTTCGAGGGTGGCTAGTTCGTCGCGGTGAAAGCCGTATTGGCGGGCGAGGGCGTGGATGACGACGGTGGCGGCCGCGATGGCGAGGATGGGAAGAGCGGCGGAGCGGGAGTTGTGGTCGGGTGTCATTTAGCGGCGGTGGAGCTTTGTGCGGCTTGTTGCGGCCGGTTGCGTTTAGCGGGCGTCGATCAGCGAGCGTCGATGTCTACGTAGTGCTGCGGATATTCGGGGCCAATGTAGTCGGCGCGCGGACGGATCAGGCGGTTGTCGTCGAGTTGCTCGATTACGTGGGCGGTCCAGCCGCTTACGCGGGAGACGGCGAAGATCGGGGTGAAGAGATCGACCGCGATGCCGAGCGTGTGATAGGTGGAGGCGGAATAGAAATCTACGTTGGCGTTTAGCTTTTTGTCGGCTCTGACGTATTGCTCGATCTTGCTGGAATAATCGAACCACTGGGGTTGGCCGCTCGCTTTGCCGAGATCCTCGGACATTTTGCGGAGGTGGGTCGCGCGCGGATCTTCGGTGTGATAGACGCGATGGCCGAATCCAGGGACTTTCTTTTTCTGGGCTAGCATTCCTTTAATGTGCTCGACGGGGTCGGCGTGGGCTTTATCGATCTCCATGAGGATTTTGAAGACGGCTTCGTTGGCGCCGCCGTGGAGCGGACCTTTTAACGCGCCGATTGCCGCGGTGATGGCGGAGTGCATATCGGAGAGCGTGGCCGCGACCACGCGGGCGGCGAAGGTGGAGGCGTTGAGCTCATGGTCGGCGTGGAGGATCAGAGCGATGTCTAGGGCGCGCTCGGCGGTTGCGGAGGGTTTGACGCCGTTGAGCATCAATAGAAAATTGGCCGCGTGGGAGAGTGAGCCGTCGGGCTCGACCAGGGGCTTGTTGTTGCGGACGCGATCGTAGTTGGCGACCAGGATGGCGATCTGCGAGGTGAGGCGGATGGCCTTGTTGATGTTCGAATCGTGATCGTTTTTCGCGCTGTCGGGATCGTAGTAGGAGAGCGCGGAGACGAGGGTGCGGAGGGCATCCATGGGCGGCACGTGGCGGGGCACGGCGCGGAGCTGAGCGATAATGGCGGGATCGAGGGTGCGGGCGGCGGCGAGACGCTCTTGCAACTGGCGCAGCTCGCCGGCACTGGGGAGACGGCCGAACCAGAGGAGATAGCAGACCTCTTCGAAGGTGGAATGCTCGGCGAGATCGTGAATGTCGTAGCCGCGATAGGCGAGGACGCCCGCGTCTCCATCAATGTAGCAGATGCCCGAGGTGGTGGCGACGATTCCCTCGAGACCTTTTGGCGCTTGCACTCCCGTGACCGTCGACATGACCCCTCGCTTGGATGCGAATGACTGGATTCGCAGGCCCGGCGGCGGCTTTGCAGCGGCCACAGGGCAACCTTCTTTTATACGCTATTGGTGCGGGCGATTCCAAGGCGGGGGGCGGGGGTAGTTTCCTGATCTGGTTTTTTCACCACAGAGTCACAGAGACACAGAGAAAACCTGGAGCTGGGGTCGTGCTAAAATTTGCGACTGACTTTGCGACTTCAACTGGAGAACCGATGCCTAATCCTATCTGCCATTTTGAAATTGGATGCCGTGATAGCGGCAAGACCGGCGAGTTTTATAGCAAGCTCTTTGACTGGAAGATGCAGGCGATGGGCCCGGCGACGATGATTGATGCGGGCGCTGGAAGCGGCAGTGCACCCATTGGCGGACACATCACCGCGCTCGGGCATGAGCCTCATCATTACACGATTTTTTATGTTGCGGTGGATAATGTGCAGGCTTATCTGGACAAGGCTGCGTCGCTCGGCGGGAAGATGGTGGTGCCGCCGGTGACGATTCCAACGGGAACGTTTGCGTGGTTTGCCGATCCGGAAGGGAATACGGTTGGATTGTTTAAGGCTAAGGGGTAGAGGCGGGGCCCGTGATCCGTCCACAAATCGCGCGGACCGCTCTATTTGAAATTCTGTTCGCCGGGTCTACTCGGCGCTGTGTCGCGTTGTTGAATGGGTTGCGCGCCATACCCAGGGTACGGTGGCAACCAAGGTGAGCGGCCCGAGTATCATCACTGTTATTGCCCCCCAGCCGAGCCCTTGGCCGCGCATCACAACGGTAGAGATCACCGCTGACAGCCCACCGTAGCCGGCGAGCAAAATCCGGCTGAATTGGTTGGAAGGCTGAGACCTTCGGCGCATCTCGCGCATCAAGCGCTGATCAAAATCCGGCCGCAGGCTTGGGACGGGCGCGGCCATGGATCGCCGAAGCAAGCTATCGATTTTGACTTCGCGCGGGTCCATCTCAGACATGGGCTCAGACATAAGAATATCCTTTCTCTTTCAGCAGGCCGTGGAGAAGCTGGCGGGCGCGGTGGAGATACGACTTGGCTGTATTCTCCGGAACGTCGAGGAGGGCCGCCACTTCAGCGACACTTGCTCCCAGCCAATAGTAGAGACGGAGAGCTGATTGGTAGACCTCGGGTAGGGTTTGAATGCATAGCGCAAGGGATTGATCGCGCTGCGCTGTTTCGAGCAGCGAGCGTGGCCCGGGCTCCGCGGCCGCCACCTGAGAAAGCACCGTGTCATCCAAGTGTGGCCTTCGGAAACGAGCCCGCGCCTTCAAGTTCACCGCCTGGTTGAAAGTGATGCGGTAAATCCAAGAGCCGACCTCGGCTTCGCCCCGAAATGATGGAAGCGCATGATGAACCTTCAGAAACACCTCCTGGGCGACGTCTTCTGCCTCAGCCGCGAATCCCTGCCCCAGAATCGAGAGAGCAAGACGAAACACGTGGTCGCTATGGCGGCGAACCAGCTCCGCAAAAGCGTCCTGGTCGGCCGCTTGCGCACGGGCCACGAGTTGAGAATCGCTATCCACCCGTATCAATGGCCGGCATCGCGTTTGAGAAAATGGAAGACAAGCAGGCCCACGCCCAAAAAAGCGAAGGGCAGCGGTGATATCCAAAACGAACGTGCCTCCGCGTCAAGAGTCCGATAGAGGACAATCATGGTTCCCAGGGAAAGGCAGAACAGGATGGTACCGAGGATCGGGAGGACCCCGGTCGGATCGAGAACACCCGGATTCGGCCTTTGCTCCAGCGGAAATTCAGGCAAGGGGATACCCTTTTCCATCGCCACGAGCCGCTCCTGATGAATGAGTTCGAGCCGCTTCCTGCGGGTTTGATGCTTCACGTGGAGATAACCAACCACGCCCGCCGCCAACGCCAGCACAACCATACCATCGCCGACTGTGTAGCTCATTTTGTCACCTCAGCCTTAAGACAAGGTGAGCTGGCGCGCGGTTGCAGAGGGTGGAACAAAAGTTCTGGCGCGCAATGACGAGCCGTGGGGCCGAGAACGAAATTCCAACGCACCTTATCAGACCTCCCAATCAGACTCCCGCTTCGCGGTCAGGCGGGCCAGAGGGTGGCGGCGGTGTCCCAGAAAATTTGCTGGCGCATTTCTTTGGTGATTGGCAGGGCTTTGAAGTCTTCGACGTTTTGGGCTATGTCGGGGACGCCGGGGCCGGGCCAGTCTGTGCCGAAGAGAGTTTTGTGGGCGATCTCGGAGAGGCGCGGGAAATATTCGAGGAGCTTTTTGGGCGGGATGCCGCTGATGTCGAGATAGACATTTTTGTGGCGGCGGAGGAGGAAGAAGGCGGTGTCCATCCAGAGGGGACGGCCGCCGTGGGCGAGGAGGATTTTTAGTTTGGGGAAATCGACGGCGACGTCGTCGACGTAGATGGGGTCGCCGTATTTGTTGCGCGCGCCGGGGAAGACTGACGTGCCGGTGTGGAACATGACCGGGATGCCGTTGGCTTCGGCGGCGCGATAGATGATTTCGAGTTCTTTGACGCCGTGAACGTAGTCGTTCGGGTAGAGGAGCTGGTGCGGCGGATGAATTTTGATCATGCGGATGCCGAGGCGGAGGATGTGCTCGACATCGGCGAGAATGTTTTTGGTGTGGCGGGGATGGACGGAGCCGCAGGCGATGAGGCGGCGGGGATCGGCTTTGACGTAGTCTGCGACGAACTGATTGACGGCCGGGCCGAAGCCCATGACTTCCGGGGCAACGTAGTTGATGAGGGCGGCGCGCTCGACTCCGCAACGATCGAGGTATTTGAGGAAGGCGCTGGGGGAGCGGGAATAGGATTCGATCTCGGCGAAGTTGGGACGCTTCGCCTTCATGAGCGCGAGGGCGGCGGGGGTAAACATTTCGTAGGGCTCGATGTGGACGTGGCAGTCGGTGATCAAGGCAGGTCTCGGTTCTCAGTTCTCAGGTCTCAGGACTAGCTCTCAGGTGTCAGGTCTCAGGGCTAGCTCTCTGGACCAGTTCTCAGGTCTCGGTTGTCAGGTCTCAGGACTAGCTCTTAGTTGTCAGTTCTCAGTGAGAACGGGTTGCTTGAGATGCTGGCGAAGAGCGAGTCAAACCCGCAAGTGACCGCTCGCCGCTGATCGTTATCCTCTAATACAACTAATATAGCGGCACTTTTGGGTCTACTGTGCGGGCCCAGCCGTCTATGCCTCCACGCATGGATTGAGTTTTTTCGAAGCCTTGCTGGCGGAGCCAGTTGGTTACCGTGAGCGAGCGGACTCCGTGATGACAGATGACGACTATGTGGGCGTCGGGGTCGAGTTCCTGGTTGGCGCGGGTGGGGATGTCGCCCATGGGGATATTCTTTGCGCCTTCAATTTTGGCGGTGTCGAACTCCCAGGGCTCGCGCACGTCGAGGAGTAGGAACGGCTCGCCGGTCTTCTGGAGAGCTTTCAGTTGTCCTGCCGAAATTTCGAAGTCCATGGTTGACCCCGCCTGGCTTGTTCGGAACTACGATGCGAGCATCAGAAGCCTACCATGTTCGATTGCCGGTTGGGCGGGAGCGGAGTTGATTCGGGGCGGGGGGATTCTGCGGGCATTCGGAGGCCGTGACGGCCGGCAATGCGGGGCGGGTTTCTTCGGTTATACGGGGAAGTTACCCGCGAGGTGACCTTTTGGGGGGTGCGATGGCACCTTTGTGGACTGGACCTTGAGACTGGACCGCAGTAAGTTGAGCATACGACGGAACGGGCGAAGCGCTCCCCGATGTCGGTTCCGGCGTAGGGGGAGCGAATTTATGAAAGTCTGGCATTTATGCTACGCGGCGTTAGGGATTGCCGTGGCGCGCTGGGTTTTTAAACGTCAGTCCGTGCCGATGGACCCCGTAAACCGTCTCCGCAGTTCTGGCCTGTTGTAAGTTGCGGTGTCAGGAAGGGCAGGAAACGCGCCCCGTTGCGCGACCGCTTCGATCACGAGCGCGGTTCCTGCCTTTTTTATATCTACTCTCGTTTCTTCCTGTAGGGCTTCGGGTTTGAGTTTGACCGTTTTGGGCTCACCTTGGCGGCTTGCGGCTGTCTTCTGAAGTCGTAGCACTTTGAGGTGCCTTTGGTAACTTTCTTCCTGTTACGTTCCGCCTAGAATTTGATTGAGAGGCCCGAGGTGCGTGGGGCGGGCTTGCGCTTTGGTCGAAGCACGCATGCGCCTGGTTTGGGCGTCAGGAACGGCGTGTTTACTTATTTGCAACGGGGATTGATGGTTCGCTGGAATTCAATTTCGGAGTTGGGCTGGCGGATTGGCCTGGTGGCGGGTCTTGCGCTGGCTTGCGTGATTAGTTTGCCGCGGGCGGGGTTTGGGCAGGAATCGATTGGGGCGGCGCAGGATCAGACGGGCTCTGCGCAGGATTCGGCTGGACAGGATGGGGAGCAGTCACTGGGTGATCTGGCGCGCAATTTGCGGCGGGCTAAGGCTCAGGATCAGGCGTCGGCGCCGGCTCCTCCGGCACTGCGGACGGTGGTCGACAACGACAATCTTTCGCAGGTGATGGACGATGCCGGCAAGCTTAAGCCGCTGGCGCCGGATAAGACGGTGCTGTCGCTGGACGCGTCGGGAAATAAGTTGACGGTTTCGTCGCCGGACGTGACTTGCAGCATGTCATTCAATGCGCGGGCGAGTTCGCTGATCGTGAAGCCGGTGCTGGTGGAAGATTTGCCGGCGGAGGAAGTGCTGAAGCTGGACGGGCCGGCGTCGATCCATGATGACAATTTGCAGGTGGACGTTTTCAACGGGACGGAATGGGCTCTGCGAGAGATAACGGTGGGGCTGACGATGGAGCGGCGACCGGGAGAAGATGCGGAAACGGCGGCGCTGGCGCGGGTTTTGCCGACGGCTGCGGGAGATGCGGTGCCGCTGGTGGAGCGGCGGTCAGATGTGACGCTGCTGTATCACTTGAAGACGGAGACGAAGGCGTTTGATCGGGCGACGCTGCGCGAGTTTGTGGGCGTGACGCCGGGGCCGGATGAGGATTGGCGATGGTCGATCGTATCGGCGAAGGGGATTCGTCCGGAGGGATCGCGGGTTGCGCCGGAGTCGTTGACGGAGCCGATGGGCGGGAAGGTGCAGGCGGTGCCGTTGACGAACTTGCCGGTGACTGGTGTGCGCGGGGCGAATGCCCACGCTGTGAATGCGGGCGACTCTAAGGCGCCTGGGCGTTGAGGCGTGGGGTTTCGCCTGGCTGGCTCTTTCACCACGGAGGCACGGAGCCACGGAGAAAACCTTAGAGGCTGTAAAAATTAGTGTGAGCGACGCGTTTGGTTCGTCGGTGATTTCGCGGTGTACGAAGTTCGGGTCGTTATCGGCAAGATTGTTTTTGGATGGGAGTGGGTGATAGTCTAGCGAAGTTGAGCGGGAGTAGTTCAGCGGTAGAACGCCAGCTTCCCAAGCTGGATGTCACGGGTTCGATCCCCGTCTCCCGCTCCATGGAACCGATTCGCCGGGAAACTCAAATAGCTTGTGTGCCGCCAGAGTTGCCCAGGGATGCCTTGTGCCCCATCGAGAAACGCTTCTCGTTATCTTCTGATGTAGGGCAGTTGGGGCGGTGTGCCCAAATATTGACCGCCGGCCTTCACGTTGGTCTTGGTTTTCATGGCTGCGCTCCTTCACTGTTTGATTTGGTGGGTCTCGCTTCAACCTCCATCCGAGCATTAATGCTGTATGCGGTAGCCGGCTTTCAGATTCGTTTTGGTTTTCATGGCATGCTCCTTTCGTCGGTGCTATTGGGAGAGTGCACCTGATTACCGGAAACGTCCATGGAGCCACGCTGAATCCATCTGAATTGATATGAAGCAGGTTGTTGCGAAGCTTTTAACTGTGTCTCCGATGAATTAGTTTCTGGGTTTACAGACCGGGTGCGCGCGCGGAAAATTGCGACGTATCTAAATATGAGCCCTATCTAAATGAGACCCATCAAAGGTGAGTGAGGTTCGGCTTTGAAGGGTAAGAATCGCTTATTCGGTCGGGTCACCAGCGCGGACTTAAAAGGCGAAGGCGGACCCGCGACTGAGTTTGTCGTTCAGTGCCTGCTCAAATCTCCGACTATTACGATTCGGGACACTTACTGTCAGGGTAGTTGCCGGCAGCAGACTACAGAAGAATGCGCGACTGTTACGCAACTAGTATTTCCGTATCGGGGCGTCTACGTTCGGCATGTGGGAGACGACCAGGCGGTAGCGGAGGCGAATCAGGTGCTGTTTTTCAACGCTGCCGAAGGCTACCGGGTGAGCCATCCCGTGCCGGGGGGCGATGCCAGTATGTCTGTGGCGATCAGCGAGACGCTGCTGCATGAACTGGCGCCGTCTACCTTTTTGCGTGACGGGGCGGGGGTAGCGTTTCGACGGCAGCGTCTGAGGATTGACGCGCGAACTCAGGCACTGGCGGCGCTGCTGCGGCACAGCTTGCGCGAGAAGATCGTGGAGCCTTTGGAGGCGGAGAGCCTGGCGTTGACGCTAGTGCAGCGGGCGCTGGGGCCGCGCACCACGCACGCCGCAGGAGCGAGCATTGGGCGGCAACGCCTTGTAGATCGGGTAAAGATCGTGATCGCGAGCAACTTGGCGCGACGGTGGACGTTGGCTGAGATTGCCGCCGAAGTGCGCGGCTCGCCGGTTTATCTGACTCAGGTCTTCCAGCAAGTGGAAGGCTCGCCCTTGTATCGCTACCAACTCCGGCTACGATTGGCGCGAGCGCTGGACCTGCTTGGCCAGTATGATGACCTCACTGCTCTGAGTCTGGAGCTTGGCTTCTCGAGCCACAGCCACTTCAGCGCCGCTTTCCGCCGGATGTATGGCCGCTCACCCTCTGAGTTTCGGCGGTCGGCACTGCGGCGTTAACTTCCCGTTGGCTGCTGTCCGATTGAGATTGCTAAAGATTCTGACAGCGGTAATCCCATCGTGCATGGCCTACTGACAGGGAAGCACTCGACGCTCGAAAATCACTCAGGAGAACAAATGACCGATCAGAATCGGAAAGCTGAACAGTTTCGGGCGTTGCATATAGCCGGAAGGCCGCTCATCCTCTTTAACGTTTGGGACGCAGGCAGCGCCAAGGCGGTGGGCGTGGCCGGGGCGAAGGCGCTGGCGACGGGTAGTTGGTCGGTCGCGAATGCGAACGGCTTTGCGGATGGCGAGCGTATGCCGCTGGGGTTGGCGATCGAGAATCTGCGACGGATCGCGGGGGTGACGGAACTGCCGGTGTCGGTTGATCTGGAGAGCGGGTATGGCGACGTAGCGGAAGTGGTGGGCGAGACCATCGCATTGGCGATCGAGGCCGGGGCGGTTGGCTGCAACCTGGAGGACAGTTTTCCGGCCGATGGGAAACTTCGGACGGTGGCCGATCAGGTGGAGCGCATTCGTGGTGCTCGACGGAAGGCGGATGCTGCGGGCATCCGTTTCTTTATCAATGCTCGAACAGATGTTTTTTTTCAAGGACCGGCCGAAGGGCACAACGACGCGATGGTGGCTGAGACGATTGAACGAGCACAAGCGTATGCGGAAGCGGGCGCAGATGGACTGTTTGCGCCGGGCATGGTTGACATCACTCTAATTGCGCGGCTGGCTAAAGAGACGCGGCTGCCGCTCAACATCATGGCCGGCGACGCGACTCCGTCGGTACAGACACTCGCGGAGCATGGCGTCGCAAGAGTGAGCCATGGTCCGAGACCTTATCTCATTGCGATGAAGGCGTTGGAAGAGGCGGCTCGGGCGATGGTTTAGGAATGTGCGGGGCAGCGGCAAAGGCGCGCTCGCTTGATTAATACGGCTTATGCCGCGAACGGGCTGGCACCGAGAACGAGATGCACCGAGCGCGCGCTTGCGAGCTAAGAGGGAGCAGTGCGATCGTTATTTGGGTGGACCGCCAGCTGCCGCCGTTGAGGATGCGGTTTGCATGGAGTGCAACTGAATCATGCCGACTCCGGCGGCACCGATCGCGCCGGCAAGAACGCCGAGTACGACCAGCACAATTACATTTTCCAACATCGATTTCTTCTTTGACACGATATTCCCCTTATTGGACGACTGCCGCACTTGTACACGGCTGCTCGCGAGCTTATCCCTTGACCGTACTTCGATCTATCTTAGCATTCCCGCTTCCACTTCGGAGGACTGAGTTTGGCCGCAAGTTACTGAAGTGGCACGGGATGGGGCCGGCCGTCGGCGGGCGGTGTGAAGAGTTTTGCCGCTTTGTCTCGACGGAAGAGCGCGGGGCAACCTATGATGGAGAAAAATCATACGAGGTGCATTCATGACTGAACCAACCTATGAAGAGTTGAAAGCGAAGCTGCAGGAACTGGAAAAGCAGGGAGACACGAAGAAACGCAGCGGCGCGATGGAGTTTCGGGTAAGCGAAAAAGGCGGCGTGAGCGTGTATGGATTGGGGCGGTTTCCAGTGACTCTGTATTACGAGCAGTGGACACGGTTGCTGGGGGCGGCGGAGGATTTGAAGACGTTTCTGGAGGAGAATAAGGGCAAGTTGAAGTTGAAAGAATAGCGCGGGCGATGGCATCGAGTTGCGGGCCTCGATTTGAGTAAATAATTCGCGAGTGGGATGCGTCGTCAGCATCAGCGGCTGAAGCCGCTTGCTTTAGGT
>JBAWAI010000562.1:0-5478 GCA_049589215.1 Terriglobales bacterium | reverse complement strand
GAGAAAGATAAGCCGGAATCCACTGAAATAACCCCCACCATCCAAACAACCCAAAAAAGTTGACGAGCAGCAGCGCGAACGTGCTCTTGAGATAGGGCGCGCGAAAGATAGCAAAAAAAGATTCGCTACTCTGTCTCCCAGATGTCCTCTGTGCTCTCAGTGTCCTCTGTGGTTCAAGATTTTGATTTTGATTTTGATTTTGATCTTGCTTTTGATTTTGTCTTTGATCTTTGCTCTGACCACTAAAGCGAGCAATCCACATCTCCGATTCTGGCACCCGCCTCCGAATCCACAACGTGGCAAGCGCAGGAAGAATTCCCACAAAAAACACGAATCGCCAGTTCGCAAAACGCAGCACTACTCCAGCGACCAGCGCCGCCAGCGCATATCCAATCGCCCACGAACTCTGCACAATAGCAAGCGCCTTGGCTCGAAGCTCATCCGGCCACGTCTCGGCAACCAGCGTCGCGCCAGTATTCCATTCCCCGCCCATCCCCAGTCCGAGGACAAACCGAACGATCGCCAGCATAAGCACAGTCGTCGACAGTCCCGAAGCAAACGAGCAGACCGAGTAAGTCACAATGCTGAGCGTGAGCGCCCGCCTGCGTCCAATGCGGTCAGCCAGAAACCCAAACCCGATGCCGCCGATGCCCGAGGCCAGCAGCATCAAGGTAGAAAGCAAGCCGGCCGTTGACTTGCTCATGCCGAGATCGCGCATAACATAAGCCAGCACCAGCGCGTAGAGCATGGCATCGAACGAATCCAGCATCCAGCCAAGCGAAGCCGCCAGCAGCGTGCGCCGCTGCCCGGGAGTAGCTTGCTGGATGAGTTGGATTGGGCCGACGACCATGTGCGGGGGATTGTAGCAAGGACACTATTGGCAACGCTCGAAAGGACTACGACAGCCGCTTTGCGATTAGCTCGCGGTCGAACTCCAGAACCCAATCGCTGAAGGTGCGGTAGATCGGCATAATCATTGCCTTGCTCGCGGCGATCACGTCCATTCCGCGATCGTCATACATGTGCACGATGATTCCTTTTGCCGGATTGAGAAAGTAGACGTCCCCCGCCGCGGATGGCGATTGGGCATGGTCAGCATTAGTAATGGCCTCAAATATAGTTTCGTATTCAAAGCTCTGCGCCGGCAGTTGTGCCCATTGCAGTACGAACGTCTTCGGTTCACCGTCTTCCTGGGTTCTGAATTCGAGGCTCTGCAGCTCGAGTGGGTCTCCGGACTCGAATACGCCGGGTAGAGTAAATACTGGAAAATAGCGATCCGGTAGATTGAGACACTCAGGCCAATTCTGTGAAATGACAACGCAGCTGTTCTGGGGAAAAAACGGCCTCGTATAATTTTGGCGCTCGTTCGCAGAATTTCTCAAGTCCAAGTTCAAAGCGAATGCCAATAGGCCATCGATAAAAAAGTCCGCCCCCGAGAGTAAGTGATGGAAACTTCTTGGTCAGGTATGCGGCTAGGTCAAAGGACATAAGACGAGGGCATCCTTAAAAGTGTAATTCAGCGTTGCTGCGGTGCAGACCGCCGATCAATCGCACCGGCCAGGCTAACGGACCCCGGCCTGCCCCAGCCTCCCCAAATACCGCTGCGCCTTCCCCACATCCCGCCCAATCTGCTCCCTCAGAGCCTCAACCGACGGAAACTTAATCTCATCCCGCAGACGATCCAGAAAATGAAGCTCCACTTCCGTCTCCGCCGTCAGCTCCAACGGATGAAAATTCAGCAGATGACTTTCAATTGCAAACGAATCGGCCCCAAATGTCGGTCGGTTGCCAACATTGGTCACCGAATCAAAACACTCGCCATTCGTACCCGCGCCCACGCGCATACGCGTGATGTAGACGCCATCCTTCGGCACAAGTTCCTCATAGCGCGCCAGGTTGATGGTAGGCACCGTGTATTTCAATCCATAGCCGCGTCCCCGCCCCGGCGACGACACAATGCTGAACGGCCGCCCCAGCAGATGCCGCGCCCGGCTCACCCGTCCATCAGCGAGCAACTTGCGAATGTGGCTGCTCGAAACATGCTCGCCGCGCAGGCGCATCTCCGGATAGTCATGCACCTTGAAATCCATACTCTGTCCCAGTTCGCGTAATACTTGAATAGTTCCCGCTGCCTGATGGCCAAAGCGGAAGTTATACCCCTCATGTACCTCGCGAGCATGAAGATGCTTTTTCAGGATGTCATGCGCGAACTCGTGCGGCGTCATGAGCGAAAGATCGCGCGAAAATGGTAATAGCAGCACCGCGTCCAGTTCCGTCGCCTCCAGCAGGCGAAGCTTTTCAGCCGTCGGAGTCAGCA
Organism: Terriglobales bacterium; assembly: GCA_049589215.1. Taxonomy (GTDB): domain Bacteria; phylum Acidobacteriota; class Terriglobia; order Terriglobales; family Acidobacteriaceae; genus Acidiflorens. Next base: position 3,161 of record JBAWAI010000562.1, on the reverse strand, counting down.
GTTTGAAAACGTGATCCGGTCGCAGAATGCGCGCCGGATGCGGCTCAAAAGTCACCACTACCGACGACGCACTCGCCGCACGCGCCCGTCGCACAATCTCATCGATGACGGCCCGGTGCGCCCGGTGAACGCCATCGAAGTTGCCGACGCTCACAATCGACGGACCAAAGTCCGGCGGGATATCGGCAAGTTGGTGAAAGACCTTCATCAGTGTCGTACTCACATCGGTGTATCATTCACCGCCAAGACTCCGACTGCACCAAGAAAAAACCAGCATTAAGGTTTTCTCGGCGACCTCGGCGTCTCGGCGGTGACAATTTAAATCTCAAACTCCAGCTTCATCCCGTCATAAGCCAGCTTCACCCCAGCCGGCAAGGCGGCATTGGTCGCCTCGTGGGGCAGGTCATGACAGATGTGCGTGAAGAACGCGCGCTTCGGTCTGACCTCGGCCACAATCTGCAACGACTGCTCCACCGACGAATGCGTCGGATGCGGCTTGTGGCGCAGCGCATCGAGAAAGAGAATGTCGAGCCCGCGTAGCTTCTCAATCGATTCCGCCGGCACCGAACTGTGATCGGTCAAATACGCAGCCGACCCAAAACGAAAACCAAGAATCGGCGACTCGCCGTGAATCACCGTGACCGGCTCAAAGTGCGCGCCAAACAGGTCAAGAGCGCCGTCGGTCGGAATCAGCTCCACCTGCGGCAGGCCTCCAAACTTGTAGTTGGCGTCAAAGATGTAGCGGAACATGTTGCGCAGAAATTCGCAGTTCGCCGTCGTCCCATACAGCGGCAATTTCCCGCCCTTGTGGTGATAGCTCAGCGGCCGCAGATCATCAATACCGAGAATGTGGTCCGCATGCGTGTGCGTGTAGATCACGGCATCAAGCTGTGTGATCTTCTCGCGCAGCGCCTGCTCCCGAAAATCGGGCGTCGTATCGATCAGAACATGATGCCCGTTATAGCTGAGCAAAATAGACGGCCGAGTGCGCCTGTCGTGCGGGTCTGTCGAGCGGCACACGGCGCAGTCGCACCCAATGGTCGGAACACCCATCGAGGTGCCGCTGCCGAGGACTGTGAGAGTTGCGCGCATCTTTAAGATGAACTGCGGCACGATGACTGCGGCAGAATAAACTTCGTCAGACTGAAGTGAGTCAGCTTGACCTTGGAAGAAATGAACGACGACGCAGCGAGCTCCGGCATCGCGTCTCAGCAAAATGAATTTCGCCGGAATTCATTTCAGCCGTTCGTGCCTGTAACCGCTCCCGGCGCCTGCGGTGCGCGTGCCAGCGCGTTGGTCACTTCCACATAAGCCATGCGCAGCTCGTAGAGACAGTTCTGCAAAAATCCCTGCTCTTTGGGTGTGAGATTGCCTTTGGTTTTTTCGGCGATCATGCCGAGCGTGTCAATCGTCTGCCGCGCCCCGATCAGGTCAACGCCGGGCTGGCCGCCCTGTTCCTGCATCAGGCCCAGCTGCATCATGGCCGTCATATAAAGCGAGGCCATGAATCGCTCGAACGTCACTTCCAGTTCCTTGGAGCTGTGGCCACTCAGTTCAACCCGCCGGTCAAGGTCGCGCGAAGACTCGCGATACGCATCGTGTTGCGCCTTTTGTTCAGACGCAGTTGGCGGCGGAGGCGCGTCCGTTTCAGACTGCACCGCGCTTGCAGGCTCATCAACCTGCGCCGCAACAGCCGTGTCAGCGCCCTGCCCCGCGCGGGCGGGTGAGACCGGAGTCGGAGCAGAGGGCACTGGTGCATCAGAGACAAGCCCATCGGAGACAATCCCGGCGGAAACAGGTCCTGCCGTTGTCGTCCGCTCGGTTGTCGTCCGCTCAGCTGTCGCGGTTTCCTGCTCGTCAGAACTTGACCGCAGCTCGCCATCCGCCGTGAACAGCCGCCGGTCGCTTACTTTGAATTCCTCTTGTTTCTTTTCAGCCATGTGTTTTTCCCTGCTCTCTAATCCTGTTCTTCTACCCTGATCGATTTCGAATTCGCCGGCCAGGTATGGCGTGAGGGCTGTAACTTACTACCCGGAGCTCGTCTGGAACTTAGCTTATTTAGAAATCAAAGCCAGAACTAACTTAGATGATCGGCACCGTCGCCGGTTTCAACACCGCCGTTCCGGCCCGCAAACTCTTGCCCACCGCCTCGCGCCGCAAATAGCCAAGCGCCACCTTACGATCGCCCGCGGGCAACGGCAAATCGGCGCTGCTCGTAACCTCGCCAACTTCCTTTTCATCCGCCAGAATTTTCACTCCTGGAGCAGGCAGCGCTCCTTCAACCAAAAACGCCGAGAACTGCCGGTGCACCGCGCCACGCGAACGGATGCGCTCCACAATCTCCTGCCCAAGATAGCAGCCCTTGGTAAAATTCAGCGCGCGCGCTTGCCCCGTCTCCTGCGGAAGATCGCGCTCGCGGATATCCACGCCATAACGCGGAATTCCCCGGCTGATCCGCCACAACTCCAGCGGACCTGCGGCCGCGCCCGCACCGCCAGCGCCTGTCGCACCCACCCCTGCACCTTCAACAGCCGTACCACCCGCCGCAATCAGCGCGTCCCAGGCAGTCTTCATCTGCCCCGGCGCGAGCCAGATCTCATAAGACTCGCCGCCTGCCTCATCACCCCGCACCACCGTGCACTTCAGGCAATCACACGCGCAGTTGCACTGCGGAGCACACAATTCGAGCGGCGCAAGCTCCGGCACGTCAACTCCGGCCGCCCGCAGCACGGCCTTCGCCCGCGGACCAGCCACGACAATCGTAGCCAGCGTCGAAGTCACGTCCGCCACGTCCACGTCATCACTAATGATGAACTTGTCAAAATGCGCCAGGATTTTTTCGCGCAACTCCGCGTCCGCATCCACCTGAATCGACTCGCCTATGTTGTAGGCATAAAAATCGGCCTGAATGTGTCCCTGCGCGTTCAGCAGAAAACAATAGACGCCACGATTCGCCGCCAGATCGCGGATGTTGTTCGTCACCATTCCGTTCAGCCAGCGCACCCGGTCGCTGCCCGTCAGGCGTATCCGCGCCCGCGACCTCAATTCATAAACCGCACAGCCCGAAAGCAAAGCCTCAAACGCCCGCGCCGCTCCTCCTTCGGCACGCGACGCCCCCGCCTCCGAGACAACTTCGGCCGCGCCGTCGTTTAATGTACTAT
>JBAWAI010000561.1:0-12413 GCA_049589215.1 Terriglobales bacterium | reverse complement strand
GTCGCAGCCTCCGCCAGAGCACTAATCGCAGCCACGAGCCACACCGCATTCCCCGTCGCTCCAAAAACCGACGCGCATACAGCAGCGACGGCCAGGTTCGCCAGCACCTGAATTCCATCCCGACCTTCGCGGCGTTCCGCAACCCCCAACTCCAGCTTGCAGCGATACCCCAGCCGCGTGCTCAGCCAGGTCATGGCAAAGAGCGTGCCTAGCGCCGCAAATGCTCCCGGACCCGCGCCCGCAAACAACGCGAAACAAGCCACGCCGCCCGCCCACGCGCCCGACCGGGAAACGCCCCGCACCCCGCGCGCCAGCAGAGCAAAGCTCACCGTCACAGCCGCGGCTACGGCCATGCGCTCCGGTGTCGACGCCCATGCGTGTGTAAAAAATGTATCGATCATCGGCAACTCAATCTCGTGATCATGAAACAGACATCCTTATCAATAAGACCATCATCACCGATAAATGCATCGTGGAGACGGGGCCTGCCCCGTCTCGCAGCAAGAGTCACATGAAGGCCGCGACAAATTCGAAATCAAGATTTTACGGAGAACTGAGAGCCGACAACTCAGAATCCAAATAACCATGCCGAACCGAGGCGATCAACACCACATCCAGCGTCCATCACGAACCAACCCCGCCATCTAGTGCTTGGCCTTTGGATTCGCCCCGTAATCTCGCCAGCGCGATTTGCACCATTTACGCTACACTTCTGTACGCTTGGCACGATCCGGGCATCTCAACAATCGCATTTCTTCGGCTACCGAGACGAGGCAAGCCCCGTCTTTACAAAAGGTCGCTGATTGTTACCGGCCAACATCTGGTCGGCGGGTGTGAACTGGCAAGCGTGAGCAACTCTGAACTGGCAAGTCTGAACTAAGGGTGAAACTATGGCTGCTTCGGTCTGGTCCGGCTACTTAACCTTCGGATTAATCTCCATGCCCGTGCGTCTCTTCTCCGGCGCTCGTAGCTCCGGCATCTCGTTCAACCAGCTTCACCGCACCGATCATCAGCGCGTCAAGCAGCAGCTCATCTGCTCCGCCGACGGCCAGGTCCTCGAACGCAGCGATATCGTTAAGGGCTTCGAATACCGCAAGGGCGAGTACGTCGTCGTCGAGCCCGAAGAGATCAAGAAGATCGAGCCGAAAACCGCCAAGACCATGGAGATCCTCGAATTCGTCAAGTCCGCCGAGGTCGATCCCGTCTACTTCGAGTCTTCTTATTACATGCTGCCCGAGGAGGCCGGCCGCCGTCCTTACGCGCTCCTCACCAAGGCGCTCGAAGAGAGCGAATACGTCGCCATCGCCAAGCTCACCATGCACAATCGCGAGTACACGGTTTTCCTCCGCCCGCACAAAGGTGGAATGATGCTCCATACCATGTACTACAAAGAGGAAGTTCGTGAAGTCGAAGGCTATGGTCCGCCCGACGTAGAAATCAAAGAAGCCGAAATTAAAGTAGCCCACCAGCTCATCGAAGCTCTCGCCGACGAGTGGGATCCGGAAAAATATCACGACGACTTTCAGGACAACCTGAAGAAGTTGATCGAGACCAAGCTCGAAGGGGGCACCGTGCAAGCGGTCGAACAGCCGAAAAAGCTGGCCCCGGTAGTCGACCTGATGGCCGCTCTAAAAGAGAGCCTGGAGAACGCAAAGAAGCCGGCCGCATCCGAGAAACGAGTAGCCCGCGAGGCGGTCGCAAAAAAGAGTCGTCGCGGATAGAATCGTCGTTGGTTGTCAGTCGTTGGTCGTTAGGGATATCAAGCCGCTGCTCTCTTCTTTGGCCAGGGCGAAAAGCCAATCGCTCACCGGCTCGACGGACGACCGACGGCCGACCACCGGCCCACGCCGATTCCTTACAACCATTTCCCCTTTCCCCACCTTCCCATTACAATTACCGTTCCGTGTAATCCACTTCTCTGGGAGTTTGAATGAAGCGGTTTTTGCGCCTGGGAGCAATCCTGTTTCTAGTCATCATCTGTCTGAGTTGCGGGGACGTTTTTCGTCCCATCATCATTCCGAATCCGCCCAAGTTTCCCAATCCCGCGGCCGCGCACTCCGTCCTCACCATCAGCGATAACGGCACTGTCAGCGGCGGTGTCGAAACCGCGGTCATCGGCAGCGCCATGGTCATCGACGTCTCCGGCGATACCGACGTCAGCCAGAGAAATCTGGGCATCGTTCCCGTTCATGCCGTGCAACAGACAGCCAACACGGTCCTGGTCGTCAACCAATCCGTTCCCGGCGCCAATCAGGAATCGCTCACCAAGCTCGGCTATTCCGGCACCACCATCGGGTCTATCAGCACCATCTCGCTGCCCACCGGTTCGGCCCCCAACTTTGCCGCCACCACCGAGGCCAATCAGGTCTACGTCTCCATGCCGGGATACACTCCGCCCTCGATCGCAGTCGTCAATACCGCGGACAACACCATCGCCGAAACCTTCCCGGTCGGTACCAGCCCCGTCGCCATCGCCGAGACGCCCGACGTCACCAAACTCTACGTCGCCAACTACGGAAGCGGCACCATCGGCGCCTACAACACAAAAGACCGTTCCGCGCGCGGCCTGACCGGCCAGCCCACCTCGCCGCCTATCTGGCTGGCAGCCCGCTCCGACAGCCAGCAAGTCTTCGTCCTAGAACACAACGGCACGCTCGCCTTCCTGAATACCAGCACCACCTCCGGCCCTGACACCTTCACGGAAACCAGCATCAGCGTGCCCGGCGCGTCGTACATGTGGTACGACATGATTCTCAACCGCATTTACATTCCGGGAAACGGCGCCCTGACCATCGTCGATGTCTCGCAGTCCGCGCCGTCAAGCCTCGCCGTAGTCCCCATCACGACCCTCCCGTCAACGTCGCGCTCCGTCGGAGATCCCTGTCTGAACGACACTCTCGGAACGCTCAACATCATCGGAGCGACCAGCCTCCCCGATGCTTCTCGCGCCTACATCGGCTCCTACTACATCGATAGCGCCGGCAATGTCTGTCCGCAGGCAACGGTCATCGACGCGACCAACTACACGGTCAAGACCATCATCGCTATTCCGGGATTCCCCGACGCAACCAACCCCAGCACGCCCTACTACGTCCCCACCTGCACCACAACGCGCGACCAGGTCGGCCCGACCGGAAACGGCTTCCGCCTGATGATGGCCGCCGGCGGCGACAGCTCGCGCGCCTATCTTTCAAGCTGCGATGGCGGCAACGTCAACATCATCCAGACGGCAACTGATACCTACTACTTCAACCTTCCGGCGCCTTATAGCAGCCGGAATCCGATTCCGCCGAGCGCAGAGAACCCGCCGCAGAGTCCAGTCTTCATGATCGCCGGGCCATAGGCGCATAAATTGCAGAGCTGAAAAGTGGGGAACGTCGACCCGAAAACTGAGAGGGCCTGAAGAAGAGAATTCGAGGTGAGCGCATGGAGCTGAGAGCTGGGACCCTGAGACCTGAAACCTGAGGCCTGAAACCTGAGGCCTACCTACCGCCCGGCCGCAACCACAGCACAGTGGTGATAGCGCAGGGCGACGTTCATGTAGACTTTGCCACGCTCGGTGCTGAAGCAGAGGACTACCGCTTCTGTATCTTCACTGCTCTTCGGTCCTCGCTCGGAGGTATGGGCGGATGGCGGATGGACTCGGAAGTGGAAGCCTTGATCGTTCAGGACTGTAACTGCGTTGCCGATAATTTGATTGGCGAGTTCGCAGACCGCTTCGCGGACTAAGTCGTCGGTGCATTCGAGGTCGGCGCCGCAGAGGTGGCTGGCGAAGCCGGCCGCGGCTTTTTCGTCAGCGTCGAAGATGATGCGGCCTTCGATGTCGCCGGTCAGGCAAACTTCGGCCGCGATGCCTTTGCGACGGTAGGCTTCTTCATCCATCGTCAAATTTTCGATGGCGACCGCGGACTTGAGCCCTTGCGCGAGCACCGCGTCGGCGGAGTTCAGGAAGGGCTGAATCAGTTCCATGCGCATTCGGCTAGGCTCCTGCTCCCGCGGTTTGCGGAGTCCCTTGATCGTCGCGCATCACGTACTTGATAATTTCGTACAGCACCTCGGGCTTGACCGGCTTTTGTACGAAATGCCGCGCCCCGCGCTGTAAAGCGGCGACAATGTTTTCCTGGTAGCCGACCGACGAGACCATCACGATGCGAGCCGACGGATGCTGGCTGACAATCTTTTCCGCCGCCTCAATGCCTTCCATCTGCGGCATGGTGATATCCATGAGCACGATGTCCGGCGTCAGCCTATCATACTCGCTGATCGCGGTGAGCCCATCTCCGGCTTCGCCGATGACCTCGCCGCCGAAAGATTCGACCATCTTCGCCAGATTTTTGCGCGCGAATACCGAATCATCCACGATCAGGTAGCGCACCGGCTGATTGTCCGCGCTGCGTTTTACGGGCGCAAACTGTTCCATGACACTCCTCCACTTCTACACTTAAACACGAGCCCAATACCTTCGGATAGATAACGTCAGTTACTGTAGTTATTGTCTTTCTAGTCTTGGCAATGTTACTGAGGTCACTCTAACTGCTTCCAGCCTTCGTTGCTGTTGACTTAGTTGCCTCTCCATCATCGGCGCGCTCAACAGCGCATAGCGACTGCAAGACAGCCGGCAAATCCTGCAGATCGACCACGCGCGCCGCGAAGCCTCGTTCAATCGCCGCTTTCGGCATTCCATAAACAACGCATGTCTTGCGGCTCTGCGCGATCGTCAATCCTCCGGCAGCTTGAATCTCACCCATGCCAGCTGCTCCGTCTTCGCCCATTCCGGTCATCAATACCGCGATCGCTTGCGGCCCGAACTCGCGCGCCACGCTGTTGAAGAGCACATCCGCCGAAGGGCGATGTCCGTTCACCGGACCATCTTCGTTAAGCACAGCCACGTTGCCGAGCGGAAGACGCTTCACCTTCATGTGCCGGTTTCCAGGGCAGATCAGCGCGCGTCCCGCAACCAGCAGATCGCCCGATTGCGCCTCCTTCACGCGGATCGGACAAGTATCGTCAAGACGCTTGGCGAAGAGTTCCGTGAAACCGTCAGGCATGTGCTGCACCACCAGAATCGTGCCCGCGAATTCGACTGGAAGATTCGAGAACAGATATTGCAGCGCGTTCGGACCGCCCGTCGAAACCCCGATCGCGATCACGCACGTCGGAGCCGCTGGCCGCTGCTTGCGGACCAGTTCGCTCGGCGTTTCCTCGGGCAGAAACATCGGCGCAGCTGAGCCGTTCTGCGCCGCCGCTCGTATCTTGCCAATCAGCTCTTCCGCGATCTCGGGCATGCGCGCGGAAACGTCAGTCGGCTTGGCAACGAAGTCGAACGCGCCGAGCGCAAGCGCCTTGAGCGTGATCGCCGCGCCTGCCGTGCTGTGCGAGCTGACCACGATGACAGGCAGCTTCCAGCGGCGCATGATCTCCTTCAGCGTGTCGATGCCATTCAGCCCCGGCATTTCGAGGTCAAGCGTCACCACATGCGGCGCCAGTTCCTGGATCTTCTTAAGGCCGAAGTTGCCGTCCATCGCCGTGCCGACGACCTCAATGGAGCCGTCCTGTTCGAGGATGCGCGGAATTAGCTTGCGCATCAGCGCCGAATCGTCGATGACGAGTACCCGCATCTTCTTCTTCATGCTTGACCGCCGCTCGCGTGCTGCGCCTGAGGCGCTCGGCTCGCCGACGAGCCGTTAAGGTTCGAAAGCAGGCCCTGTGCAGACCGGGTTGTGCTAACTCGGGAACGAGTAAAGCGCTCCACCAGCGCGATGAGATTGAGGATGAGAACCACGCGTCCATCTCCCAGAATCGATGCGCCGCTGACAAGATCGGTCTTGATCGACTGATCGTCGAGAGCTTTGATCACCAGTTCGTCCTCGCCCGCGAGTTCGTTGACGATCAGCCCGAACTTGCGGTCGCCATGGTTGACCACCAGAACGAAGGCCTTTTGTCGCCCCGCCTCCGCGGCGTTTTCGAGTCGCGAGACGTCTGGCGCTGATCCGAGACGCAAGAGGGGAAGCACGTCGTTGCGCAACTGAAGTACCTCGTAGTGTTCGACCTCGTGGATTTCGGATTCGGTGGTGCGAGTGATCTCGCTGACGGCATTCAGCGGCAAAGCGTAAAGGCGGTGATCGACGCGAAACAGCAGCGCTCGCAGGATGGCTAACGTAAGCGGCAAGCGGAGACGGAAGGTTGTGCCGCGGCCACCGACAGTTTCGATCTGCACAGACCCTTTCAGACGCGTGAGCACGGTCTGCACGACATCGAGTCCGATGCCGCGCCCCGAGAGTTCGGTGATCTCTTCGGCGGTTGAAAATCCGGGACGAAGAATCAGTTCCAGCGTTTCCGTTTCGGTCAGGCGTGCCGCTTCGTCGGGCGACAAGATGCGCTGCGCGAGCGCGCGCTGGCGAACCTTATCAGCGTTAATTCCGCGGCCATCGTCGGCAACCTCGATGACGACTTGGTTGCCCTGGTGATAGGCATTAAGGCGCAACGTGCCCTGCGGGCGTTTGCCGGCGCGCGTCCGGTCCTCCGGCGTTTCGATCCCATGTCCGACCGCATTCCGGAGAATGTGCATGAGCGGTTCGGCGATGGTATCGAGGATGCCCTTGTCGAGATCGGTGGCTCCACCCTGGATGACGAGTTCTACATCCTTGCCGCATTGGCGGGCAACATCGCGCACCGTGCGCGGGAAGCGGCGGAAGAGCTGCTCGACGGGAACCATGCGGATCTTCATCACCGAGCGTTGCAGATCGCCAAGAATGCGAGCTTGGAAAGCCATGACGTCGCTGAATTTCCCGCGCAGGCTGTCTTTCGGGAATCGCTCGCCGAATTCAACGAGCGTTTGTTGCAGCATCGATTTGGCGAGGATCAGCTCCCCGACCAGGTTCAGCACGCTGTCAATGCGCTCGGCGTCAACGCGCAAAATGTTGTCGGCCGAAATCGCCGCTGGAGTGGCCTGCTCGCCCGCTGCTGCCTCGTCGCCGGCGATTTCTTCAGAGCCTTCCGGGGCGTGCGATTCTGTCTTTCCCAGGTTTGTGGCTTCCTGAGGTGCAGGTTCCATCGCCGGAACTGGCAGGCGCAACGGCGTGATGTCCACATGCTGCGAGATGGTCGGGATGCTGCATTTAACGCGAATTTCGTCTGCGGATTTATCGCACGCGATGGCCGCCTGGATGCGGTCGATCTTCGCGGTGTCGCCGTCGGCCGGATAAAGCGCCAGAACTTCTCCGAGACTGGCGAGCGCGATGTTAATCATCTGCCGGGCGGCGATCGGCATGCCGCACTGCGGATCGAGCTGAACGATCACCTGCAGGAGTCGTTTTCCGTCTTCGGCGGCATGTGCGATGGCCAGACGTTCGTATTCCGACCAGGGAGCGATCTCTTTGGATTGCGAAGCTTTTTTCCTCGAATCAGCTTTCTTGGAGTTAGCTTTCTCGGGCTTGGCCTTCGCAGGCTTAGCTTGGGGCTCGGATCGTTCGAGAGCGTCGCCGGTCTCTGGGTGCGCAAGGCGGGCAATCTCGGCGTGCAAGGGCTGGAGGTCAGGAAGCTTCTTATTGGCGTGGTACGCGTGGATGAGCGCCCCGAATACGTCGGCTGTGCGCAGGGCCACTTCTGGGATGACGGCGGCGTTCGTCTTGAGCGCCAATACATCTTCAAACTGGTGGGCCAGCTCGCTGAGTTCGCGGTAGCCGCAGGCGGCGGCATCGCCCTTCAGCGTGTGTACGATCCGGCGCAGGCTGCGCGCGGTTTCCGGATCATCGGGAGTTTTCTCCAGGCGTAACGCTTCCTCGTTGAGTTTCTCGACAAGTTCGGCCGCGGTCTCGAAGAAGAGTTCGCGCAGCTCGCTCATCCGGTCGTCTGGGGGAGAACTCAATGGGATACCTCGATGCGCTGGTAGGCCGTGCCCCCGTTGCGGTGTACCATCTGGAATTGTTCTGAGAGACCGAGAAGGCTTTCGGCATGGCCGACGAAAATATAGCCGCCGGGATTCAGGCAGCGGTAAAACTTTTCGATCAGCCGCTTCTGCTCGGCTTCGTCGAAATACATCATCACGTTGCGGCAGAAGATCATGTCATTGCGCTGCGGCAGGTATTCGGTTTTAAGGTTGTGAAAATCGAAGTGCACCAGCTCCTTCATGCTTTTCTTCACGGCATACCGGGCGCCGATCTTGTCGAAGTAGCGAAGCCGGAAGCTGTAGTCGACAGGCGACATCTGGTGCTCTGCGTACGAGGCTTCCTGCGCAGTGCGCAAAACGGAATAGCTGATGTCGCTGGCCAGAATCTCGACCCGCCAGGGTGCCGGAACAATCGGCTTAGGCAGGGTCGGCTCCGCCGGTGCCGGATTGCGAAAGGCGTAATAAGCGAGCGTGTCGGCGACCAGCATGGCGAGCGTGTACGGCTCCTGGCCGGTGGAGCAACCCGCGCTCCAGACGCGCAGGCCGAAATCGCGCGCCTGATGTTTATGCTGGATCACCTCTTCGAGCAGGTCGCGCTGGAACAGGTCAAGCTGGGCCTTGTGACGGAAAAAGCTGGTTTCATTGACGGTGAGATTCTCAACCAGCTTGGCCAGTTCGGGTTTGCCCTGAGCGCTGATGAGCAGACGATAGTAGCCGTAAAAGGAGTCGATGCCGCACTCTTTGAGGTGGCGGATGACGCGGTCCTGGAGGAAGGGCATGCGGCGATCATCGAAGTGCATGCCGCACTCCTGGTAAACAAGCGCCTGCATCAGCTTCAGGTCGGTTTCGGTCAGCGCCGGCGCTTGTGCTTCGCCCATGCTCATGAGAGTCGGCAGTTACTTTCCAGCCGAGGCGCGCTGCGCCCCCGCTTTATTCTTCGGCCCGGCTGCGGCCGCGTCTTCTTGTTTCGATTTTGGTTCGGCTGCGCTCGCCTCCTGGGCCGTCAAGACCTTGTCGATGTCGAGCAGGATAATCAGCCGCCTGTGACATTTTCCGAGGCCGGTGACGCAATCCAGACCCCCCTCTTTCATCATTGCGGGGGCGGGCTCGATCTCGTTGTCGGCGATCTTGAGCACTTCGGAGGCGGAATCAACCACCATTCCCACCAGCCGGCCGCGATGCTCGACCACCAGAATGCGGCTGTGACGGGTGACGGAAGTGGCCGCCTGTTTGAAGCGCTTGCGCAGGTCGACAACCGAAACGATTTTGCCGCGAAGATTGATCACGCCCTCGAGGTGCGCGGGAGCGTCCGGAACGGCGGTGATCTCCGGCACGCGCACGATTTCGTGCAGCGCCACGATGGGGATGCCATAAGTCTCGCGCCCCACGCGAAAGCCGACAAACTGGGTTTCTCGGATTAAAGATGCGGTCACGTTAACGGGCTCCTGCCGCGGCACGGCGGGCGGCCGGGCCATTCGGATCATGCGCCTGGAGCGAGAAGCGATCCATCGATTCCAGCAGGGCGCGCGACATCTTCGACATCTGGTCGGCGGAGGCAGCAAGTTCCGTGGAACCCGAGGTCGAGGCCTGCACAAGGGTGCGCATGCGTTCCATGGCCTGCACCACGGCTTGCGCTCCCGATGCCTGCTCTTCGACTGCGGAATTGATTTCGTGGGTGATCTCGTTGAGGCGCGAGGTTGCCTTCGCAATCTGCGTGGAGCCGTGCGACTGCTCGTTGGTGGCCGCGCCGATCTCGTGGGCGAATTTATAGACCTCGGTGACGACGTTCGAGATCTTGCGCAACGCCGCATTCAGGTCCTGACCCAGATTCAGTCCTTCGTTGACGATGGTCGTGCTGCTCTCCATGTTGTTGACCGCTTTACGGGCTTCGCCCTGGATACGCTGGATCAACTCGGAGATTTCTTTGGTCGACTGCGCGGATTTTTCCGCCAGCTTGCGCACTTCGTCGGCGACCACCGCGAAGCCCAGTCCATGTTCGCCGGCGCGCGCGGCCTCGATGGCTGCGTTCAGGGCGAGCAGGTTAGTTTGTTCGGCGAGGTCGTCGATAACCTCGATGATCTTGCCGATGTCGTCGGCCCGCGAGCCGAGCGAATCGATGATGGCGCCCGCCGCCCGGATGGTGGTGTTGATGCGGTTCAGGCCGTCGGTAGCCTTTTCCATCGTGCCGAGTCCGCTGTGAACCTCTTCGCGCGAACGGTTGGAGATATCGAGCAGCACCTTCGCGGTATCGGCAACGCGCTGGATCGAGGTCACCATCTGGTCGATCGATGCCGAGGTCTCGCTCACGCTCGAAGCCTGGGTTTGCGTGCTCTTCACCATGTTCTGCACGTTCACGCTCATCTCGTGCATGGTGCTGGTCACTTCGTCAATGGCAGACGAGGTTTGCAGGCTGTTCTGCGCGGATTCGTCCGAAGAAGTGGCCACCTGCGTGGCCGCGCTCGCCACCTGCGCCGATGCGTCGCGGCCGTGGCGCACCAGGCCGCGCAGGCCTTCGACCATGCGCGTGAAGGCGTTGGCCAGAGTATCTTCGGCCGACCGGGGATGGACTTCGACTGCCAGATTGCCGCCCGCGATCGCCTCCGATACCGCGGCCATTTCTTTCAGATACTTCACCATCGAGTCAAAAGTTCGCGCCAGCTGGCCGATTTCGTCTTTGCCGTGCACGTCGATCGTATGTTCGAGATCGCCCGACTGGCCGATCTTCTCGGCGACATAGATCAGGCGGTGCAAAGGCTGCGTGATTTCGTTGGTCTTGCGGTAAGCGATGATGGCGCCCACCACGAACGCGAAAAGGGAACTGAGAATGGCGATCACGATAGTTGCGGTGGCGGCGAGTTGGTCGTCGGAGTGGCGCTTCTCGAGTACGCTGCGATTTTCGCGGTCGACCGCGTCAAGAACGTCCGTCGAGCGGGACACGAACGAGCTTGGGTCTTTCTGGAGATAAAAAATCTGCAACTCGGCGACGGTTGCGTTCCCGCTATCCACGGCGCGCCGGCGTTCGACGAGCGAAGTGGCGAAATCGCGCGCCCAGCCTTGCTCGAGGTCCAGAACCTTCTCGAGTCCGAGGCGCTGCTGATCGGAATTGACGAGCTCCGCCGCGTGGTGCAGGTCGGCCTCTAAAAGATGTTCGCCGTCGTTCATCTTCTCGACGTCGCGCGTGTCTCCGCTCAAGAGGTAGTTCTGGAGGTAGAGGCGGTTCTGCATCATCTGGAAGCGCACGGTTGAAACCGCTTCCGTCATGTCGATCGAGCGCTGCGCGGCGGCTTTGGCCTCATGTTCGCGCCACACCGCCAGCATATTTACGGCGAGCAGTACCAGCACCATCGCCAGGATGACGCCGAAGCTCAGATACAACTGTTTGCGGATGCTCATATTCCTGCCTTCTCGGACGTCAGCTTTGCCGAGTTCTATTCGTTCGGGTCAAAGCGAAACTCAACATTTTCGGTAGTGGTCTGCGGGCGCGCCTCGTAGTGCCATCTCCGGACTGCATCGATTGCCGCATGGGCCAAAAGAGGGTGGCCGCCAACCAGCTTTACGTCTTTTACCGTTCCATTGGGCGCGACCATCAATTGCATTTTGACCACTCCACCGAGCTTCATCCGGCGCGCGACATCGGGATATTCCGGGCGAATCTTGGTTTGTACCTTGCGCCCGTTCTCTTCCTGCGCGTGCGCAACCAGATTTAATCCGGAAATGAACGTGATAGTTGACAGTAGTGCCACCACCAGCGCACGTCGCCAAACCTGAAAGGACACAGTCTCTTCCTCCCTGATGCCAATGTCTCGGTAGACCTATCTTCTTCTAGGCATCTGTTGCCTGAAACGAAAACTTGGCCTGTTGCATTACTTTGGTGATTTCCGCAAGCTGCTGAGGCGTCGACGCTTAGGTCGTAGACAGGAGCCTTTGGGGAGTTCGTAGACCAGCAATCACCGTGTCACAGTGAGAAAAACCGCTCGTTACCTCGGTTTTATATGTAGGCACCCCTGCGCCTGTTATTGCTTGACTCAATTTGAGAACGGGGCGTAGCCTTTTGACATAATTCACTTATTTTCAACCGCTTAGATAGAGCGGACGGTGCGACCTGACGATTGCCGAGGGAAATCCCGGATCCCCGTTGGAGTCTCATTCTGAGGCGTTCGAGCAGCTCCTTCTGGAGCTCTCGCGCACCACCTTGGAACGAAACGATCCCCGCGAATTAATTTTGTCCTTTTGCCGGCTCACGCGTGCTTTCTTTCACGCCACTGGTGCCTACTATTGGAATTGCTCGCCCGAGGGCGAACTTGTCGGAGTCGAAGCCGACGGCCAGGAGGCGGCTCGCTTTCGCGGCACTCGGTTGTGCGCCGAGGATTCATCGGTGGCCCTGGCGGCGGTACGGAATCGGCGGCCAATCGTTCTTAACGGATGTGATCTCAACGATCCCGATTCCAGCAAACCTGATGCCAATAAACCAGGACTGGCTGGTTTTCCAATCCCAACTAACCGCCACGCCCGCGCCGCTCTGGCG
>JBAWAI010000560.1:0-8782 GCA_049589215.1 Terriglobales bacterium | reverse complement strand
CTATGAAGTCTTTCTGAAGGTGCGCGATTCGGCGGCGAAGATACTGGAGAGCACGTCGGTAGCTGACTTGATCAGCCGGGCGAAGTCGGACAAGCCCGCGAAGTCGCGGAAGAAGAAGAAAGACGGGACGCTGCTGGCGATGGTTGAGAAGGACGCAGCCGGCTCGAGGACGAAGTAGGGTTGGCACAGGACGTGTTGTCACAATTTCTTCCAGATCAAGTTTCGCTTTTCTCGCGTGGAATCTATCCGCTCGGCCGTTTGTCGGCTTCCTCATGACAATCCAGGAAAATGTTGCGCTTGCTCCGCTGACCACTTTGAAAGTGGGAGGCGCGGCGCGTTATTTTGCCGAGGCGCGGAATGAGGACGACGCGCGCGAGGCGGTGCGGTTCGCGAAGACGCGCGGGCTGCCGCTCTTTGTGCTGGGCGGGGGCAGCAATCTGGTGGTTGCGGACGCGGGCTGGCCGGGACTGGTGCTGAAGGTCGCGATCGGCGGGATTGCGACTCCCAAGCAAAACGCGAGCGGAAACGCCGTGCTGTTTAGCGTTGGAGCAGGCGTTGAGTGGGACGATTTCGTAGCTTTTGCTGTTTCGCAGAACTGCGCGGGGATTGAGTGCTTGAGCGGGATTCCGGGCAGCGTGGGCGGCACACCGGTGCAGAACGTGGGAGCTTACGGGCAGGACGTGGCGGAGACGATCGAATCGGTGCGGGCGTTGGATACGAAAGGAGATCGGGCAGTGACGTTGCCGAAGCCAGCGTGCGGATTTCGCTACCGCTCGAGCATCTTCAATCGCGAGGCGGGCGCGGAGGGCGGCGGCGAACGCGGGCGATTCATTATTTTGCAGGTGAATTACCGGCTGAAGCGGGGCGGGGCGGCGGCGGTGAAGTACGCGGATTTGCAGAAGTATTTCGAGGGGCGGCGTGTTGAGGCGAAGGCAGGTCTGAGCAAGGCTCCTTCTTTAAGCGAAGTGCGCGAAGCCGTGCGGGAGATTCGACGCAGCAAAGGCATGCTGATTGTGTCGGGGGATGAGGATGCGCGCAGTGTGGGATCATTTTTCAAAAATCCAGTGCTGAGCGACGCTGAGTTTCAAGAGCTGGCGGCGCGGGCCGAACAGCGCGGGCTGATGGTTCCGAGTTATCCGGCGATGGAGGCGCAGCATAAGGTCTCGGCGGCGTGGCTGGTGGAGCATTCCGGATTCGCGAAGGGATTCCGACTGGGACGAGCGGCGATCTCATCAAAACACGCGCTGGCGCTGATTAATCCCGGCAATGCGCCCGGTGAGGCGCGCGCGGCCGACATCATCGAATTGAAAGACGCGATCCAGCAGGGCGTGGAAAGTGCGTGGGGGATCCGGCTTATCGCTGAGCCGGTGCTGGTTGGGTTCTGACCGGCGCTCTCAACAAGCGGACTTAAGAAAAGGGGCGGCTTCATCCCGAAGCGGACGCCTGCCTCACGCCGGCCATGAGGTGGTTCGCTACGCCAGGATCCGCCCATGGGATCTATCGACGCGGCATTTTCAGAGATCACATTCCTTGCGTAACCCCAGGTAACCAGTGAAAAGAAATTATTTCCGAACGAATCGGGTTCGGGGGCGTTCTTCATGGATATGAAAGCGACATCGGAGACGCGGAGCGCGGATTTATGACGGGCGGTGGGAGCGGTGACTGCTGAGTTGGCGATCGCAGATAAGGCCATGACGTTGGCGCGAACCGATGAGGACGTGCTGGAGAGGGTGGTCCGCGAGCATGCGCGGCTGGTGTATCGCATCGCTTATTCGGTTTTGCGCAACGCGACGGAGGCGGAAGACGTGGTACAGGAGGTGTTTCTGCGGGCGCTGCGATATGGCAGGAAATTGCGGGACGTGGAAGATCCGAAGGCGTGGCTGGCGCGGATTGCCTGGCGAGTGGCGGTCGAAGAGCGGCGACAGGGTACGCGCGATGCGAGAGGGCGGGGAATACGGGACTCCGGGAATGGCGAGTTGCCGGAGGGAGATGTGTTGCAGTCGGCGGAGTCGGGGGCTGAGCATACGTTGCTGGGGAAAGAACGCGGCGAGTTGTTGCACGCGATGATTTCGGGATTGCCGGACTCGCTGCGCGATCCGCTGGTGCTTTCCGCGCTCGAGGAATTGTCGCCGAAGGAGATTGGGGTGGCGCTGGGAATCAGCGAAGCGGCGGTGCGAGCGCGGGCATTCCGGGCGCGGCAGATTTTGCGGGACAGGCTATCGGCCTTAAATGGGCTAAGGACGTGAATATAAATCCGACTAAAAGAGAGAAGGATGTCGAGCAGTGGCTGGATTCGGCGCTCAGCCAATACGGCAAGGCCGAGTCCCGCACTGGTTTAGAGAGTCGAGTGCTGGCAAGCCTGCAAGCCGAGCGCAACCAGATTACTTCCCGAAGGCGCTGGTGGTGGGCAATGGGAGCAGTTGCGGCCGCAGTGGCAATCGTGGCAGTGATGTGGGTTGGGGCGAATAGTCGCAACAAAAATGCGGGAGGCGTGGCGGAAACTTCGACGCCCACTCATCACGAAAAGGCGCACGGGTCGATCGAGCCGGGGCCAGTTCAACAAGCCGTTCACCCGGCCAAGCAAATGGCCCAGCGCAGGCCCACAAATCAGCCGAGCCGCGAACTGGCGGTCGTAGCGACGCCAAAGTTGGACCAATTCCCTTCGCCGCGCAACATGTCAGAAGCGGAGTTGTTGCTGGCTCGGCGCTTAAATGAGCAATCCAGCAAGGAGGCATTGCTCGAATCCACTCCGAGCCGCGAGGAGGTTGACCTGAGCGTCGGCAGCCTCGAGATTCGCCCGCTCGAGATTCCTGATATTGAAATTTCGGAAAATCAAACGAACTAAAGGAGAAGATCATGAGAATCGCAAAACGAATTGCTTTGCTTGGAATGCTTGTAATGCTGGCTCTCGCGTCACAGGGTGCGGCAGCGCAAGGTGACAAGAAAACGGATAACCCGGAGTCGGCAGGCCAGAATGGAAACGCTGCGTTCAAAAAACCTCTGAACGTATATCGACTGGATTTCGCGCTCAGCGAATTCGCCGATGGCAAGAAGGTCAACACGCGCAACTACACGATCACCGCGCGCGAGGACGAAATGAACAAGCTGCGCTCGGGTGCGAGATACCCTGTAGCGACGGCAACTGTCGAAAAAAACGAAACACAGTATCAATACGTAGATATCGGAGTAAGCATTGACTGCCGTGTAGTGGAGCGGGGCGCGTATCTGGAACTTAATGCGGTCGTGGACTCCAGCGTTATTGAAGGCGCGGATGTGCATGCCGCTGTATACCCGAGCATCGGTCCTGTCATCGGTCAGATGAAATCCGATATCCGCTCCTTGATCCGTCCCGGCATTGCAACCATGGTCAGCAGCATGGAGGATCCGGCCAGCAAGCGGCGCTTCCAACTGGATGTAACTGCGACCAAGATGGACTAAATGGCGGACTAGAATCGCGGGCCAAAATCGCGGACCAAAGATCGAAGCTGAACCAGTCCGGGCCTCGTAGACCAGCCCTTCCTAAACACGCCCGGTCAAATCGCGCGCGCTCACGAAAATCTTTCGGAACATGTCTTCGGTCAGCTTTCCGGTTTGCGTATTCTGATTTGAGGGGTGGTAGGACGCCAGCAGCGTCTTGCCATCTGGCATTTTGTAGCTGGCACCGTGGGCGAAGACGTAGGGCGCGCGACTGGCGATCAGCCCTCGGCGCTTCAGATAATTGAGGTAGGCGTCGAAGCCGATTTTTCCCAAGGCGACTACTACGCGCAGGTTCTTCAATCCTTCCAGTTCGCGATCCAAAAATGAAGAACAGTTGGCCAGCTCTTGCGGCAGCGGTTTGTTGTCGGGCGGAGCGCAACGGGCGGCGGCGGTGATGTAGAGGTTGGTGAGGACGAGGCCGTCGCCGCGGGCGGTTGCCGTGGGTTGGTTGGCGAATCCGGTTTCGTAGAGCACGGGGTACATGAATTTCCCGGAAGCATCTCCCGTAAAAGGGCGGCCGGTGCGATTGGAGCCGTGGGCTCCGGGGGCGAGGCCGAGGACGAGCACGGCGGCTTTGGGATCGCCGAAGCCGGGAACGGGCTTGCCCCAGTATTCGTGATCGCGGTAGGCACGACGCTTTTCTTTGGCGATGAGCTCGCGATAGGCCACCAGGCGCGGACAGCGCGTGCAAGCGATGACTTCTTCGTTGAGAACTTTCAGCCACGCGGGGAGGGGCATTTTGTAATTTGGTGATCGGTTATTTTGTAATTTGAAATGTTCTCGATTTGGAGTCGCAGTGATTTGAATCGCTGTAGTTTGAAATCGCTGTCTTTGAAATCCGTGATTTTGAAAGTCCGCAGACTTGAAATTATCAAATTACTCGATTCCAAAATTAGAAAATCTGCAAATAAGTGCACACGCCTTGCGCCCGCAGTTACTTTGGTGGGTTGGAAGTGTGGTCCGTCCGTTTGACGTTGCTCTCCGAGTGTCTTTAAACTCATGGTTACGGCGAAAGGTTTTCAGCGAAGTCATTCCTAAAATGGCATCGCCGCGGCGCCCGGTTGCCGCGAACGCCTTGAAAGGTAAATAGTGAGCCCCACCGATACCAAAGAGAGCACGAAACGCGAGATCGAGGTCGAGATTCCGGCGGCGGAAGTTGGCCGCGAGACGGAAACGCTCATTCAGAAATATCAGAAGGTCGCGCGTATTGCCGGGTTCCGGCGCGGGCATGTGCCGGCGTCGATCATTCGCCAGCGTTTTTCAGAAGAGATCAAGACCGACGTTGCGGAAGCGCTTATCCCCCGCTATTTTCGCCAGGAAGCGGAGCGGTTGGGCATCCATCCTGTCTCACAGCCGCGGGTTACCGACCTGCATCTGCATGAGGGCGAACCGTTGCGCTTCAAGGCGGCGTTTGAAGTGCTGCCGGAAATCAAGCTCGAAGGCTACAAGGAGCTGCGCGCGGACAAGCCCGAGATTGCGGTTTCCGAAAAGGATGTTGAGCAGGCGCTCGAAGATCTGCGCGAGCAGCATGCGAAATTCGACACGATCGAAGGGCGGACGCTGGCGGATGGAGACTTTGCGCAGGCGTCGCTCGATGGAACTCCGAAGGCTTCGCAGGCGGTAGCCGCTGGTAACGCCGGCGAGGGCCAGCCCGTTCATATGGACGAGGTGCTGGTGGAGATAGCGGGCAAGAACACCATGCCTGAGTTCACCGAGCATCTGCGCGGCGCCCAGGCGGGAGACGAGCGGACCTTCGACGTCAACTATCCCGAGGACGCGCAGGATAAGCGGTTGGCCGGGAAGACCTTTACTTACACGGTGAAGGTGAGCGCCATCAAGCAGAAGACGCTGCCGGAGTTGAATGAGGAATTCGTCAAGCAGTTTGGCGAGTTTACGAGCGTCGACGAATTGCGGACGCGGATTAGGCAGCAGATGGAATCCGAGCGCCGGCACGAGGCCGAGCACAAAGCGAAAGACAAGCTGGTGGAAGAACTGATCCAGCGCAACGATTTTGAGGTGCCCGACTCGCTGATCGAGCAGCAGATCGACATTCGGCTGGAGCGCGGCCTGCGGGCGCTGGCGGCGCAGGGGCTGAGTGCAGAGCATATGAAGAAGATGGATTTGCCTCGGCTGCGGGCAGGCCAGCGCGAGCAGGCGATTCACGACGTGAAGGCGGCGTTGCTGCTGGAGAAAGTGGCGGAAGTGGAGAATGTGCAGGTCAGCGATGACGAGATGAACGCCGAGGTGGATTCGCTGGCCAAACAGACAAAACAGACCACGGAGGCGATACGCACTCGTTTGACACGGGATGGGGGCCTCGATAGGATACGGACCAGAATCCGCAACGAGAAGACCCTCGAATTTCTGTATCACCAGTCCGCATGACGACCCGCGGACCATTTCGATCCTCCCCCGATTGCGAATAGAGAATCAGGGCAGGAGTGTGGAGCGACCTTGAACGATCCTAAAATGATGCTGGTACCGATGGTGATCGAACAGACGGGGCGCGGAGAGCGCGCTTACGATATTTATTCCCGGCTGCTGCGCGACAACATCATCTTTATAGGTACGCCGATCGACGACAACATCGCGAACCTCGTCATCGCCCAGATGCTCTTCCTGGCGCAGGAAGATCCGGAAAAAGACATTCAGCTTTATATCAACTCGCCGGGCGGGTCGATTACAGCCGGGATGGCGATCTATGACACGATGCAGTATGTGAAGAACGATGTGACGACGATCTGCATCGGGCAGGCGGCGTCGATGGCGGCGCTTCTGCTTTCGGCGGGACAGGCGAAGAAACGATTGGGATTGCCCAATTCGCGCATTCTCATCCACCAGCCGTCGATGGGCGGGCTGAGCGGGCAGGCTACCGATATCGACATTCATGCCCGTGAAATCTTGCGGATGCGGGAGATTACGAATCAATTGCTTTCGAAACACACCGGGCAAAAGCTGGATAAAGTCGAAAAAGATGTGGAGCGCGACTTCATCATGAACGCGCAACAGGCGAAGGAATACGGAATCATCGACGATATCATCTATACGACCAGATAGCGGGTATGATCTGCCGGGAATGATCGTCCGGCAAGTGATCCGCTTTCGCGGCCGGTGAGAAGCGAAGAGTTTACGGAAACAAGCGCCCACCGCGGCATTTCAGAAGAGTGGGCCTGAAGAACGAAGGCACGTGTGGCAGGTAGAAAAGGAATGGCCTTGTGAAGACAAGATCGGGAACAGATGAAATGCTGCGCTGCTCGTTCTGCCATAAATCGCAGGACGCGGTCGCCAAGCTGATTTCATCGCCAAGTGACTATCCCCGCGCCTACATCTGCGACGAGTGCGTCGCCGTCTGCAACTCGATTCTGGAAGATGACCGGACCGCGACTCCGGCGTCGGCGGTACCGAACCAGTTGCCCAAACCGCAGGACGTAAAGAGCTTCCTTGATGAGTACGTGATCGGGCAGGAGCAGACCAAGAAGAAGCTGGCGGTGGCCGTCTATAACCACTACAAGCGTATTTACATGAACCGCCAAAAGCCGAGCGACGGCGTGGAACTGGCCAAGTCGAACATCCTGCTGATCGGGCCGACCGGGACAGGGAAGACGTTGCTGGCCCAGACGCTGGCGCGCATGCTGGATGTGCCGTTCGCCATCGTCGATGCGACCACGCTGACCGAAGCCGGCTATGTGGGCGAGGATGTTGAGAATATCATCCTCAAGCTGTTGCAGGCTGCGGAAGGCGATGTGAGTCGAACCCAGACCGGCATCATCTATATAGACGAGATCGATAAGATCGGGCGCAAGGACGAAAATCCCTCGATCACGCGCGACGTTTCAGGCGAGGGCGTGCAGCAGGCACTGCTGAAGATTCTGGAAGGCACGATCGCCAACGTTCCGCCGCAGGGTGGGCGCAAGCATCCGCACCAGGAATTCACGCCGGTCGATACCACGAACATTTTGTTTATTTGTGGCGGGGCGTTTGTGGGCCTCGAGAAGATCATTGCGCGGAGGGTGGGCAAGAAATCACTCGGCTTCCGCACCGGCTCCGAACTCGAACAGGAAGAAACTACGCTGCAGAACTCCAAGCGCAACTTCGAGCTGGTTTCGGAGGCGCAGCCGGAAGACCTGATCAAGTTCGGGCTGATTCCGGAATTTGTGGGCCGCCTGCCGGTGATGGGCGTGCTCCAAAGCCTGGACGAGAACGCGCTGGTGGAGATTCTGACACGACCCAAGAACGCTATCGTCAAGCAGTACCAGCGTCTGTTTGAATTCGAAAACGTAAGGCTGAAGTTCAGCGACGACGCCAACCGCGCCATCGCCCGCCAGGCGATGGTTCGCAAGGTGGGAGCGCGCGGCTTGCGTATGATTCTCGAAGAGCTCATGCTGGAGTTGATGTATAGTCTGCCGAGCCAGAAGAAGGTCAAGGAATTCGAAGTCACGCGAGAGATGGTAGAGAAGAGGAACGTTTCGCTGGCGATGATTGAGAAGGCAGCCAGTTAGCTATGCTTTGCCCACCTGAAGCCGCAGAAACCGCGGCTTCAGAATGGAGCACCCGTTGATTTTGGGATGGTGACCCGCTGACGGGTGTACCCTTAGTGAACGGAGACCCAAGTTTGTCGAACCCTCGGGAAAAATTCGAGAGCAAGAAACTGCCGATGATGCCGATCCGGGACGTCGTCATCTTTCCGTACATGATGACGCCATTCGTGGTTGGCCGCGAATCCAGCGTGCATGCTCTTGAAGAGGCTCTGGCCGCCGATAAGAAGATTTTCCTGGCCACGCAGCATGACGCCTCGATCGACGAACCCAAACCCAACGACATTTTCCAGGTAGGAACGATCGTCAATATCGTCCAAAGCCTGAAGCTCCCCGATGGAAACATTAAAGTATTGGTTGAGGGTATTGAGCGGGGCAAGATTCTTCAGGTGACCGAAGCCGAAGGCTTTATGCAGGCCACCGTGCGCGTGGCGCGTTATGCCACCGAGACCACCCCGCAGATTGAAGCCGGCATGCAGCGGGTGACGGCGCTTTTCGAGCAGTACGTCAAGCTTTGCCAGTCGTTGAATTACGAGACCATGATCGCCGCCGTGCGCATGGAGGATCCGGCGAAGCTGACCGACACGATTGCCGCAAACCTCCAGCTCTCGATTGAAGAAAAGCAGAACCTGCTCGAGATTTTTGATCCGGCCGAACGGCTGAGCCGGATCGGCGACGTGCTCGATGTCGAAATTGAAAAGCTGAACATGGACCGGACCATCCAGTCGCGCGTGAAGCGGCAGATGGAAAAAGCGCAAAAAGAGTATTAC
>JBAWAI010000559.1:0-25602 GCA_049589215.1 Terriglobales bacterium | reverse complement strand
ATCTTCCTTTTCGATCCGCTGATCATCCTGGCCATTTTGTTGTTCGTAATTCTGTGGAAGCGTCTGTCTTCTGAAGTGCGCGCCTATGCGGTCACTTCCCTGCTGCTGCTCGCTGCCTATATCAGCTTTTATGCGCGCTATGCTTTTTGGGCCGGCGATTTTGCGTGGGGCGATCGCTATGTTTCGACGGCGGTTGAAATGGCGGCCATGCTCGCCGTACCGTTGCTGTTGCGCTATCGCGCAAATCTCAGTTCGTGGCTCTGGCGCGCGGGCCTTGTGTTCATCGGCGGCAGTTTCGTCATTCAGCTGGCATCGCTCGCCTTTTGGGTGCCGCTGGAAATTTATCAAATGGAAACGCTCGGGCACCCTACATTTGTAATCGCGCTGCGCTGCAAGAATATTATCGCGTTCGCGCTCGGCAAGATGGATGCCTGGGGATTGAATAATGATGCGATGGCAGAGGATCCCTGGGATTATGTCCACATCACAACCTGGAATTTTCTGCCGTTCGTGCTGTGGCGCATGGGCGCCGCGCCGGCGTGGGTGGTTAAGATCGCGCTCGCGGTCTGGTATGCGGCAGTCGGAACCCTGACGTGGGTGATGCTACGGCTGCGAGGCGTCCTGCAACAGTAAAAGTATTTGCCGACCCTGCCGGGCTGAAAGGGTCAGTGGCTGCGTTTTGCTGACGCCTGCTGGCTGGAGGTACCCCCCTCCCCCTCCCTACGACCATTTCCTGTCGATACAACATCCAGGATTTGAACTGTGAGATCGAAGAAAATGGAAAGAAATCGTCTCTCTCGATCCCGGCCAAGCAGCCTTATATTTTTGTCCCCGGCGAGTTCTACGCTCTGGACCAAACGTGGCTGGCGACAGGGATTTTTCGTTTAACCGCACAAGATCACTCCGAGGACAACGCGGTCAACGTCTACACCAGGGTGGACAACAAAATCCGCCCTGGTCAAGAAATACAGCTGACGTATGCGGGTAAGCGGACTGCAAACGTCATGGGCAAATCGCAACCGGTAACGGAGTACGAAGTATGGACGGGAAGCAAACCCGGAGAATGGGGCCTGAACAAATTGTCAGTGCTACAGGTGACCACGCAAGGATTGGTTGCCAACATTCGCGGGAAATCGGAACCGGGATTCGGCTATGCGATAAGTAACTACAAAGAATATGAGTCTTGGCTACCTTCGCGGTGATTTTCTTAACATCCAGATTAAACTCGTCCGTCTATTATTAACCGACTCACTTCTTCTTCTTGAAGAACTTCCCGAATCCCAATCTCACCTGGACTGTATTGAGGCCCGGATTTGGAACCGTCAATCCGGCATTGGAAATGTGCATGTATCGGACTTCGGCCGTCCAGGCCTTGCTGCGCAGGAAGTGGATTCCCAGAGCGGCACTTGAGGTGAAGTTCACCGTGGATGTTCCGGACGGAACCTCGTGGCTGGTAAAGAGCGTGCCGCCATTTAATTCAAGATAGGGCTCGGCGCTGCCTCGAGTGGCGAAAATCCACTTCAGCGCGAAGGGATACACTCCGGCTCCGTAGGCGGTGTTGGCGCGCTGGAAGACGACGAAGGCGGGCATGGCATCGATGGCATACTCAAATCGGCCGCTCAAAAATCCCGGCCCATGCGGAGCCGTGAGGATCCAGCCATAGCGCACGCCCGCGTTCCACACGGCTGTATCCTTGGTGCCGCCGGGCACGGAATATCCGCCGCCGGTCCAGACCTCGAACTCGTGGCCACCCTCTTCCGGGCGATCCTGCGCGGCCGCAAATGACAGCGCCGCAAAAACTAAGCATGCCACCCATATCGATCGGTTCATATTTGTTTTCGGCGAATGCTTCGAGCCAGATGTTTTTGAGTCGAAACTGGAAAGATACGCGAAGCTGTCTCAGGATACAAATCGCTTAGAGGCCGAGGCCGCCGTCGACCACCATGATCTGGCCGGTAATGAATGATGGAGCCGTGGCAAAGAACATTACGGCCGCGGCGATATCGGCGGCTGTGCCGTTACGCCGCATGGGAGTCTGCTTGGCCATGCGCCGGAAGAAGGCCGCAGCGGACTTTTCTTTAAGATCGATCATTCCGGGAGCGACTGCGTTCACGGCAATCTCGGGAGCGAGCGCCTTGGCCATCACCTTGGTGAGCATATGCACCGCAGCTTTCGACGAACAATAATGCGCGTGAGTCGCCCAGGGACGGAGCCCGCCGAGCGATCCCATATTTACGATGCGACCGCGGCGCTTGCGCAGATATGGCAGCCACTCGCGCGAGACCAGAAATGGGCCGCGCGCGTTCGAGGCAAAGATCGCGTCCCACTGCTTGACCGTCAGTTTGTCGAACTCAGCCGTTTCGTAATTTGCGGCGTTATTGACCAGAAGGTCGATTCCGCCGAGCGTGCTGGCGACTTCTTTTACCATTTCGTGGACGTTCATCTCGTCGGTGACGTCGCAGCGGACGGCTAGAGCCGCGACTCCGTGATTTGCCAATTGTCGAACCGTTGCGTGCGCTTCGCGTTCGGAATCGCGATAGGTGATGGCCACGTCTGCGCCGTTCTCGGCGGCGGCCAACGCGATCGCATGCCCCAGGCGCCGGGCAGCGCCCGTGACCAGCGCAACTTTTCCGGCTAGCGGCTTGGTAGTTTTGGTCATGGACGGATTCTACTATGCGACTTGCGCGACTTTGACTCGTGCGGTGAATGCTGATGGCCACACGACGATCCGATCGATTATTTTTCTACGCCGCGCTCAAACTGCTACACTCCCGGCATGCCGGGATCGGGCGAGGTCATCCTTTATTCGCGCAAAGGGTGCCATCTGTGCGAGATCGTGAAGGAGAGCCTTGCCAAGCTGCAAAGGCGCGGCGGCTTCACCTGGCAGGAGATCGATGTCGACTCCGATGCTGAAATCCGCCGGCTCTATAACGACGAGGTTCCGGTCGTCTTCATTAACGGCCGGAAGGCGTTCAAGTACCGCATGGATGAGCAGGAATTTCTGCGCAAACTGGCGCGCTGATGGCGCAATCGAAGCTCTGCCTTCTGACTTCATTTAGAATCGTGCCCGATGCTGCGTACCCAATTGTTTGCCGATCCCGCCGGCTTGTTTGTCCACGACGTTGTACTCGATAGTTGCCGGCGCAACGGCGGCAAAACTGCGCTGGTCGATACATCCTGCAATCGTCGCGTGACTTATGCGGAATATGGAGAGCTGGTCGAATCCCTTGCCCACGGCCTGGTTTCAGCGGGACTCGCGCCGGGCGAAGTGGTCGCGATCTTCTTGCCAAACTCGTGGGAATTCGCCATTGCCTATCATGCCATCACGCTGGCTGGCGGCATTCCCACACTTTTGAATCCGGCCTATCGCGAGCGGGAGGTCCGGTATCAACTGGAAAATTCAGACGCGGCGTTTCTCATTACAGATGCACCGCTGATCGAAGGCATCAACCTCGCCGGGATGCCGCAATTGCGCCGCATCTACGGTACGCGACAGCAGGGCTCGGGTTGCGAGGCGTTCAGCAATCTGCTCGGCACTTCCTCCCTCGTGACGAGTCTTCCTCGACCGGACGACGACTCCGCCCGAACGCTTGCCGCTCTTCCCTACTCGAGCGGCACGACGGGGCTGCCCAAGGGGGTTATGCTGTCGCACCACAATCTTGTCGCCAATGTTTATCAGCTTATTGGGCCAGGGGCGTCGATGCTTGGCGAGGAGGACGTGATGCTCTGCTTCCTGCCGCTCTATCACATCTACGGTTTAACGGTCGGGCTGACACTCTCGCTTGCTCTCGGACTAAAGCTTGTGCTGATGCCGCGATTCGACGTGCAGAAACTGTGCGCTCTGGCCGTGGCGGAAGGCGTGACATTTATGCCGATGGTGCCGCCTGCCATCAACGCGCTTTGCCAGGTTGCGGCCGCTGGTGCGTTTCCGCACAATCATGTCATCCGGTGGATCAAATCCGGCGCGGCGCCTCTGGCTCCCGAGCTTGCGCGCAGGCTCAGTGACCTCACGGGCATCGCGGTCAATCAGGGATACGGCATGACGGAAGCCTCGCCAGTCACGCACGTTGGCTACCTTACGCCGCCGGAGATGAACCGGCCGGCATCGATCGGGCAACCGCTCGCGCTCACGGATTGCCGCATTCTTGATCTGGACGATCGAGAGGTGGCGGCGGGCGAGGCGGGCGAACTGGTGATGCGCGGTCCGCAAATCATGCTGGGATATTGGAAAGAACCGCGGGCGACCGCGGCGGTACTGCGCGACGGCTGGTACTACTCGGGTGACATCGTTCGCACGGATGCCGACGGTTTTTACTACGTGCTCGATCGCCGCAAGGAAATGATCAAGTACAAAGGATTCCCGGTCGCCCCGGCGGAGGTTGAGTCGGTTCTGCTCGAGCATCCTGCGGTGCGCGACTGCGGCGTGATCGCCAAGCCGGATGCGAGTGCGGGAGAAATTCCCTGCGCGTTTGTGGTTCTGCGGGAGAACTTCGCTGCATCGGCCGCACTGGATGGTGAGTTGCGCGCTTTTGTGGCTGATCGGCTCGCGCATCATAAGCAGCCGCGCGAAGTGCATTTCGTCGATGCTGTGCCGCGCACACCATCCGGGAAGATACTGCGGCGGGAGTTGCGCAAGAGTTTGGGTTGATCTCCGGATACTGTGCAATGTGTGCTACACGTACTTTACGTGCTACAATCAATACCATGGCCCCCACACGAAGCGGCGAGAAACAAAACGTCACTCTCAGCCTGGACCGGCAGGTGATTAGAAAAGCCAAGATTCTGGCCGCCCGGCGCGAGACATCGATTAGCGGCCTTATCGCGCGGGAAATCGAAACATTGGTGGGGCAGGAGGAGGCTTACGAACTTGCCGAACGGCAGGCCATCTCTCTGCTTGAAAAAGGCTTTCACCTGGGCGGGGTGATTCGAGCGAGCCGGGACGAATGGCATGAACGGTAAGAGTTTTGTCGACACCAACGTCCTCATCTACGCTCACGATGTCGACGCCAAGCGGAAGCACGAAACCGCAAAAAGGATTCTCAGCGAACTCTGGAGCGAACGCGACGGCGTTCTCAGCCTGCAGGTGCTGCAGGAATTTTACGTCAACGTGACCAGGAAGATTTCGCGCCCCATATCGAAAGCGTCGGCGCGGCTTGTGGTAAACAGCTATGCGGTCTGGTGTATGGAAACTACTCCCGCCGAAATCGCGGCTGCATTTCGGATCGAGGACGAATCGCGCATCGGGTTTTGGGATGCGCTCATCGTTGCGTCCGCGTTAAGGTGTGGCGCAACCCGCATATTATCTGAAGATATGAACGCCGGCCAGAAACTTCGAGGCGTCCGCATCGAAAACCCCTTTGCGGCCCGCTAAACGGAGAGACGTCCGGGGAATCTTCTTCGCAATGTAAACCTGCAGTCGCCGCTATGACTCTCTCCCGTTTTGTCACCAAGTCCGCCTTCCGCAATAAGCGGCGCAGCCTGCTCACCATCGCTAGCATCGCTTTTTCGTTGCTGTTGCTCAGCATCATGCTGAGTGTCTGGCGGAGTTTTTATATCGATAAGGGTGCGCCCGATTCGGCGCTTCGGATCATGACCCGGCACAAGGTCTCGCTGGCGAATTTTCTGCCGATTTACTACCGCGACAAGATTCGCGCGATTCCCGGCGTCGTGCACGTCGTTCCGATGACGTGGTTTGGCGGAACGTATATCGACGACAAGCCGAAGAACTTCTTCGCGCAATTCGCCACCGACCCCGACGAATATTTCGACGTGGCTGCCGATAAGGTCATGCCAGCCGATCAACTCAAGGCCTGGAAGAGCGACCGAGCCGGCTGTGTCGTGGACACTGTCCTCGCCAACAAACATCATTGGAAGATCGGCGATCACGTCCACCTGCAAGGTACCATCTTCCCTGTCAATCTTGATCTGACGGTCCGCGGAATCTATACCATTGATCCGCCCTCGAGCAATCTCTACTTTCACACCAAGTACCTTGAGGAGTCGGTCGACTGGTTCAAGGATACGGCTGGCTTCTACTTCACCCGGGTCGACAAACCTGAAGACATGCCGACGGTTGCGCATGCCATCGACGATGAGTTTCACTCCACGCCTGTGCCTACCAAGAGTGAAAGCGAACAGGCTTTCAAACTGGACTTCATCGCCACGCTTGGCAGCGTGAAGGCATTCATCCTCAGCATCTGCGGAGCGGTTGTGTTCACCACGCTGCTTGTCTGCGCGAACACGATGGCCATGTCGATTCGCGAACGTACGCGCGAAGTCGCCGTTTTGCGCACGCTTGGTTTTACGCGCGGAAGAATTCTCAGGTTGTTGCTCGGCGAATCGATTGCCGTCGCCCTTATCGGAGGCGTGGTCGGTGTGGTCGCGGCAACCGTTGTCATCGTTTTTATGGCGCGGCCGGGGATTGGGTTGCCGGTCTCCATGCACATGACTGCCTATACTGGCTTTGTCGTGATGCTGGTCGCGGCCTTTGTGGGACTGGTCAGCGCGCTGGTGCCGTCTTATCGCGCATCCCACGTTGGGATCGTGGATGGCCTGCGGCACATTGGGTAGCGACCAAGGCGGCTCGCCTTTTAGAGTGCGGCGCTCTGCGATTTGGCCAGCGTTTCTTTGGCGCTTGCTTCCGGGGGCCGCGCTGGAATTTTAGGCAAGGCTGACATCAGGCGGCGCGTGTAGGGATGAACGGGCGCGGCGAAGATTTGCTCAGTCGCGCCGCATTCGACGATTTCGCCTTCATTCAGAATGGCAATGCGCTGACAGATTCCGGCGACCGACGGAAGATCGTGCGAGATGTACAGGATCGACATGCCGGTCTCACGATTGAGGCTGGCGAAGAGCTGAAGGATTTCGGCCTGCGTAATCACGTCGAGAGCGCTGGTGGCTTCATCAGCGATCAGCAATGCGGGGCGATGCATCACGGCCATGGCGATGAGCACGCGCTGCGCCTGGCCTACGCTGAGTTGCGACGCGTGCTTTTGCAGAAAATCGGCATCTGCAGGCAGGCTGACGCTGGTCAATGCCTGCTCGATGGCATGGTCGCAATCGGCTTTGGTCGCGGCACGCGCGCGATGCGCGCGCCAGGCCTCTTGCAACTGCGTCCGAATGCGCAGCGCCGGGTTGAGAGAGGCGAGCGGACTCTGCAGGACGAGGCTGAGCGCGCGTCCGCGCAGATTGCGAAGATCACGCTCGCGCATGGCGAGCAGATCGGCTCCCTGAAAGTGAATCGAGCCTTCAACGGTGGCACGCTGCCGGCCAAGGAGCCCGAGGATGGCGAGCGCCAGCGTGCTTTTGCCGGAACCGCTCTGGCCGACCAAGCCGACGATTTCACCGGGAGCAACTTCGAGCGCGCAGGCGCGCAGCACTGGGGCTTTGCCGGGATAGCGCACCGTGACATTGGCTGAAAGGACGTTGCCGCCGAGAACCGCAGACTTGTCGTTTCGTTCGGGATGACAAATTCCTGTCATGGTTACGGTCAGCGTTTGGCCGTGGTCGTTCCGGTCAGGGTGAGGCGCTCGGCGTTCCAGAATGTCTGTGGATAGAGGATTCCGGGATTTGCACCGGCGACCGAGGTCGATACCGCCGAGAGCGAGTTCTGATTGATCAGGTAAATGAACGGGGCCTGCTCATAGACGATCTGCTGCACGCGATCAAATGCCTCTTTCCGTTTTTTCAAATTCGAGGTGGAGGCCTGCACGCGCATCAGTTTGTCCATCTCGGCTTCCCATGCGGTTTCCGGCGCCTTCTGCTTCGGATTCCATGCGTGATCTTCGGCGGAACTGAGCCAGATATTCATCTGCTCGTTGGGATCGAGGCCCACGTTGCGGAAGCCGATGATCGCGCATTCATAGTTGAATTTCTGAGAAATGCGTTCGAGGAGCGACGGGAAGTCGAGCGGAACGAGGTTGACCTTGATGCCGACTTTGCCGAGGTCCTCCTGAATGAGGACGCTCATGCGCTCGCGCGGCTTGCTGCCGGCGTTGGTGACGATGGAAAATTCGACGGGATTGCCGCCCTTGTCGAGCAGAGTGCCATTTTGCATGTGGAAGCCATCGGCCTTGAGGAGTTCGAGCGCGGCTTCGGGATTGTGCGCGACGGCTTTGAGATTGCTGTTGAACCAGAATTTGTTGGCCGGCGAAACCGGTCCCACCGCAGGTTGCGCGTGACCGTTATAAACGATGCGGCTGATATCGTCACGGTTGATGGCCTCGGAAACAGCGCGACGAAAGTTTGTCGAGCGAAACCATGCCCGCTTGTACTCCGGAATGGGCGCGGTCGCGACCTGGTTAAACCACATGAAGTCGGAGTCAAGCGACGGGCCGGCATCGTGGACGAGGTTCGGCGAGGTCGAGCCGAGGCGGTCAAAATAATCGGTATCGAGAGCATTGATGAGATCGAGTTCGCCGCGCTTGAAGCGCAGCATTTCGACGTCGCGATTCGGCTGAATATCGATGTGAATCGCATCGAGGTAGGGCAGCCGGCGGCCCTGATTATCTTTCTTCCAGTAATACGGGTTGCGCTCAAGGCGAATGCTCGATCCGGCCTTGTATTCGGCAACCATGAAGGGACCGAGCACAGCCGCCTCTTTTTTAGACGAGTGCGCGGACATGATCGCAACCTGATCGAACAGACGATCGGCGCCGACGACCGCTGTGGGGAAGGTGATTGAAACCTGATCCGCTGCCAGCACCCTGGTCGTGACTGTGCCGCTGCCTGAGCGAAATGAGTCACCCGTAGAAGAATGCAGCGCGGGATCCATCAGGCGCTGCATCGTGAAAGCGACGTCATCGGCGGCGAACGGGCTGCCATCCGAGAAGTGAACGCCGTGGCGAAGTTTGAAAGTGATCTGCTTGCCGTCGGGCGAGACCTTCCACGACTCTGCCAATTCCGGCTCCAGTTCCTGGGTATGGCGGTTGAGGCGCGCGAGCACGCCTCCGGTGAGGTAGCGAATGGAGAGCGAGGAGTCGTCATCGACGAGAAGAGGGTCGAACGTCTTGGGCTCAGCGCGAAGGCTGAAGCGCAATTCGCCGCCGTTTTGCGCGAGCGCGGACAGGGTTAGGATAAAGGACACAGCCAGTGAGAATGAGATCCCTCGCTTCGCTCGGAATGACAGGATGCGTTGTGCTCGGGATGACAAGGTCGATAATGTAGTCGGGCGGCCGATCATGCGGTCACCTCCTCATTGGATAGCAAGACTTGAAATGACGTCATGACGACGATGAGCAGCAGCAGGGGAACCAACCGCCACGGCTCTTCGCGAAAAGAAATCAGGCCCTCGAGTTCCCGCAGCAGGCTTCCCCACGAGGGCAAGGGCTCCGCCACTCCCAGACCGAGAACGCCGAGGTTGGCCTCGCTCAAAATGAAGACTGGAATTGAAATCCAGAACTGGGCGTAGAGCACGGGCTTCAGGTTAGGCAAAACGTGAATCAGGAAAAGCCGCGGCCCGTGGAGGCCGGAGGCTCGGGCCTGAAGCACGAAATCAGAGTTGCGCAGAGCGTCAGCGCTGGTGGAAAGCACACGTGCCGATGCCGCCCAGCCGAGCAGTCCGAGGATGAGAAATGTAATCAGCACCGAAACCAGCGGCGACACGTTGAGCGGCAGGAGTGCGCGAATCGTAATGAGGAGAAAGAGCCATGGCAACGACAGAAATAAATCCGTGAAGGCGCGCGCCAGCCGGAGCCAGACGCCGCCAACGTATCCGGCGAGGCCGCCTACCAGCGCGGCCAGCGCGGTTGAAACGAGAGCTGCGGCCGGAGCCAGCAGAAGCGAGATACGCGTTCCGTAGAGCACGCGGGCGAACCGGTCACGCGCAACTTCATCGGTGCCGAGCAGATGCGCGCGCGATGGAGGGGCGTCCGGCTGCTCGCGGAATTGCTTTGCGTATCCGGCGGGCGCGAGCCAGTTTGCGCCGAGCGACAGCGCACACACGGCGACCACGATGACACACGCCAGCACCCGGGCTGCTTTCATGCCGCTTTCACGCCACTTTCATCGTTCGGAGGGCTTCAATACATGGATCATTACATCGGCCCCGGAGTTCGCGAGCAAGGTTACAAGCGTAACCAGCACGGTGAGGTTGACGAGCAACGGCAGATCTCTGGAGAGCGCGGCCTGCCAGGCCAACTGGCCGATCCCCGGCAACCCGCATAGGCTTTCGACGGGAATGCTGGCGCCGAGCGCAAGGCTGATCGTGACCCCGGCCAGCGCGATCAGTTGCGGTCCGGCGACCGGAAGCACATGCCAGGCCAGAATCCGCAGCTCGCCCAGCCCGCGGGCACGAGCGGCGGTGATATGGGGCAACGCGTAGGCTTTGACGAGCAGGTTGGACTCATAGCGATAGATCTTCGGGAAAACGATCAGGGCGATGGCGAGGTATCCGGGGGTGTTCAGGATGACCGACATGAGCGCGAGCACGGCCGCTGGAATACATAGAAAAGCGCCGCTCAAAGTCAGGCCGAACATTTCGTACAGCGGACGCCGCCAAAGGCTGGAGCTGAATGCCAGGGTGGAGGCCAGAATCCATCCCAGTAAAAGACCGATTCCGGCGATGCGCAAGGTGACTGGCCAACGCTCGCGAAGCAACGCGCCGACGGGCTGGCCGAGAGCGTGAGAACTGCCAAGATCGCCGTGCAGTGCGCCGCGCAGATAGCCCGCATAGAAGCGCAACACATTGTGCTCACCCGCGCGCGCGGCATGCAGGGCCTGGACGCTCTCCGCGTTGAGGCTGGGATCCAGTTCGCGTTCGTCGGAATCGAAGCCGGGCGCCATTCGCACCAGCGTTGCCGAAAGCAAGCCGCCGACCAGCACCAGCGCGGCGATGGCGGCAAGGTGGCGGACGATTCTCAGAAGCATAAAGAGAGCCCTCAGTTAATGGTCGCGCCCCGCGAGCGCGAATTTGGTATCTCCGGCTCGCAAGCCAACTCGGAGTGATGAAGCTGCTTCATGGAGTACATGCGCCGGTCGGCCTCAGCGAGCAGGCGCTCCACATCGAAACCATCTTGCGGGCAGAAAGCCGTACCGACGCTCAGCGATACTAGATTGCGTCCGGCAATCTGGCGGCCAGCATCGATCGCCAGCTGATTTAGACGGCGGGCTTTCTCGATGCTCGTGTCCTGGTTCAGGCCAGGGGCCACGATTACGAATTCGTCGCCACCCATGCGGGCGACGTAGTCATAGCCGCGGCAGGTATCACTCAGGTGGGAAGCGAAATCTTTCAGCAGATTGTCACCTTCGAGGTGGCCGTAAAGGTCGTTGATCTGCTTGAAATTGTCGAGGTCGCATACCATGACCGCGAGTGAGGTGCCGGTGCGGCGACATCGTGCCAGTTCGCGCGACAGATGCACGAAGAGCGAGCGGGCATTCGGCAGGCCGGTGAGGTAGTCCGTGGTCGCCGAGCTTTCGGCCTGCTGGTACTTGAGAGCGTTCTCCATGGAGAGCGCGATTTTGGAGCTGATGGCGAGCAGGATGCGCAGGTGATCGGCCGTGAAGGCGTCTTTATCCGCGCTATACATCGCCAGCACGCCCACCACACCGTTGAGGCCCTCGAGCGGCACCGCCAGCACGGAGCGTTGCGTAATAAACTTTGCGGGATCAGGGGTGTACCCGGCTTCCAGGGTGGGATCGCCATTCACGATAGGCTTACGATTCTCGGCGACCCACCCGCAGATGCCGTCGCCAATTTTGATGTTCAGCGAGGAGAGCAGGCGGAAGTTGTCTCCACTCACCAGCTCGGGCACCAGGCGGCCTTCTTTCAGAAGGAACACGGCCATCGAATCGTAGGGAACAAGCTTTCGCAGGCGTACGGACAGAACCGAAAGGGTTTCGCCGAGACTGAGCGAGTTGCCCAAATCCTGGCTGAGTTCGAACATGGTCTGCGCTTCCTGGCGCGCCGAAGCGATCGAAGAGAGAAAGTCGGTTTCGTTCGCGGGAGAGCCGCCGGACTGCTCGAAACCGGTTGCGGGCGCGCCTTTATCGACGCGGACATGTACGGAGAGGCCGGGTTCGACCGCATCTTTCGAGGCGTGCGCCATATCTTCAAGTTCACGGTACCGGCGCTGCAAAATCTCGATGACAGCCGGATCGAAGGAAGAGCCAGACATACCAGTGACCGCTTCCATCGCCGCATCGAGCGGCAGCGCGCTGCGATATTGTCGATGCGAGGCCAGCGCATCCAGGCAATCGACGGCCGCCAGAACGCGCGCTCCGCGGGGAATCTCCTCACCTTTCAGTCCATCCGGATAACCCGAACCATCCCAGCGTTCGTGATGCGAACGCACGATGGGCGCGACCGGATATGGAAACGCGACGCGCTCCAGAATCTCCGCCCCAACGATCGGATGGATCTTCATCTTTTCAAATTCTTCGGGCGTGAGGCGTCCGGGCTTGTTGATGATGTGCTCGGGGATGGCAAGCTTGCCGATATCGTGGAGCAACGCCGCGGCACGCAGAGCTTCGATTTCATCCGGCGAGTAGCCGAGTTCCCTGGCGATCTCGACCGCATAGACGCGGACGCGCTGCAGGTGCTTGTGAGTCGTGTGATCTTTAGCTTCAATGGCGAGGGCGAGCGCTTCAATTGTCCGCAGATGCAGCCGGGCGACATCTTCGGCGTGACGTCTCTCTGTTTCCACCTGCATCTTCTCCGCTTCCAGACGTCCGAGGTAGAGGCGGTAAGAGCGATAGACCCAATAAATAATCGGCAGCACCATGAGGGTCGTTTGCCATCCGGTGTGCCGGTTGATGAAGTCGACGAAAAAAATGATCGCGGCGCCAACCAGGTAATAAGGGAAGGTCCAGAAATAACATTCCGACCAGACTTTACGCGGCGATTTCCCCTCGGTCATCGAGATGATGATGGTGACCGGCAGGGTGTTGGCGAGAAAGAAAACCAGCGCCGTAACGATCAGCAGCAGAGGTGTGCTTTCGCCGAGAATTTTTTCCAGACGGTGAAACGTAAAGTATGAGAGCGCGATGGCATTGGCCATCATGCTGAAGACGTTGAACAGCAGCTTGGCTGGATCGGTGTTGCGGCGCGACGACCATACGCACTGCGCCAGGCTTGCCGTGCAACCGATTACCAGTGTTTCGGGCAGGCTCATTTCGAGCACACCCAGCAGGATGAAAAGGAAGTTGACCGACATCGTGCCGTCGATGCCGGGGAGTTGAATCTTGAGACCCGAGGCCAGCGTGGCAATCAGGAGATAGCAGAAGAATCGCGCGAGGTTAGTGCTGTTCCAGTACCAGACGGAATGGGCCACCACCAGCATGCCGATTAAGGCAGTCGTGGTGATAAAAGCCGTAGCCCGCTTCGACATCAATCGCACTGCGCCTTTCGCTTAGCTCGCGTGAATGTAGACCGCTCGACCGCCTGTTGATGCCCCGTCGTCTGCCCTACAGTGAATGAAGACTCATTTTCGAAAGTCAGGCCTTCGCGGATACTTGTATCCGGGCCGCACAAAATTTAGTCTTCCCGGCTGCAAGCGACAGCCAGAGCGCAAGTTATTCCTTTAACGTGATGGTAAAACAGCGATGAAACACGGCGTACTTACCGAGGTAATCGAACACCGACTCGCGCCGCCGAATTCGGCCCGTTACTTTGGTGTGAGCGCCTGATGCCCTACGATTCACCGCGCCGCAGCCATGTGTCAGCATGGACTTGTGTGTCCTGTTCCCCCTCGAAACGAATAGCGGACTGTACATTCATCAGCCAACATTACCGGTGACCGGTTTATCGATGACTGGTGTGCGTCAACACCGTCAACAGGTTTCTGCCCGAGGAGTGCCAATTTCCACGTGTCTCCGCTAATGGACAAAGCTAAGAAGGTTCCGGATAGCGATCAAGTCTTGTCGCGTCCCGCTGCGCCTCGCCGCAGCCCTGATACGGAGATCCCCGACCCGCCGAAGTTGGAGCAGTCAAAAGAGGCCGTTCTCATGGCCAGCCTTGCCGGCGTAATCGCGAGTTGCAACACAGGTTTGAGCCGCTACGGTTACGGCCCCGAGGAGCTGGTGGGAACAAATTTGGCGGACTTGTTTTCCGCCGACGATCGTTCTGTGTTCACCAACCTTGTGCTTCCGGCGGTCCGCGAAAAGGGGCGCTGCGAGGCAATGCTCCACATCCGAACCCGGCGGGGCGAGGAATTTTCCGTTCATCTTTGTGTATCGCTTTTGCGCGACGCAAACTCCGCGCCCGCAGGGATGGTCGCCGTCGCATCCGAACTTACCGATCAGAAAGTGCCAGCATCGGGCCGGGGATCGGCGCGCGGACCCGCGAATACCACGTCTCGGCGTGTGATCGAGGGAACGGAATTTTTGATTGCCAGCCCGGTAATGCACAAGTTCATGGGTTTGGTGGACCGGGTAGCCGGTCACACCGAAACCGTGCTGGTGGTCGGGGAAACCGGGACGGGCAAGGAACTCGTCGCCCGCACCATCCACGAATCGTCATATCGCCACAAGAAGGCGCTGGTCGATATCAATTGCGCCGCGCTGCCCGAGCACCTGGTCGAGAGTGAATTGTTCGGCTATGAAAAAGGCGCATTCAGCGGCGCGGATTCGTCCAAGCCGGGATTATTCGAACTGGCTCACCAGAGCACGATCTTCCTCGACGAAATTGGCGAGCTGCAGCCGCAGATTCAGGTCAAGCTGCTGCGCGTGCTGGACGGCGCGCCTTACTATCGCCTGGGCGGAAATCGCAAAATCACGGTCGATGTGCGCGTGGTGGCAGCCACGAATCAGGATCTCGATCTGGCGGTGAAAGAAGGGCGTTTCCGCAAAGATTTGTTTCACCGGCTAAGCCAGTTCCAGTTGCGCGTGCCCCCACTGCGCGAACGCCCCGAAGACATCGCAACGCTGGCCGCTCACTTCCTATCACTCAAAGCGCCTGACAAGAGTTTTTCCGCGGACGCGATTGCCGCTTTGCAGGCTTATCCGTGGCCGGGCAATATTCGTGAACTGCGCAACTCGGTTGCCAAGCTGGCAATGTCTTCTCCCGACCGCGAGATCGGCGCGGCAGAGGTCATAGCCGATTTGAATGGACAAAGCGCAGTCCCGCCTCCGCCGAGACGAGGTTTGCCGCAGGGTAATCTCGAAAACATGGAAGAGCAGATGATTATCCAGGCTCTCGAGCAGACCGGCGGTCACCGCACGCAAGCGGCCGAGCAACTTGGGATTTCGCGCCGCACCTTGAGCCGCAAACTCCGCGAGTATGGCATCGATGCGCCGTCGGGAGACGGGTCGGCTCCGCTTGGGATCATCAGCCAGGAGCAGCAGAAATTTTTCCGCGCCAAAGTAAGTCTGCCTGTCACGCTCCGAAACGCAAACGGCAACGAGATCCAGACGCAGGCAGTCAATCTAAGTACCGGCGGCATGGGACTCGATGCGGTCAGCGATCCCGTCGGCTTTGCGGGAGTGCTCGACGTCAGCTTTCTGTTGCCGGACAGCGAAACCGTGATGCACGCCAAAGGCCGCCTCGTGTGGGCTGACGTTGGGGGAAAAGCAGGCCTGCGTTTTGTAGTCATCGAGCCTGCGCTGTTCCAGGAATTGCAGCACTGGACGAATGAAAAGATGAAGAATGAGGGCTGGGAAATTCCTTCCTGAAGAGCCTAAAGTTCGAATCGCTTTCTGCCGATCAAGACCAAGATTCTGGATAATCTGAAGGTCATCAGTGCTTTGGAAGATTTCCACAATTGGCAGTCAGGTGCTTGATTTTACTGGCATTTCCGCTATCTGAGTACTCCACAACCTAAACGAACTTCTATTTGCCTGCGGTGACTTTCGCGGTCGTCGCCCGTCTATTAATTAGAAAACGACATCGGAAAACAACAACACAACGCATCGCCAACCAGGGAACTTTTCCCAAGGCAGGATCGTATGAACAAGAGTACGGAAAGTAAGCGTATGGAGCTCCAATACGAAATCGACCGCATGCAGGATGTAGCCGTGGTGCGCTGCTCGGGCCGCATGGTCCGTGGAGCCGCCCTTGATACATTTCGCCGTAGCATCGACCAACTCGAACGCCTGCGCGTGCTCGTGCTCGACCTCTCCGACATTCAGCAACTGGATGCGGGCGGATTGGGAACGCTGCTGATCGTTCGCCGCTGGGCTGTTCAAAATTCCGCGCGGCTGAAGCTGGTGAATCCTCCGCTGTTTTTCCGGCGCATTCTCGACGCCACGCGCCTGAGCAGCGTGTTTGAGATTTCTTCGCTCAAGGAAGCACTGTACATCTTGCGGCCGGAGTGGCCTCCGCGCTTCGCAGTCGCCTGATGTAGTCGGCCTCATGGGTGCGATGCTTTATAATTCGCGCCCATGAGGAGGACGCCTCCAAAAACGCGCACGCCGCGCACTTTGACGGCCGGCGGCTGGCTTCTTCGCCGCTCTTCCGCTCGCTGCTTCCCTGCTTTCTTCCAACTGATTTGTCTCCGGATTTATTTGCACCACATTTATTTGCACCGTGCGCTTCCGATTCGAGCTTGCGCATGGTGACCCGCCTCGCGCGCCAACTAAGCCTCGCCGATTATTTCTCGCTTGGCTGGGGCGCGATGGTCGGCGTCGGGTGGCTCGTCGTTATGGACGACTGGCTTCTGCGCGGCGGCCCACTCGGCGGCATCCTGGGCTTCGCGATCGGCGGCATTCTTCTGCTTCCTATTGGCTTCGTCTACGGCAAATGGGTGATGACCATGCCCGATGCGTCCGGCGAGGTCGCCTACACCGCGAAGGTCTTCCCGCGGCCTGTCAGCTTCTATACAGGTTGGATGATGATGCTCGCTTATTTCATCGTCTGCCCCTGGGAGGCGGTTGCGGTCGGGCGCGTCGCCGGATTTATTTTTCCGGCGCTCAATCGCATCGAAATCTACAGCGTTGCCGGCAAGCCTGTTTATGTGCCGCATCTTGTCATCGGACTCGGGCTCACGGCCCTGGTGACGACCGTCAACTATCGCGGCATCCGGCTGAGTGCCACCTTTCAGAATTGGACGACCTTCGGCACGCTTGCGCTTTTTGTCATCTTCGTCGCTTGCGGCGTCGCGCGCGGATCGACTGCGAACTTTCCTCCGTTGTTCACGCATACTCCACTGGTTTCGATCCTCCTCGTATTGCAGATTGTTCCCTACTTCATGACCGGCTTCGAATCCGTAACCAAGGCGGCGGAAGAGGCGAGTCCCGAATTTCGCGCCCGCGGATTTTCGCGCGTCATCTTCAGCGCCATCGTTGTTGGTTTTATGTTCTACATCGTTGTAATCGCGGCGGTCGGATTCGTCGCACCCTGGCGCCAATTGACGGACGCACCCTTTATGACCGCAGTCGCCTTCGAACACGCCGTCGGCGCGCGCTGGATCGTAAGCATCATCATGAGCGCAGCGCTGTTGTCGTTATTCAAAGTGTTCAACGGAAATTTTGTTGCTGCCAGCCGGCTGCTGTTTGCGATGGCCCGCCGTGGATTGCTCGAAGAGCAACTCGCGACCGTGCACCCGCAGAATCAGACGCCTTCCCCCGCGGTGCTGGTGACTGGAATTGCCACCGGCCTGTGCATGTTTCTCGGGTCGGCGATCCTGGTGCCGATTGCCGAGGTGGGCTCGGTCGCCTCCGCCACCGGATGGTTCGCCGTGTGCGCGGCGTTTTTGTGGACGCGGCCACGGACTCGCGATTTTTCGATTGCGCTG
This sequence comes from Terriglobales bacterium, assembly GCA_049589215.1. Lineage (GTDB taxonomy): Bacteria > Acidobacteriota > Terriglobia > Terriglobales > Acidobacteriaceae > Acidiflorens. The sequence goes on along the minus strand of JBAWAI010000559.1, from coordinate 7,936 downwards.
CTCGGTGCATTGGTCGGACTTGCAATGATCATGATGAAATTTCTCCCGTTTGTTCCGGGACACTTCTCGGGATGGGAGTGGGTGGCCCTCGGAATCTGGATTCTTCTCGGGTCTGTAATCGGGCATCCCCGCGCCCCCGGACTTGCCGCCGATAAAGAACCGGGCCAATCAGGGCGTATCGAATCATAAGACGAACCCTCCGCGTCGATCGCATCGGCACGATAGAATCGTCATACGTCTTTATGCCAGCTTTTCGATTCCGCGAACGGAGCTCTGGGCCCAATTCAAGGGTCGCATCCGATGCTCCCTAAACAGTCCGAATCTCACGCAGCCGGATCCACTGCGTTTCAAGTCAGGCTGCGAACTATCTATTTCATTTGCGCCCTGATAGTTTGCGCTTCGAGTGCGTCGCTCGCGCAAGGCGGGCCGCCCTACTACACCAACGATCCGGGAACTCCCGGCAATAAGAGCTGGGAGATCAATTTCGGCTACATGCCATTTTTCTATCGTGGCGACTCCATCTCCCATACTCCGGACGTCGACATCAACTTTGGCCTGGGAGACCGCATTCAGCTCACGTATGAAAGCGCGTGGCTGCGCGTTCACAATCCGGGCGAAAGGGTGAAATATGGAATGGAGCAGGATCAACTTGGCGTGAAGTGGCGCTTCTATGACAGCGGAGAAAATGGCATGGGGTTATCCGTCTTTCCGCAATTATCGGTGAATAATCCCAACGACGCGGTGCGACGCGGCATCACGCCGGCGGGTGACAGCTTGATTCTCCCGCTCGAGTTCACGAAAAAGATCGGGCCAGTCGACGTGAATCTGGAAGGCGGATACCAGTTCGTGCATCTCGGGCCGGATGGCTGGCTGACTGGGCTGGTTATAGGTCGCGAGTTCACGAAAAAGCTGGAGATCGATTCCGAATTCTATGCAACGGGGACGTGGCGTCCGGGCTATGCGCAACCGACTATCGATGTCGGCGCCCGATACAAGTTACATAGCCCATTCATTCTGCTCTTCATGGCGGGACGCGGCGTAGAACCGGTGCATAGCAACCAGCCATTTTTTGTCGGCTACTTCGGAGTGCAAGTGCTGCTGCCGCCCAAACCGTTTGACAAGGAATGACGAGGTTGCGACTTCACCATTCGGTTACTGTTTCGGCTCGCTCGCCGCGTTCGCGTCTTTGCGGCTGATCTCCTGATTCGCGGGCGTCACGCGCGGCTTGGCCAGCGTACCCGTCAGGTTCCATGATTGGTCATCGCTTCTCGTCAAAACAAAATTAAGGCCGTTTTCAGGCTCCGCCGTTCCGCTCACTTGATAAAAGCCATCGCGCGATTCGAGCCGGCCACCGGTGAGTTCCCAAACGCCTTTCCTGGCGCTCAGCTCTCCAGCAAAACGGTGCACGGAAAGCGGACCGCGCATCCCCGGAATTTGAATGCGCTCCAGACTGCCATTACGCATGACGAAATTCAGCTTGCCCTCGGAATTCCCCGCCAGCTCCTGGAAACTTCCGCCTGACGTGTCCAAGTCAAAATTGCCGTCCGCGATACCCGCAATCCACGCGTCGTTCATGAGCGCGCCGAGTTGCTCGAGCGCGACGTTCTCGAGTGTGCCGCTGCCCCGATAGTGTGGCGGCAGGGTCGATGCATCCACCGTCCAATCTCCCAGATGCGTGCCCTGCAGAATGGTCGACCGCAGGCCGGTCATGGTTATCTTGCCGCGCTCAACGCTGAGCTCCGTGGCCACTTGTGACGCGACCAACTTTCTCAGATCCAGCCGCGCAACATGCAATTTACCGCGGGCCTGAAGCGCAAGGAGCGGCGAGGTCCCCGGCGGCTCGGCGGGATTCAGGATGCGATACCACGGCCGCTTCGCGGGATGCGGCGTAAACCATTCGGCAAGGTCTTCGGCCGAAAGATGATCGGCGGCGAGGTCGAATTGATACACGCACGCGGGAGAGCAGTGCCGCGGGGCCGCAACCGAACCGGTCCAGCGCGTCTCTCCTGTCTGAGCTACGAGTTTCTGCATTGAAAATATGTCCGGCGCGAGCACGACCATCGCCGACGAAATCTCGATGGGAGTATTTAGTCCATGCGTCTCAGCACGCACGTTCCGAAGTTGGGCAGTGCCGAGCGCGTTGGGAGCCGACAATCCTCGCCAGTTGCCGGAAATGCTGACGTCGAGTTTGGCGTCGCCTTCAGCCGCCGGACGCACCGACGGCACGCCAAGTATGCTCTCCAGGCGAAACAGATTGCTGAATTCCAGATCGCCCCGCAAAAACAACCTATAACCATCCGCCGAAATCCACCCGCCGGCGATGTCGGGAGCGGAAGTGTTGACCTGCAACGATGCCGGCCCGATGCGCAGGTGGGCTGCAGCGGGTTCTGAGTCGACTTCCTTTCTACCGTCTATCATTTTTGCGCTTATCGCCGCGCCGCGGCGACGCGGCTTGCCAGGACTTGAATCCCCAACCAGCGTCAATGGAAAACTGGCGAGCGCAATCGTGTCCTTGCGGCCGTTCGACACGAGGCGAATATCGCTCGCCATCATCGTTCCGGAAAGCGCGGCGGGATCATTGCCTTTCGAAACCGCGCGGTACTCGCCGTCGAGAACGCCGCGCGCCGTAAGATCGGCGGGCAGTTGCTGTTTCGCCACTTTAAGCAATGCGAGAGCCGGCGGGAATGGCACTTTTTCCGCCGACAAAATCAAATCGTAGGCTGCTCGGTCGTACTCGGGATGGGATGCGGCAGTGACCGCGACTCCGCCACCCACTGAATTTCCCGCCTCCACGTTGCCGCGCAAACGCAGCAAGCCGGTGCTGACCGGCGCCTTGCAGTCGAGATCGCTGAGTGATCGACCGGTGGCGCTGAATTTGACCGCGCAGCCCGCGGCGAGATTCACGCTCTGGCTGTTCAGAATGTCGTAACGGCGAAAGCCGCCGATCGCTACCCGACTCTCGATCGCCAACTCTCTGGGAGTACCGGAAATATCCGCGGTTAAAGTCATCGCTCCGCGCCAGCCGCCGTCGCGGCCGCTCATTAATGCTGTGATCTGCCCGAGTTGCCCGTTTTCCCATGCCAGTGTGACGCGCATCGGGGTCAGGCGCAGATTGCGAGAGCGCTGCCAGTTCGCTTCGACGAGCAGAAGGCCAGTATCGGTCAGATTGAGATCGGTGCGCACGGGCTGCGCTTTCATGCGAGCGCCCCAGGAGTTCTCCGAATCCTGCCACAAAGCCACGTCGGCATCGGTTAGCGCGTATGACTTCTTCTCCTGTCCAATCTTGAAATTAATTCGCGCCCCCGTGGCTTCGAGGTAGGGGAACGCCGGCCGCCGCTCGGACGAAGGCTTCTGCGTCGGCGCAGCGGGAATCTGCGCGTTGCGTTCGATCAGGCTGGCGATGTTCCAGCGCCCCTGAGTATTGCAGACGATGTTGATGCTGGGCTCGGTCGCGCTCATCTTCGCGATCTCAAGGCGTCCGCGCAACAGCGAACGAAAGCGAATCGCGGCAAACACATCCTGAGCACGGATCATTGGCTCCGCGCCGAAAACGGGATCGTCATAAATGACGAGGCCTTCGAGGTCGAAGCCCGGCCGCGGCAGAACACGAAGCCGCACATCGTCGATGGCGACGCGCCTGCCGAGCGCCGATCCGATCGAGTTCGCGATCCGGTTGCGCAGTTGATGGATGCCGGGACGAAAAAGAAACAGCAAGAGCAGAAGCGCCGCGATCAGCGCCCATCCGCGTTTCGAACGCAGAAATTTCACTTTACGATCCGTAGCGTGCGCCGCCAGCGCGTCTCATCGAAGAAGTGAATAATGGTGTGAGCCAGAAATCCAAGGCGGTCGCCGGCGTCGCGCATCTGATATTGATCCGGCGGAGTGATGAACGACCAGTAGATGAACATGGGACGCCCAATCACGTTCGAGCGCGGAATAAATCCCCAGTAGCGGCTGTCATAACTCACGTCGCGGTTATCGCCCATGGCGAAGTAACTGTTCGGCGGAACCACCAAATCCTGCCCCTCGATATGCGAACTGAGGCTGGCCTCCCAATCTTCGGCAAGGTTGTCCACGCTCGATGGCGCAACTTCGGGGAAGTTCTCGCGATAGGGCCGGCGCTCCTCATAGTAAGGATCGTTGGGATCGCGTTTGTGTTGCACGTAGGCGGCTTCATCAAGCTTCTCGCCATTGCGATAAACGACGTTGTCGCGCAAGTGAATGCGGTCGCCGGGAATGCCAATGATTCGCTTCACCACAAACAGGCCATGCTCGGCCGGAGAGAGGAACACAACGATGTCGCCGTGGCGAGGATCATGGTACGGGAGCATCGGCCCCATCCAGCGCGTGGGCGCGGCAAACCATTCCCGGTTCACAAAGACGTGATCGCCGATCAGGAGCGTGTCTTCCATCGAACTGGAGGGAATTTCGAACGCCTGCAATATAAATGTGATGATGAAAAGGCCAGTGACGAGCACGCCGGCGATCGAGGCCAGAAATTCAGTTGCCGTTTCGCGCGGCTTTTGCTCCACCTCGGCCAGCTTTGGATCCATTTCGCGCGACTTCTGGTACTTTTCGCGTGGCTTCCGTTCCTGCTCGATTTCTCTTTCTTCTTTTACTTTTCTGGCCAATCGGTTTTCCTTCTAGAAGCCGAATTCCATAAGCAATTTCGTGTTTCGCCGATCTCGAAGTGCCGGGAAAATCACCTTACGATGCGCAGCGTGCGCGACCAGCGCGTCTCATCGAAAAAGTGCACGATGGTGTGCAGCATCGACTGGACGCGATCGCCCGCGCCTTGCGCATAGTACGCATCAGGCGGAGTAATAAACGACCAATAGACGACCAGCGGCCGCCCGATAAGGTTGGCCTGGGGAATGAAGCCCCAATAGCGGCTGTCGTAGCTCACGTCCCGGTTGTCGCCCATGGCAAAGTAGCTGTTTGGCGGCACCACAATCTCGCCATTCACCACGTGGCCCGGCATCTCCTCACGCCACTTCTCGTTGCTTACGCGATAGGACGGTGAAGGCGGTACGGAGGGGAAATCGTCGCGGTAGGCATCGAAGTTATCGGCGTCCACATGCTTGACGTAAGGCTCATTCAGTTTCTCGCCGTTGCGATAGACGACGCCATCGACCAGGTGAATACGATCTCCCGGAATTCCGATGATGCGCTTCACCAGGAAAAGTCCCGGCTGTTCAGGCGAGAGGAACACGGCCGTGTCGCCACGGCGAAGGTCGCGATAAGGCAGCAGCGGCCCCACCCACTTCGACGGCGGAGCAACCCGTTCGCGGTCCACCAGAACGTGATCGCCGATCAGCAGCGTGTCTTCCATCGAACTGGAGGGAATGGCGAACGTCTGGAATACGAAGGTCATGATAAAAAGGACGGTCGCAAGCAGTCCGGCGATGGAAGCCAAAAATTCGATCGCCGTTTCGCGCGGCTTTTCTTCTTCGCGAATTTCGTTTGTGTTCTCGGGTGCGTTGTCGGTCAGGGTAACTCGTGTCGGCGGGGCCTTTTCAGGCTCCAGGCTCGTTCTTCGCTCTTGTTCCATTCAGTTTCCTCTAACGCACCAGCTTGAAGGTGCGTGCCCATCGCGTCATTTGAAATACGTGGGTCACCGCATAGGCGAAGTGATAAAGTCTATCATTCGTGCTCGGCGACCGGGTGAGGTCGTCGCTCGGATCGGACGATGACCAGTAGATCACCAGCGGGCGGCCGATAATATTTTCCCGCGGGACAAAACCCCAGTAGCGGCTGTCCTGGCTGTCGTCGCGATTGTCTCCCAGCACAAAATAACTCTTCTCCGGCACGATCAGCTCATGGTCTTCGACGAGCTTCGGCATCTGCTTCCACCATTTTGCATCGACGCCATAGTCGGCAGCGTCCATGTGCGGAAAATCGTCGCGGTAAGGATTCCGCGTCCTGGTGACGAACTGCACAAACTTCTCCTCTTGCCGGACGCCATTGATGAAGACCTGTTTGTTGATCATCCTGATCCGGTCTCCGGGCACGGCTACCACACGTTTCACAAAATCCTGCGCAGGATTCACTGGATAGCGAAAGACAATCACATCGCCGCGGCCAATCTTGCGATAGGGCAACAGCCTGCTCAAGAGGCCACCGTCGCCATAGCAAAGCTTATCGACCAGCAGATAGTCGCCGATCAAGAGCGTCTGCTCCATCGATTCGGATGGAATCGTGAAAGCCTGGGCCAGAAAGGTGACCACGAACACGGCGATGGCGATGGTTCCGGCGATCGATTGCACCGTCACCGCCCACCCGCCGGTCAGGATTTTTTCGCTCCAGGACATCACTATGGTTGGATGATCCGCTTGCACAGCTCGTTTCTGTAACTATTTCTGTAACTGTTTCTGTAACGTAAGGTGTCGTTCTCTCCCAGTGGGATCTTTATTCTTTCTCGGCCACGGGCAGTCTGGCGAGGTGCTCCAGAACCTGCCGTGCTGCCTCTTGCTCGGCTCGCTTTTTGGTCGCGCCTTCAGCACGCCCAACAAATTGTGCGGCGTCCAATTCCGGCAGCCTCACCTCGACCGTGAAAGTCTTCCGGTGCTCGGGACCTTCTTCTTTGACGAGCATATAAACCGGTTGCGCTCTCCCAGTCGCCTGGAGAGTTTCCTGCAACGCGGACTTGAAGTCCATCACCGGAATCGCGCTGGTTTCGAGGTTCATGTGCGCGAGTTCCGGCTCCAGAATTGCGCGAACGATAAAGTCGCGCGCGACCGGCCAGCCGCCGTCAAGGTAGAGCGCGGCCAGAATCGCTTCGAGCGCATCGACCAGGAGATTCGCCTTGCCGCGTCCGCCGCTCTTTTCTTCTCCCCGGCCAAGGCGCATGTAGACGCCGATCTCCAACTTCTCGGCTACTTGCAGCAGATGCCGCTGGCCTACCAGATGAGCTCGCAGCTTTGACAGATGCCCTTCATGGAATCCGGGAAAGCGGTGGAAGAGCGTCTCGCTGGCCACCAGCCCCAGCACGGCGTCGCCGAGAAATTCCAGTAATTCATTATCGCCGCGGCCTGAAAACGAAGAAGACGCCACATTCGACGCGCCTGCGGCCTCCGCCTCGCGCGCTTGCGAGCTATGCGTCAGCGCCTGTTCCAGCAGTTCCTGACGCTGGAAGTGGTGTCCCAGGCTGTCTTCCAGCGCCATGAGTTCGCGTGACTTCATCGGATCGCGCCATCGTCGCCACGTCTGTGTGCCCGCATCAATGGTTGGGAGGCTGGCTCTGCGGCGGAGTCGTCTGCGGCGCGGGTTGGTTCGGAGGAGTCTGAGTCTGCGGCTGCGCGGCCGGAGCATGTCCGGTGAGCTTCTGCAAACGGTCCTGTTCGCGGCGGGCCGACCCACCGATCATCGTGCTTTCCTGGCTCAGTTCGACTGCCCGATTGGCAGCTTTTAAAGCGTCGTCGTATTTTCCCTGCTTGTCGAACGAAAGCGCCAAGCGCAGAACGTCGGGCGCGTACGGCTGACTCGGATAGGCATCGATCGCCTTTTGAAAATCTTCTTGCGCACCAGTGAAATTTCCCTTGTTGTATTCGATCGTACCCATCGTCGAGTAGGCCTGCGCCCGCAATCCCGCCTTGAACGCATCGACTTTTTCCTGCGGCGTGCCCGCCGGCACCAGCACATCGGTATCTATGGTGGTCAGCGCCTTCTGCGCCATCTTGAGACCGTCGTCATATCTCTGGTCCTTGTTGATGTCCGAATCGCGCGTGCGCTCGGCGATCACTTCGGCGACCGTCGTCAGACAATCCGGATCGTCGGGATCGATCGCCAGAACTTTCCTTCCCAGTTCTTCGGTCTTATCCGCATCGTTCGTATTCTGATACTGATGCATGTCGGTTTTGAAGAGCAGGATGCGAAGCTCGCTATCCGGAAACTTGGTGGCAAAGTCGTTTGCAGCTTTCTCCAGGCCAGCGGCGTC
>JBAWAI010000558.1:0-1665 GCA_049589215.1 Terriglobales bacterium | reverse complement strand
GGTGTGCGGCGAGGTGATTGACTTCAGCATGCCGAAGGCTTGTTTGACGGTTTTTGAGTCGAAGAAAATGTAGCCGATGCAGATCGCGGAGAATGTGATCGCCCACGAGATTAAGGTGGGGATGAATCCCGTCCATTCGAAGTCGAGGCGCTTGCGGAACTCCTGCCACTGGCGGTGCAGGACCATAAGAAGGCCCTGGTAGATGCCCCACATCATGTAGAGAAGGGTGCCGCCGTGCCAGAGGCCGAAGACGAACATGGAGATGACCAGCGACAGGTTGCGCCACCAGACTGCACGGCGCGCGGTGGCTAGAGGGAGAAAGAGAAAGTCGCGAATCCAGAAGGAGAGCGACATGTGCCAGCGCGTCCAGAACATGGAGGGGGTGGTTGAGAGATAGGGACGATCGAAGTTTTCCTGAAGCTGGATGCCGAAGAGGCGGGAGGCGCCGATCATCAGGTGCGACCATCCGCAGAAGCTGAAGTAGAGCTGGAATGCATAGCCGATGATGAGGAACCAGACGTCGATGCCGGTGTAGTGAGCGGAGGTGTTGCCGAAGAGCCCTTCGACGCCGGCGCCGGTGTGCAGGCCTCCGGCCATGAGGAGGCCGAGGGCGGCCATCATAAGGCCGATGGCGACTCGGCGGATGCCTGTTCGCAGGTCGTCTTCGTTGACGGACCACGCTTGCCTGAATTGCGGGAGCAGGCTGGAGAGGCGGCAGATTGGGCCTTGAATGACGGTTGGCCAAAATGACATGAAAAGACAGAACTCGACGAGGGTCGGGTCGAGGTCTTCTTCGCGGTAGAGCTCGAGGAGATAGCTGAGGGCTTCGAAGGTCCAGAAGGAGACGCCGATGGGGAAAATGATGCGCTTGAGGGCGGCGAGTGGAGAGCTATCAGACGCGGCAGCTCCGAGCAAAGGGAGGTATTTAAAGGTGCAGAGAAGAGCAAGGTTCGCTAAAAGACCGACCCAGAGGCGCCCGGCTGATATTTTCTTCTTCAGCCATTCGCCGAGGCCGTAGTTCATGAGCGAACTGAAGATGAGGATGACGATCAGCCAGCCTCCCCAGCTGTAATAGAAAAGCCAGCTGGCGATGAGATACAGGACCTGGCGGGCTTTGACGGAGCGCAGGCGCATGGCGACCAGCCACACCACTGCGATGCCGAGGGCGTAAATCAGGAGATCTTTTGTCATTTTTGAGAGCGATGGAGTTAGTTTTTATGCTCTCGCGGCGAGGGTGGGTTGTCAACCGATTCCGGTGTATGGAGAGTGTCTGAAATAACCTGGAACGCTGGCGCGCCCCGGTCGTCAAAAGACTGAAAACCCGCGCCAATTGCTCTCTCGCACCGCGCCTGAACCGCCGGCACTGAGCCGTGAGTCGCAGGTCGCGACGAGCCGGCAAAGGAGTCGGCCGCCTGAATCGGGTAGGGATGGTTGGGAGAACGATTTTTGATAGTAGATGTGGTTGTAGACGGTAGGCGGCAAAATAAGGATTAAGTTGTGCAATAAGTTGCGTGGGCCACGTTAGTGGGATTGCCATGCATGCTGTTTGATCGATATAAATCCAGTAGAATCCGTAGTATTGCTTTTCCACCAGGGTCCGAGCACGGCTCGCGGCGTGCACTTTCCAATAGGTAAATCGAAAGTAACTTAAGTAACTGCTGGAGG
>JBAWAI010000557.1:0-12075 GCA_049589215.1 Terriglobales bacterium | reverse complement strand
ACGCCCTCCTCGCCAACTCAGCAACCGTTTCGGAGTCCGAACTACGCAAGACCAGCGCCTACGACGGGCCGTTTATAAGTGACGGAAAGGTCGTTTGGGGACATGAGGCGGCGGTGGGATATTTTGCCCAAGACCATAGGGCTTTGGTCCAGCCGGGAATGACCGTGCTGGAATGGCTTCATCAGTGGGATCCAGGGGCTGCGACCGAAGAAATTCGCGGGCTGCTGGGCCAGATGCTATTTCCGCGCGACGATGCCAGCAAGCGGACCGACGTACTTTCGGGTGGGGAGGCAGCCCGGCTGCTTTTCTGCAAGCTGATGCTGCAAAAGCCGAACGTGCTGGTGCTCGATGAACCGACCAACCACCTCGATCTCGAATCAATCAATGCTCTGAACATAGCGCTGCAGCGCTATCAGGGAACGGTGCTGCTTGTCTCGCACGACGAGGATCTGATTGACGAGGTTGCCACGCGAGTGTGGCATTTTGAAAACGATAAGATCACCGACTTCAAAGGGGCCTACGAGGAGTACGAGACGGCTCTCGTTTAGCTGGTTACCCAACGGTTGATTCCCTGTTGATTCCGCATAGCCGGCCACCCGGAACGAATTCTCTTAAGTCAGCGCGGGTAGGCTCGGACCTCCGACGCCAGCATCGGCAGGCTGGCTGCTAGAATTCGGCTTATGGCATTCCCAGCGAACCGCCTGCGCCGTTTACGCCAGAATGAGACCCTCCGCACGCTTGTGCGGGAGACCCGGCTTACGCCGGAGGCCTTCGTCTACCCGCTCTTTGTCTGTCCCGGAAAGGGCGTCCGCAAGGAAGTCGGGTCGATGCCGGGGGTGTTCAATTTGTCGGTGGACGAGGCGGTTAAAGAGGTGCGCGAAGCGCGAGGGCTGGGCGTGCTCTCGGTAATTCTGTTTGGCCTGCCAGAAAAAAAAGATGAAGTGGCCACGGGCGCGTGGGCGGACGACGGCATGGTGCAGCAGGCTACGCGGGCGATTAAGAGCGAAGTGAAGGACGTTATCGTAATCGGCGACGTTTGTTTATGCGAATACATGTCGCATGGGCATTGCGGAGTCGTGCGGCAGGCTGGCGAGGCGCGGTCGCTTGGAGCGGCGGCCGCGGACCATGGCGTTGCGACTGGCAAGATTGTGGTCGTAAAGGACCGCAAGAAGTTGGGTGCGGCGATGGACACGACGGTGAACGCAGCGCAGCCCGAGTATGAAATCGTAAACGACGAAAGCCTTGAGCTGCTGGCGCGGACTTCGGTATCGCTGGCGCGGGCGGGAGTGGATATTATTGCGCCGTCTGACATGATGGATGGCCGGGTGGGTGCGATTCGCGGGGCGCTCGACCAGGCCGGCTTTGAGAACACGCCGATCCTTTCTTATGCCGCGAAGTTTGCCTCGGGATTTTATGGGCCATTCCGGGAGGCGGCTGACTCGACGCCGCAGTTTGGCGACCGCCGGTCTTATCAGATGGATGGGGCGAATTTTCGCGAGGCGATGCGCGAGATTGCGCTCGACATTGAAGAAGGCGCCGACATGATCCTGGTGAAACCGGCGCTGCCTTATCTCGACGTGATCGCGGCGGCGCGTGACCGGTTCGATGTGCCGCTGGCGGCTTATCAGGTGTCGGGCGAATTCGCGATGATTGAAGCGGCGGCGCGCAACAACTGGATCGACCGCGACCGGGTAATGATGGAATCGCTGGTGAGCATTCGCCGCGCCGGGGCCAGCATGATTCTCACGTATTTCGCCAAGGACGCGGCCCGGCTGCTGGCGTAGATCTGCGTTACTAAGACGTGCGCGACTGTAGATCTGCACAACTGAGATCTCTACAACTCATTTTCTTCTTCTTACGGGTGACCTCTTGCTCAAGCTTGGCCTGACGGGCGGCATTGCCAGCGGCAAATCAGCGGTGGGCGAGATGTTCGTGAAACTGGGGGCGCACCTTATCAAGGCGGATGCGATTGCGCATTGGCTGATGGAGCCGGGGCGGCCGGTTTACGAGGCGGTCGTGCGGGAGTTTGGGGCCGGGATTGTCAATTCCGACGGAACGATCAATCGGCCAAAGCTGGCGGAAGCCGCGTTTGGAGTGCCGGGCGAGAATCAGGCAGGGGCTCGGGTGAAAGAGTTGAATGCGATCGTGCATCCGGCGGTGATCGCACATGAGAAGGAGTGGATGCGGGAGATTGGCGAGCGCGATCCGAAGGCGATTGCGATTGTGGAGGCGGCGCTGATTCTGGAAGCTGGGACGGTGGAGCGCTTTAACTACCTGGTGGTGGTCACTTGCCGCGAGGAGCAGCGGGTGGAGCGGCTGGCGCGAAGATTGGGGATTCCAGAAGAGGCTGCGCGAGCCGAAGTTGCGCGGCGCATGGCGGCACAGTTGCCCGAGGCGGAGAAGATCAAAGCGGCGGATTTTGTGATTGATAATTCGGGAACGCTGGAAGCTACGGAGCGGCAGGTGCGGGAGGTGTTTGGGGAGTTGCGATCAGTTGATGCAGGTTAGCGGGCAATGCCTCGGCGCAGCTTTGCAGCTTTCACAGTGTTCGACATCAGCATGGCGATGGTCAGCGGGCCGACACCTCCGGGCACCGGGGTGATTGCGCCGGCGACTTCAGCCACTTCGGGATGGACATCGCCAGCCAGCGTCGATCCTTTGGCCAGAAAATTTTCGAGGCGCTTCGGGTTGGTGGCGAGCGTTCCGGAGAATAGCCGATCGAATTCGGCGCGGTCGGTTACGCGATTGATGCCGACGTCGATGACCGTTGCTCCGGGCTTGACGAATTCGCGGGTCACTATGCCGGCGCGGCCGATGGCGGCCACGAGAATATCGGCGCGGCGGCAGACGCCCGGCAGGTCGCGCGTTTTCGAGTGGCAGACCGTGACGGTGGCGTTCTGATTCAGGAGCAGCATGGCGACCGGCTTTCCGACAATGTCGCTGCGGCCGATGACCACGGCTTCCTGCCCGGCAACCGATATCGCACTGCGCTGGAGAATTTCCATCACGCCCGCCGGGGTGCAGGGCACGAGGCCGGGCCGCTGGGTGGAAAGATAGCCGACATTCATGGGATGAAATCCATCGACGTCTTTCGCGGGGTCGACCGCGAGCAATACACGTTTCGAATCGACCTGCGGCGGCAGGGGCAATTGCACCAGGATGCCGTCGATCTCATCGCGACGGTTGAGCGAGTCGACGAGCGCGAGCAATTCTTCGGTGGTGGCGGTTTCGGGTGGAGAATGCTGCTCGCTGTAGAGGCCGACCTCTTCGGAACTTTTCACCTTGCCGCGTACGTACACTTCCGAGGCCGGATTGTGGCCCACGAGCACAACGGCGAGGCCCGGCCGAATTCCGGAGGCGGCGAGCGCCTTGACCTCGGCGGCGACTTCGGCGCGAATTTCAGCCGCTATTTTTGTGCCTTCCAGGATTCTTGCTGTCATTTCACCTTGCTCTGTTCGGCTGGTCTGCGCGAATTGAGATTCTATCGCATCGTGGAATCGTTCAATCTGACAGGGCGGATGTCGCCGCGAACCCGGAGCGGAGCTACAATACAAGCGTTATGGTTCCCCAGGATCTTCTCGACATGCTTGTCTGCCCGGTTTGCAAAACGCCGCTGGCGCTCGTCAAAAACGATACGAGCCTGAAATGCGGCCAGTGCTGCCGGGTTTATCCGATCCAGGACGACATTCCCATCATGCTGGTCGACTCGGCCACGATCGAAAGATAGCCGGCTGTCGGCTTTTTTCACGCCAGACTTTAGTGCTATATCGCGCGCATTTTGGGCGGGCTTTTTTGTGGCGCCAAAACGACGCACTGCGTCACTTTGTCAACCGCCGGGGCGGGCGATGGATTTGCAGCCGGGGCGAGCCATGGACCGCAACGTTTTGCGAATCATCGGGTTCTAGATAGTGAGGGGCTGGGAAAAATGCCCAGGGAGAAGACCCAAGGCTACGGCATTTCGATTGCATGCAACGAAGCAGGTTGCCGATGAGTCTAATAGGCGTAAAGGTAACCGGAAGTGGGGGGGGCGACATGAAAGACAGATTTTCAGTAATGGAATTGTCAGCCTTGAGAAACGATTTGCTGCAGAGCGGCATGCTGGATTCGCGGGAAGCGGCCGAGGTATTGCAGGTATTCCTGATGGGCCGCGGCTATGGTGTGTCTCCGCAAGCGGCCATTGATGCTGCCGGGCGGGTGGAAATGGCCGGTTGCTCAATGCCGGTTATCGAGCGCGAACTGGAGAGCCTGGCGCTGGTGATGTAGTGTGGCTGCCGCGCCTGTGCGCGCGAGGCAAGTTGGAGTCGAAGGCTGACACGGCGAAGAACGAGAGTCCAGACGGACGAGAATTTTAAAGGGAAACTGACCCAGCTCAACCCAGCATTCGGGCAGTTTTTCAGTGCGAAAAGCCGGGCGAATTCGCCCGGCCTTTTGTTTTGTGGCGGGCTTTGCTTTTATGATGGCCGCTGCCCGTACGACGGCCAGTGGCCGGAGCTGAAAGTCGCAACTTGAAATTGTGCGGCCGGCTTAGCCTTCCTCGCTATCCTCGATGCCAATTTTTGACAGCCGATAACGCAGCGCATTCCGCGATAGGCCGAGCAGCCGCGCGGCCTGCGATTTATTGCCGCCCGCGCGCTTGAGCGCCTCGCGAATCATCTCGTCCTCCCATTGATCGAGCGTCATGCCGTCAGGCAAGAAGCGCTCGCCGGCGGCTCCGGCGCGATGACGCGGCACATCGAGTTGCATATCGTCGACGGTCAGCTCGGGCCCGGCGGCCAAGGCGGAGGCGCGTTCAATCACATTCTGGAGTTCGCGCACGTTGCCCGGCCAATAATGTGCGAGCAGAATCTGCATGGCGGCGGGGGCAATGCCGCGCAGCTGGCGGCCGGAATCCTTCGCGAAGCGCGCGAGAAAGAGATTGGCCAGCTCGGGAATGTCTTCCTTGCGCTCGCGCAGCGGCGGAATGTCAATGGGCACGACGTTGAGGCGGTAATAAAGGTCCTCGCGAAACGTTCCCTGTTCGAGCGCGGCGCGCAGATCGCGGTTGGTTGCCGCCAGCAGGCGGACATCGACCTTGACAGTGCGCGTTCCGCCCAGGCGCTCAAATTCGCGCTCTTGCAGAACACGCAGCAGCTTGACCTGCGTGGCCGCGGGAACGTCGCCGATCTCGTCGAGGAAGAGCGTGCCCTTATCCGCCAGCTCGAATTTTCCGGGCTTGCTGGCGACGGCTCCGGTAAATGCGCCTCTTTCAAAACCGAAGAGTTCGCTCTCGAGGAGATTCTCGGGAATCGCCGTGCTGTTGATTTTGACGAATGGCCCCGAGGCGCGCCGCGACTTTTCATGAATGGCGCGGGCGATCAGATCCTTGCCGACTCCGCTTTCGCCGCCGAGCAGCACGGTCGAATTGGTGGGCGCCACGCGCTCGACGGTTGCCAGCACCTCCTGCATTTTTGCGCTGCGGGCAACGATGTTCGGATGGCTGTACTTTTGTCCGAGCGCCTCGCGCAGCGAGCGGTTTTCTTCCTGAAGGCGCGAGTGGTCGAGTTCCTTATGGACGACCATTCGCATTTCTGCGAGCGAAAATGGCTTGAGCACATAATCGCTCGCACCCGCCTTCATGGCTTCGACGGCGGTTTCGACCGATCCGAAAGCGGTCATTACCACGACCGGCAGCTCGGCGTTCTGCCGTTTGACGGTCTGCAAAAATTCCAGCCCGCTCATGCCGGGCAGCTTGAGGTCGGTGAGCACCAGATGCACGGGCTCGGCGAGCAGCTTAAGTCCCGTCTCGGCATCGCCGGCGGAGAGAGTTTTGAAGCCGTCGTCGCCGAGGTTCAGCTCGAGCAGGCGCCGCATTTTGGCTTCGTCTTCGATGATGAGGATGGTCGGCATTGGTTGTCGTCGTCGGTCGTCAGTCGGTGGTCTTTATCCTACCGTTGTGGTTCTTGCCGGTTGGGATTCGCCGGGCTCCTGCAATGGAAAGAACAGCGTAAACACAGCTCCGCCTTGCGCGCTATTTTCCACGTGAATCGATCCTCCGTGGCCGTCGATTATTTTTGAGACGATTGAAAGGCCGAGGCCGACGCCGGTTTTTTTGGTCGTGACAAAAGGATTGAAGATCTCCTCGCGCAGCTTATCCGGAATTCCGGGCCCGGTGTCGGCCAGAACGAGTTGCACGCCCTCGCGCTCGTTTGAGGAAGTCAGCCGAGCCTCCACGCGCAACGTGCCGCCGTGTTCCTCCATGGCCTCGTAAGCATTCTGCACGAGATTGAGGAACGCCTGCTCGCACAGACTTTCATCGAGCGGAACCTGCGGCAGGTCATCTTCATAATGCCGCTCGACGCGCACCGGGTTGCCCTTCCACCGGAACGCGACGATTTCCAGCGCGCGATCGAGCACCGCCGTCACGCTGCCGGGCTGTAACTGGGCGTGCAGGGGGCGGGCAAAATCGAGGAACTCGGTGACGAGCGCGCTCAGCCGGTTGACCTCCGTTGAGATGTAACCCGCGAGTTCGCGAGATAACTCGTCCGAGGCTTGCAATTTTTGCGTCAGCATTTCGGCTGAGCCTTTGATCACGCCGAGGGGATTGCGAATTTCATGCGCGAGCCCGGCGGAAAGCTGACCGAGCGCGGCCAGCCGCTCGGAGCGCCGCGCCTCGGCTTGCGCCTGCTCGAGGCGGCGGTTCGTCTCGGCGAGGCGTTCGGCCAGTTCTCGATAAAGCTGGGTCTGGTGGCGGCTCTGCTGCGCGAAGCGATTAACGACCATCGCCGCCAGGAAGAAAAACATGATGCGCAGCACGAGGTAGCCGATCGCCTCGCCCGTGACTTCGTACTCCTGCATCGCCGGATATAGATACGAGCAGTAGGTGGCGGAGGCGAGCAGAGTCCAGAAAACTGTCATCCAGGGACCGCAATACAGCGCAGCCGTCACGACGGGCAGGAAATAGATGGGCCAGTAGCTGCTGTTGATGCTGATTTCGCCGGTGTGGTCGATGAGCAGGGCCGCCAGCAAAATCTTCAACAGGATGACGTAGGAGATTCCGCGCCGATCGAAGCGGGCGACGATGCGCGACTCCAGCACCTGCACGGCGCCAATCGCCAGCAGGATGACTTGCTTATGCCATTCGAGCTCGGGAGGCAGGGCGGCGAGCACGCCGATGAATACGAGCCAGATGAGCAGCCAGATGGTATCGAGGCGGCTCAACCGCCGCGATTCGGGATCGAAGATAGGAGGCGCAGATTCCACGCAGCATCCATCCAACCGCAGAAGAGGCGTCGGCGTCAATCAGAGCGCGAGCCGCAGATTGCGTGCGATGGCCAGGCGGCGGGAGGCGGCTGCATAAGCATTTCCAATCCTCGACATAAATTCTTTCAATTTCCGTACGAGGCGCGCGCCAGCTACTGTTATGATGCCGCTCGGAAACAGGGCGGAAAAACGATGACAAAGGTCGAAGCGATTATTCAGGTCTCCAAGCTGGATGCGGTCAAGGACGCTTTGCATGAAGTGGGCGTCGAAGGAATGACGGTACTCGAAGCTCGCGGACATGGCCGCCAGAAGGGCCACACCGAGTTCTACCGCGGACGCGAATACTCGGTCGATCTCATTCCGAAGGTGAAGCTCGAGATCGTCCTCGCGGACGAGGCAGTGGAAAAGGCGGTAGCGGCGATCGCCAATGCGGCCCGCACCGGCAAGATCGGCGACGGCAAAATTTTCCTGTCGCGCATCGACGAGGCGATACGCATTCGCAACGACGAGCGCGGCGAGAGCGTCTTATGAGAGTCGAGACCTAAGCGCTCGCCAGAAATTCGAGATGTCAGGATTCCTATGACTGCGGCGGCCTCCGTCAACCCCGAGTTGCGAGAGCTGTACGTAAGGGAAACGGCCGCCATCCAGCAGGAATTTTCAGTCGATGCCGACGGCCGCAGCGCCGTGGCGCGCCGCACCGCGCTGGTGGATTCGATCGTGCGGACGCTGTGGAGCGAGATTGTCGTTGGTTCGGGCGGCTCGGGTGCGGCACCATCGGGACTAGAGGACGAACCCAACTCGCCCAAAAATTTCGTGCTTGTCGCAACCGGCGGCTATGGACGAGGCTGGCTTTTTCCGCACTCCGACATTGATCTGCTTTTCCTGCACGCCGATTCCGGCAGCGAAGCTGAATTTAAAGATCCCATTCGGCGCTTCTCGCAGGAGCTTTGGGATCTGCGTTTGAAACTCAGCCCGGTTACGCGCAGCCTGGCGGAATGCGAACGGCTGGACCCGAATAATCTCGAGTTTGCCATCTCACTGCTCGACTGCCGTTACCTGGCCGGCGACCGCGAGTTGTTTACGCGCCTGCGCGAGAAGTCTATTCCGCGGCTGGTCGCGCGCGAGTGTCATGCGCTCATCCAGAATCTGGCGGAGCTGACGAGAGCGCGTCATCACAAATTTGCCAATACAGTTTTTCATCTCGAGCCGAACGTTAAGGATAGCCCGGGCGGCCTGCGCGACTATAACGTGGCCTGCTGGCTGGCTTTGATCTCGGCGATGGAGAAGCTGCGCATGTGGCCGGACGCGGCCACGCTGCTGCCGGTTTCGTCGCGGCGCGCGTTCGAGGAGGCGCTCGATTTCCAGATGTCAGTGCGCTGCTTTCTTCACTTCCGCCACGGCCGGGGCGACAACACACTGAGCTGGGACGCGCAGGAAGAGGCGGCCGCGCGCAAGATCGGCGCGCCCGATGCGGAGATCACGAGCGCCGCCGACTGGATGCGCATCTACTTCGGACACGTGCGCGGCGTGCATCGCGTGTGCACGCAACTGCTCGAGGAAATCCCGGCGGCATGGTCGTCGCTGTATCGCCAGTTTCAGGGATGGCGCACGAAGATTCCCAGCAACGATTTTTCGGTGGTCGATAGGCTGATTTTTCTGCAGCAGCCGAGCGCCGTGCAGGATCCGGAAAAGCTTTTGAGCCTTTTTCACTTCATGGCCGAGCACGGGCTGAAGTTGAGCACCACCACCGAATACAAAGTTGAGCAGGCCCTGCCAGCGCTGGCGTCAACGCCTCCGCGCGGCGGCGAGCTTTGGCTTTATTTGCAGGAAACTTTGCTTCAGCCGCACGCCGCCGACGCGCTGCGCGCCATGAATGCGCTGCGACTGCTCACGCTGCTGCTGCCCGAACTGAAAGGCATTGAAGCGCTGGTGGTGCGCGACTTCTACCATCGCTACACGGTCGACGAGCATTCCTTTCTCGCCATCGAGCACCTGCATCGCCTGAGGGAATCGAAATCGGAGTGGGAGAAGCGCTTCGCCGAATTGCTTGCCGAACTCGAACAGCCCGAGCTGCTCTACCTCAGCCTGCTGCTGCACGATTCCGGCAAGGGCCTGCCGGGCGACAATCACGTTGCAGGCAGCCTGCAACTGACCGAGAGCTGCGCGGAGCGGCTCGATCTGGATGCGGCGGATCGCGAGACGGTTCGCTATCTGGTGGCCAGCCATCTCGAAATGTCAGCGGCCATGCGGCGCGACGTCTTCGATCCGGCGAATGTGAAGTCGTTCGCGGAAAAAGTCGGGGCGCCGGAGCGTCTCAAAATGCTTTGCCTGATGACGTATGCCGATATCAAAGCGGTAAATCCCGAGGCCATGACGCCGTGGAAGGCGGACAATCTGTGGCAGCTTTATATCGCGAGCGCAAATTATTTGAGCCGCAGCGCCGACGAGCGCGTGCACACCAACGCGCGTGATGCGGCCAGCGCCGGGCTCGAGAATCTCGCTCACCTGCATTCGCTGGCCGGGGTTGCGGGAAAAAAGATCAACATATTTCTCGAGGGATTGCCGCAGCGCTATCTCCGCATTCACGGCGCGAGCGACGTGCTGGCGCACACCGACATGGTTTCGCGCCTCGGAACAAATGGGGTTGAATGCAGCCTGAAGCAGGTGCGGCACTGGTATGAGCTGACCTTGCTGACGACGGACCGCCCGTTTCTTTTCGCTTCAGTCTCGGGCGCGCTCGCCGCCTGGGGAATGAACATCGTGAAGGCGAACGCATTTTCAAACGCCGCCGGCATCGTGGTTGATACGTTTTATTTCACCGACCGCTTCCGCACACTTGAAATGAATGTTCAGGAGTGGGATCGCCTGAAGAAAAGCATCGCGTCGGTGGTGAAGGGCGAAGCCGACGTGGCCCGCATGTTGCGCGACCGGCTGAAATCAGAAAAGACGAGCGGGACGAAAGTAAAAATAGCAACGCAGATCGAAGTCGACGATCACTCGTCGGCGCACAGCACGCTGGTGCAGGTGCTCACGCAGGATCGCCCTGGGCTGCTTTATCGCATGTGCTCGGTGATGTCGAAGCACAACTGCAATATTGAAATTGCGCTGATTGAGACCGAAGGCCAGATGGCAATTGACGTTTTCTATCTGACTTCAGGCGGCGGGAAGTTGACAGCCGAAGTGCAGGCGGCGCTGGGGAAATCGCTGCGCGAGGAACTGGCGGTGCAGTAGTCGCTCAAGCCGGACGCAGTTGCGGCCGAACAAAGGATCGGCTAGTTCTCGGCGGTCCCGTAATACCCCGCGCGCGTCTGCACCGACATATCTTTTTTCTTTACCTGCAAAACGATATGGTGGTAGCCCTCGCCGGCGGCATCTTTGTCGGGCGTGAATCCCAGGCTGTACTGTGTGCGCAACTCTTCGGAGATGCTCGTGTAGGCATCGCCGACCAGCTCCTTTTTTGAAATTTCAAAGAAGCGTCCGCCGGTTTCCTTCGAGATGCGCTCCAGAGTTTTCTTGCCATCGGCGTGTTTCTCTTCCGAGCGAGGCTGCCGGCCGCCGCGCGATCCGCCGCCTCCGCCACCACCCGGATAACCACCGCCTCCGCCGGGCCATCCGCCGCCACCGCCGGGATAACCTCCGCCGGGATAGCCGCCGCCGCGCCCGGAATTGCCGTTGCCGCTATCATGACGATCGTGGCGCTCTTCGATGCCTTTGAAGTAGATCGAGTAAACGATGGTGTCAGAGCGCATGGCCGCTTCAATCGCGCTCTCCAGCGAAGTGTGGCTGCCGCGGTCAACGCCGTCGGAGAGAATGATGACGGCCTTGCGCCCCGGCTGCTTTTTCATCAGTTCATTCGACGCGAGGTAAACCGCGTCATAAAGTTCGGTGCCTCCGTGCCGGCTGCCGGAATGCGAATCGTCGGTATTCGGATCGTTCGAGTGGCTGGTGTCGTCATCGCCGGTCTTGAGTAGATCGAGCGCCGCTTGCATCTTGTCGCGCTTATGGGTCAAATCCTGCAAGAGCTCGACCTGATGATCGAAGTGGAGCAGAAATGCTTTGTCTTTTTCCTGCGTCAGCATCTGATCGAGAAAGCTGTGGCTGGCGTTGCGCTCCTGATCGAGGGTTTCGCGCTGGCTGAAGCTGGTATCCACGAGCAAGCCCATGGTGAGGGGCAGATTCGACTCGAGCGAGAAATACTTAATGGGCTGTGGACGCCCGCTTTCCTGTAGCGTGAAATCGTCTTTCGTGAGGTCTTTGACGATCGCGCCGTGCTTGTCGCGAACGGTGACCGGCAGGGCGACAACGCTGACATCGACGGCGATGGTGGCGACGGAATCTTTGTTTTGCGGCGCGGCATTTTGCTCCGCGTCTTTATCTTTGGCATCTTTGGCGGCCGGGGCTGTTTGAGAGTTTGCGGGCGGCGATTGCGCGAAACCGGGCGGAACAGCCAGCGCCAAAGTCAGCGCGGCGACCAGCGCCCGGCTCAATGTCTTTCGGTTCCCGATTCTCCGGAGCATCATTCTCGAAAGCAACACGGGTAGCAAAGTCATTCTTGCCTCGAACACAGCTTTCACAACAGTCGAATCATAAATGTGGAATCAAAGTCAGCGGCCCCCTATATGCCGGGGGTTAAAGGCTTTTGCTTGACGGATGGAGCCATCCCAACTAAAAGACTGGATGCGCGCCCGCCAACCTCCAGTTGCCAATAAGTTATAAATGATGGCTGTAAATGCGCCGCCAACGCCAGTAAAACTTCGTAAAGCCTGATTTGCAGGCCCATCGCCGATGCTACATTAAAAGAAATGCATGCAGGGCAAATCAGTCGGGCGCGCGGGC
>JBAWAI010000556.1:0-12498 GCA_049589215.1 Terriglobales bacterium | reverse complement strand
GCCGCGGCGAGCGCCGCTTCGCCGCGCCCGTCACTATGGAGCATCGCAACTCGGGCAGCGCCGAAGCCTTCCGGGCGTTGCGTACCTCGCTCCTGCTTTCGTCCCCGGTCGCGCCTCCGCAGGTCATTCTGGTTACGAGCGCCATGATGCAGGAGGGTAAGACCTTCAATGCCGTCAACCTCGCCGTTGTGCTCGCTCAGACGGGTCAGAAAGTGCTGCTCGTCGACTCCGACATGCGTCGTCCCGCGGTGCACCGATGCCTCGGCATCCCGATCGACAACGGGCTGAGCGCCTGCCTCGCCGGCACCCAGTCTCCGGATAGCGTGGCCGTGCCGGCTAAGGCCATTCCCGGTCTGCATGTGGTCACAGCCGGGCACATGCCGCCCTATCCGTCGGAGATGCTGGCCTCCGACGCCATGCCCCAGCTCCTGCAGCGCTGGCGCCAGGAGTTTCGCTACATCGTCATCGATACCCCGCCCGTGCTCGCCGTGACGGATGCGGTCGTCTGCGCGCGCATCGCCGATGTGGTCGTGCTCGTAGCCCGCTCCGGGCAGTCGCGCCGCCAGTCCCTGATCCGCACCCGCGACGTGCTGCGCAAGGTGCGCGCGAATATTGTCGGCGTCATCGTCAACGATCTTTCCTTCGATTCCGTCGAGTACAGCCAGTACTACGGACACTACGGCTCCGAGTATTCGCACTACTACCATGACAACGCTGCCGGCAGCAGCAACAGTAACGGCAATGGCAGTTCGAATGGCAACGGCAATGGCAATCATCGCGGCCACGCTCATCCCGGCAGCGAAGTCCATCCGGTATAACGATGCGCCATAACCGACCCGACACAATTATGAGGAGCCTTTCATGAAATCCTATCTGGCGGCGATTGTGGTCCTGGCGACAGTCTATGGTCACGCGCAGCATTCGCTGATGTCCACGTCAATGTCGATCTCCGCTGGCGCTCCGGTTAACCTCCCTGGCGGCAACGGTTTCGGGAGCGGTTCGGCGGGACCGATTGGCAACGGCGATCTGCTTGAGATGTCGGTCTTTGACACGCCCGAACTGAGCGGCAAGCTTCGGGTGAGCAATACAGGCGACGTGGTTCTGCCTCTGGTCGGCAGCCTACAGGTATCGGGCCTGAAGGCCGAGGAAGCCGCCGCCCTCATTGGCCGAAAATTCGCAGAGGGTGGCTACGTCAAAGAACCCCAGGTCACCGTCTTCATCGCCGAATATGCCACCCAGAATGTGGCCGTCCTCGGCGAGGTCAAAAGCCCCGGCATCTATCCCGCCTTTGGAGCGCATGACCTCGTCGACTACCTGTCGGCAGCGCAAGGGCTCACACCACTCGCGGGCACGACCATCAGCATCACGCATCCTGGGCGGCCGGGCAACCCGCAGTTTGTGACCCTGACGGCTGGCGTAAATCCGAAGCCCGGAAGCAACCCTGAGATTCTGCCCGGCGACCGCATCTTCGTCGGCCGTACTGGGATCGTCTACGTCGTTGGCGACGTGGTCCACCCGGGCGGCTTCGCGCTCGATCACGATGGCCAGTTAAGCGTCCTGCAAGCCATCGCGCTCGCGCAAGGCACCAATTCGACAGCCGCAAAGGGCTCCGCCCGCCTCATCCGCACCACTACCGCTGGTCGTCAGGAGATACTGGTGAACCTGAAGAAAATTCTGCGCTCCGAAGCAACCGATCTCGCCCTGCGCGACAACGACATTCTATTCGTGCCGAATAGCTCCGCCAGAACTACTCTGAAAGACATCGAACTGGTTTTACCGGCAGCTGCCGGTGCCAGCATCTATCGCATTCCATAGGGGCTTTTCGAGCCTAGCGCTGGCGCCGTAGATTTTCCGTCCCCATCCTGCAATCCGCCATTCATCTAAATCACCCGCAATCCATTCAACCCCATGGCATCTCCCTCGAACGCTCTAGAAGGATCGCAACCCTCGGCCTTCGACCCGGCTGCCGCCAGCGGACGGGCCGCGCTCTCCCTCCGCATCGGCTTCACCTGGTCGCTTTTTGGCTGGACAGGTTACGCCGCCTGCCAGTGGCTGATGCTCTCGGCCATTGCAAAGCTTGGGTCGCCCGAACTGGTTGGACAGTTCGCCTATGCCCTCGCCGTCTGTGCGCCTCTCTTCATGTTGACCAACCTCCAGTTGCGCGGAGTGCAGAGCACGGATGTGCTCTCCGAGTACCGTTTCTCCGATTATCTGACCCTTCGTCTCCTCGGCTCGGCGGCAGCGGTTCTGGTGGTCTCCGCCACAGCCCCGTTTCTCGGGCTGTCGAGCGCCGCGCTCTTCGTACTGTTGCTAGTAGCTGCCTTCAAGTCGCTCGAATCTCTCAGCGATGTGATCGCCGGTCTGATGCAGAAATCTGAAATGCTCGACTCCGTCGCGATATCGTTGCTGCTGCGGGGCAGCATCGGAATTGCAGTATTTGCGTTGTGCCTCGCCCTCTGGCGTAGCCTTCCGGTTGCGCTCTTGTTCTGGACCGTCGCCGTCGCCGCCGTCATCGCTCGTTTTGATTTGCGGGTTGCACGGCGTCTGGCCCGCTTCGAAGCCGGCATGTCGCTCCGTTTCAACTGGCGGCGCATCGGGACCCTTGCCCTGACCAGCCTTCCGCTCGGCCTCGTCGGCGCCATCGCGTCCCTCGGCGCCAGTATTCCGCGTTACACCATCCGGCACACGCTGAGCATCGCCGAACTCGGCATCTTCGCCTCCATCGCCTACCCGGTCACCGCCACCACGGTTGTCGCCAATTCGCTGGGGCAGTCCGCGCTGGCTCGTCTCTCCCGTCTGTTCGCCGAATGCCGGATTCTGGAATTCCAACAGCTGGTCCTCAAGCTGGTTGCCATTGGCGTGGGAATAGGGCTGGTCGCAGTTTTACTTGTTTCGGCGGTTGGAAACCGGCTGCTCTCGGTACTCTACACGCCGGAGTATGCAAAGCAGGGCAGCCTTTTTCAACTGCTCGCGCTCACGGCTGGACTCAACGCCGTCGGCTGCTTCCTCTTTTGCGCTTTGTCGGCCGTGCGTCGTTTCAAGGTGCAACTGCCCGTCGGCCTCGCCGCTCTTCTCACCACCTTCCTCTGTTCCGCACTGTTTGTTCCACGCTGGCGCCTGATCGGAGCCGCGTTCGCCATGTTGTGCTCCGCCGTAGTGACCATCGCCGCCGCGGGAGCTACCCTAGCCCTGACCATCGCCCAGCATAAAAGCCGGCCGTTGGCCGCCGCCGTGAGCACTCTATGACGGATAGTCTCGACATTCTCCGCGACTTCATGACTCTGCTGCACTCCTCGGAACAGCTGACGGTCTGGATCGGGGGCATCCTTCTGGTGGGCTTTTTTGTCTTCTGGGTGGCCGACCCCTGGCGCGCGCTGCTCGCCTGGATTACCACTTTCTCCCTTCAGGTCGGCGCAGGTTCCTTTCATTTGAGCGTCTCCGACCTGTTCCTCGTGCCGCTCATCGCCGGCGCGTTCATCTCGTACGTGGCAAATCCAAAAATCATCAAACCACCCACCGCCCTCCTGATCTTCGTGCTCCTCTTTCTCACTCTCGGAAACCTGGCAACCGCGTTTCAACTGGGCGAACTGCCGCAATGGACGTGGCTCAACAAAGATCTGGGCCTGCTGGCGCTGCTGGCGCCCTACTGCGCGATCCTCATCCTGTGCCGCAACCGCGCCCGCACCGAAAAATTGTTGCGGACGTTTCTTATCGCACTCTCGCTCGTGAACCTGGCCGGCATGGCCCTATACGTACTCTCGATATTTGGCGGCGTCGAATCGCGGGTGAATTCCGGAGGCATGCGCTTTCGAGGCTTTCTGCTCGACCCGAACGGCTACGGAGGATTGATCGCCGTGGCCGCGACCTTTCAGTTTGCCATCCTGAGCATGAAGCCAAAACGCGGCCTGGGTAGCGTTCTGCAAATCCTCAATGGCTGCGCGCTGGTCGCCGGCTGCGTGCTCACGCTCTCACGGGGCGGGCTGATCGGTCTCCTGAGCGGCGGGATCGCACTCCTGTTCTTCACTCGAATCAAGAAAAGTCTCAGCGTCGCCCTCGCCGGCCTCGGAATCGCAGCCTGTGTCTTTGCCATGTCCTCGCGCCAGGATCTGGCGACGGCGGCGCGGGCGCGCACTGACGATACCGGGAACATCGAATCCCGCCTCGACTACATGCAGGAGGGGATCCGCATGTATTTCAATTCCCCGCTCACCATGGTGACTGGCATCGGCATCGGAACCTTCATTCACAAATCGCCGCGCTTCTTCGGCGACATGCACCAGATCCACAATACTTATATCTGGCTGCTCGTCGAGGGCGGACCGGTCATCTTGTTGGCTTATGTCCTTGTGCTTTACCGCGCCCTTCGCAACAGCCACTGGATCTGGCGCCATGTCCCCGATCTGCGCTATGCCGGCGCGGGTTGCTTCTGCGGATTGGTCAGCACCATTGCCTGGTGCATGTCCGTCGATGGCATGTATCATCACCACGTTTGGATTCTTCTTGCCTTGTCCGAACTCTTGTACCAGCACGCGCGCGCGGCGCAGTTTATGGCCGTGACCGCCATGCCGTTTCATTCGTCCGGCGCCGGCCATCACCCTGTTCCCGCACTTCGCCCGGCTTGAACCTGGAAACCGGCACGGAAAACAACACGCTGCACACAACCCCACATGGAAACGCCTCTTATCACCATCGGCATGACGGTTAGAAATTGCGCCCCAACCATCGGCCCAGCCATCGCCTCGCTGATCGGGCAGACCTTTCGCAATTGGGAGCTGCTGATCATCGACGACGGCTCAGGCGATGACACCATGGCCGTCGCCCGTTCATTCAACGATCCCAGGGTCTTCGCCATCTCTACCGGCGAGGTGATTCTCGATCGCGGCTATTACGGGGTGCCGGTGCGCTTGAATCAAGCTGTCGCTCTTGCTCGCGGAAAATACTTTGCGCGCATGGATGGCGATGACATCGCCTATCCGGAGCGTCTCGAGAAGCAGGTTCATTTCCTCGACCTTCACCCGGAAATCGACCTGCTCGCAACCGCCGTAATCGTGTTTCGCGAAAACGGCCGCCTGATCGGCCACCGTCCGACGCCAAACCTCCACGCCGACATTTGCAAGCGCCCGCACGCGGGATTCCCCATGCCTCACCCCACCTGGATGGGGCGAACCGAATGGTTCCGAAATAACCCTTACCGTGCAGACGCCCATCGCATGGAAGACAAGGAACTCCTCTTTCGAACCCACGCTCGCAGCCGGTTCGCGTGTTTAAACGAGCCGCTTCTCGCCTACCGCGAGACCTCACTTTCGGTCTCCAAGATCGCCGTCGCTCGCACAAACTTTATCCGTGTCCTGGCGCGCAATGCAGGCAGGCTCTGTACGGTGCCCGATGCGCTCTTCGGTGTACTCGGCCAAATAGCCCGCCTGGCACTCGATCTGACCGCCGTCTCGACCGGACTGAATTATCGCCTGTTGCCCCATCGCGCCCGTCCCGCCTCACGACAGCAGGCGCGACGCTGGCAAGAAGTGTGGGCTGGCGTCTCTGCCGCGTCCACGCTTTAGCGAGCCGACCGCGTTTTCAACTACACGCAGACAACTCTCAAACAGCCAGTGACCTCAACATCGCCAACTCGCATCCTGATTGCCGCCACCTCTGCCTTGGCTTGTAATTTCTACGATGGAATCTTGGGCAGCCTCGCCCGCGTGGGCTTTGAGCCAACGCTCTTGTCTGCCCCGGGCCCAGGGCTGGCGGAAATATCGTCCCGCGCCGGAGTGGCCGGCATAGCCGTGCCCATGGAGCGGGAGATTTCCCCGTTCAAGGATTTCATCTCGTTTTGCCGCGTGTATCGTTCCATTCGCCGGCTGCGTCCCACGATGATCGACGCAAGCACTCCCAAGGCCGGCCTGCTGGCGGGCGTGGCCGCATGGCTCGCCCGGGTTCCCTGCCGCATCTACACCCTACGCGGGCTGCGCCTCGAAACCACGACCGGCTGCAAGCGCGCTGTGCTCTGGGCCGCCGAGTGGATCAGCTGCCGGTGCGCTCATCACGTGGTCTGCGTGAGCCCGAGCCTCGGCCGCCTTGCCATCGGCCTGCAACTCGTCGCTCGCCAGCGGGCGATTGTGCTCAACCGGGGAAACGGCGGTGTAGAGCTCGATCGCTTCTCACCCGCCGGCCGCCAACTCGACGACACCGCCTGTCTTCTCCAGAGGCTTGGCATCCCTCCGGATGCCCCGGTGATCGGCTTTGCCGGCCGCTTCGTCAAAGACAAAGGCATCCGCGAATTGACCGCCGCATTCCGGCTGCTCCACGAAAAACACCCCGGCCTGCGCCTGCTGCTCGTCGGGGACTTCGAACAAGGCGATCCCGTCGAACCTGAGACGCGGCTGTTCATCGAATCATCAGCCGCCATCATTCGCACCGGCTTCGTCGCCGATGCCGCTCCTTATTACCGCCTCATGGACGTGCTCGCACTGCCGACCTATCGCGAAGGCTTTCCGGCGGTCCCGCTCGAAGCCCAGGCGAGCGGCGTTCCCGTCGTTACCACGACCGCGACCGGTGCAGTCGATTCCGTCGTCGATGGCGTGACCGGTTTTCTCGTTCCGGTGGGTGACGCGGCGGCTCTCGCCATGGCCCTCGGCAAACTGCTCCACGATTCTGAATTACGCGACCGCATGGGGCAGGCTGCGCGCCTCCGCATGGAGCACGATTTCTCCCGCGCTGCGATCGAGCGCGCGCAAGTCAGGATGTACCAGCATCTGCTGCGCGAAAGCACCCTCGGCCAAGACCAGCCGCCCGCTCTCGACCCCGCGAAGGCGAGCGGCGCCACTCAACGCATCTTTGATCTCGTGGGCGGAGCCTTCGCGCTGGCGATCCTCGGCCTGCCGATGCTGTTTCTGGCGGTGTTAGTGAAAATTGTGATGGGGTCGCCGATTCTATTTCGCCAGTCGCGTCCCGGCTGGCACGGCCGCCCCTTCACCTGCCTGAAATTCCGCACCATGACCGACGCTCGGGATAGCGACGGACAATTGCTTCCCGACGCCGAACGCCAATCCCGCTTTGGAAGCTTTCTGCGGCGCCGCAGTGTTGACGAGCTTCCGCAGCTGATGAACGTGCTCCGCGGAGAGATGAGCCTGGTCGGGCCGCGTCCGCTGCTCACGAAATATCTCCGCCGTTATTCGCCGCAACAGATGCGGCGTCACGACGTTCGCCCCGGAATCACCGGATGGGCGCAAGTGAATGGACGCAACAGCCTCGATTGGGAGCGGAGATTCGCTCTCGATCTCTGGTATGTGGAGCATCGTAGTCTTTGGCTCGACCTCGGCATCCTGGCAAAAACGCTCCATCAGCTTCTTCGCCCCGATCGCCTTACGAATTCGACACACGCGCCGGCGCCCGAATTCCGCGGTGCCCTGCCGCACCTAATCACGATGCAAGACATCGGCAGTCAGGATATCGGTACCCGGGACGTTGGGATCTAGGCCATCAGTGCCCGGAATTTCAAATTCAAAACAAAGAGGAGTTGCCCCATGCAACCTACACGGATTGCCATCGTCGGAGCTGGCGGATTCGCGCGCGAAGTCGCCTGGCTGATTTCGGAGATTGCGCGCGACCGCGCCGAGCGACAAACCGCGGAGACATTCGAAGTCGCCGGCTATCTGGTCAGCAACCTCGCAAAAGTCAGCCAGCGGGATTCGAATCCGCTCGGCGATCTTAGTTGGCTGGAAGCAAATCACGTCGATGCGCTCGCCATGGGCATCGGCACGCCCGAGGTTCGCCTGCGCCTCGGCTACGAACTGAAGCGCCGCTTTCCTCTCATCCCGTGGCCCGCTCTGATTCATCCCAGCGTCCGATACGACAAGTCATGCCTCTTCGCCGAGGGCGCCATCATCTGTGCGGGTACGATCGCAACCGTCAATGTCAGGGTCGATGAATTTGCCCTCGTCAACCTGAGCTGCACCATAGGTCACGAAGCCACCATCGGCGCTGGATCGGTCGTCAATCCGCTCACCGCCATCTCTGGCGGGGTCAAGCTCGGCAAGGCAGTCCTCGTCGGCACGCACGTTGCCATCCTGCAATATGTTTCCATCGGAGATCAGGCCGTGGTCGGTTCAGGAGCCATGGTCAATAAAGATGTCCCGCCCCGTACCACCGTCATGGGAGTGCCGGCGAAGCCGAAAGAGTTGCCGTTTCTGCGCGCGAGTGACGTCACTCTCTCCGGCCCGCAACGGGTCCCGCCGCCGTGCGCGGCTGACACCGGCCAACTCCCACCCCAATAGCCCATAACGCATCCTCCGTTCCATTTTCAGCAGTCTTTTCAACCATGACAACAGCCGCCCTTGAACCGACGCTTCACCCGTCAGCCACCCGCGAGCCGCTGACCTTTGCGCCCTGGCCGTACTTCGCGAGCGACGAGATCGAAGCGGTCGCCTCCGTGTTGCGCTCGGGCAAAGTCAATTATTGGACAGGCGCGGAAGGGCGGCAATTCGAAGACGAGTTTGCCGCCTCGGTTGGAACGCGCTACGGGGTCTGCCTCGCGAATGGCACCTTGGCGCTCGAACTCGCTCTCCAGGCGCTCGATGTCGGGCCGGGAGACGAAGTGATCACCACCTCGCGCTCTTTCATCGCCTCCGCCAGCAGCGCCGTCTTGCGTGGCGCGCGGCCGGTTTGGGTTGATGTTGACCGCGACAGCCAGAACATGACCGCCGAAACGATCCGGCCGGCACTCACGCCACGCACGAGAGCGATCATAGCCGTGCATCTCGGAGGCTGGCCCTGCGACATGGATCCCATTCTCGACCTCGCCGCCGAGCACGGCATCAAGGTTGTTGAAGATTGCGCCCAGGCCCATGGCGCTTCGTACAAAGGCCGTTCCGTCGGCTCTCTTGGGCACCTGGCGGCATTCTCCTTTTGTCAGGACAAGATACTAACCACCGGCGGCGAAGGTGGCATGGTGACCACCAGCGATGCCGCTCTCTGGAACCGCGTTTGGAGTTACAAGGATCACGGTAAGAGTTACGACGCGGTCTTCCGCCGCCCGCATCCGCCCGGCTTCCGCTGGCTGCATGATTCCTTTGGAACGAACGCCCGCCTGACGGAAATGCAATCCGCGCTCGGGCGCGTGATCCTGCCAAAGCTGGCCGCCTGGGTGGCTGTCCGGCGAAAACACGCACGCGCCCTGAGCGCCTTCTTCCACCAGATACCGGCGTTGCGAGTCACCGGTCCACCGCCCGGCATCGGCCACTCTTATTACAAGTATTACGTCTTTCTGCGCCCCGAGCGTCTGCGTCCGGGATGGACGCGCGACCGCATCATGAATGAGATCGCCGCGCGCGGTGTGCCCTGCTTCTCAGGTAGCTGCAGCGAAATCTATCAGGAACGCGCCTTTGCCGGGAGCATGCGTCCGGCGCGTCCGCTGCCCGTGGCGCGCGAACTCGGAGAGACCAGCCTGATGTTTCTCGTGCATCCCACTCTGTCGGCTCCCCACATCGAGCGCACCGGTGAAGTTGTCGACTCGGTCATGCGGGTTGCTTCCGTTTAAGCAAATTCCACGTTCGCTTCCTTGCGAGCCACCCGCACCTCGCTTTGCCACTCAATTTCATTCCGCACAATCCCGCACTACAGGAAGAACCAAGGAAAAGAGATCACAGCCATGTCCAACCATCATGCGCGAACCCAGATTTGCATCCGAGTCTTCGCCGATCTCGCGATCATTAACGTCACCTTGCTCTTGTCACTCTTGCCCCAGGTATGGATGTACGATAAGCCGCGTCCCCTGTTGAGCCTCTGGCTATGCGCGGCGATCCTCCTTAGCTGCCTTGGCCCGGCCATTTCCTACGCCAGCGGTCTCTACACTAAAGGGCGCTTCTATGCCAGCCGATACAAAACTCTCATCGTCCTGCAATCGGCGGCTCTAATCTTCACGGCCGCCTCGCTCCTGTTGTACTTCGTTCGTCTGGCACCGTCCTTTCCCCGGTCCTCACTTCTCCTGGCATGGGCAGGAACATCCCTCTTCATGCTCGGCGCGCGCCACTGCTCGGGCATCTGGACGCGCATCATCATTGACGAGAGCCGCGCCGATGTCGTGTCCATCGAAAACGTTCCGCAAAGTGTCCTGGTCATCGGAGGCGCCGGCTACATCGGCTCGGCGCTGCTGCCCAAGCTGCTCGATCGGGGATACCGGATCCGCTTGCTCGACTGCTTCCTCTACGGAGAAGACCCCATCCGGTCGTTTCTGTCGCATCCCAATCTCAAGATCTGCCGCGGAGACTTTCGCAATGTCCACACCGTTGTGGCCGCGATGAAAGACATGAACTCGGTCGTTCATCTGGGCGGCTTGGTGGGCGATCCGGCTTGTGCTCTCGACGAAGAACTCACCATCCAGATCAACGTGGTCGCCACGCGCATGATCGCCGAAGTCGCCAAAGGCAGCGGCATTTCGCGTTTCATTTTCGCCAGCAGCTGCTCGGTCTATGGAGCCAGTGATGAACTCCTCAACGAACGCTCGGTTCTCAACCCCGTCTCGCTCTATGCCCGCAGCAAAATCGCCTCCGAATGTGTTTTACTGCCCTTCCGCGGCGACGGCTTTGAGCCCGTGATTCTGCGCTTTGGCACCGTCTATGGACTTTCCGGCCGCACCCGGTTCGACCTGGTCGTTAACCTGCTGGCTGCCAAGGCGGTCGTCGACGGTGTGATCACCGTTTACGGAAAAGATCAGTGGCGTCCGTTTCTGCACGTCCATGACGCGGCCAGTTCCGTCCTGACCGCGCTCGAAGCTCCCTCAGCAGCGGTTGGACCGGCGATCTTCAACGTCGGCTCCGACGAACAGAACATGACGCTCGGCCAGCTAGGCGAACTGATCCAGCGCATGGTGCCGCGTACCGAACTTCGTTACGCCCACGAAAATGTCGATCGCCGAAGTTACAAAGTTGAATTCCGCCGCGTTCGCGAAGGCCTCGGTTTTCAGCCCGAATGGAGAGTCGAGGCGGGCGTTCAGCAGGTTCTCGATGCTATCAAGAATGGCAAAGTCCGCAGCTATCAGGACACGCGCTACAGCAACGTCAAACTGTTGAGCCAGTCGAGCGCTCGCCAGCATCTGCCGATCATGGATGACTGGGTGTCCAGAATCCTGTACTTGGGGGACGCATTGCCGCTCCAGCCGCAAGATCTGCGTACCGGAGTCTAATCAAGCAGAGAGTGATCGAATGGGAGTTGCCGATATCCAAAGATTGGACCTAAAGATTGGACCCAGGCTGATGCTGGTGCGGAAGGGGGGATTTGAACCCCCACGCCTTTCGGCGCCACCCCCTCAAGATGGTGTGTCTGCCAGTTCCACCACTTCCGCAATTCAGTTGTACGTACTGCCGGGTGGTCTAATGTTATCGTGTCCGGCGGCGTACTGCAACGCACGCCGCCTCTCATGCACTGTCACGAAGATTCGCTGCTGCGCAACTCGCCCGTCGTTACACCACCGCACTCGCAATTCAGTGGGGCACCAGATCGCAGGCCTCAAAGGGCGCGCCGTCCGCGCGCTTCCCGCTCAGGCAGGCATTGACACTCTTCGGAGCAATCCCACTCGCCGACGGTTGAAACAGCATCACCAGCGCCGGTTTTCCGGTCTGTCCGGCATCCTCCACGCGCGCGCTTTCAGGCGCAGCCCCGCGCGGTCCGAAGCGCAGGCTGGCGTGATCGATCTGATTAGGATCGAGAAAGGGCGCCTCCCACAAAATTACCCGCAGCTTTGGTCCCTCTGCACGAATCGAGATACGCGCCAATAAGTGTCCCCAGACCTGCACGTTGATTCTCGCCGGAGCCGGCGCCGCAAAAGTCTCCTCGAACTTTCCCGCGCTTGAAAAAACCCGCAGATGCTCACCTGGCTCCGCCGGAGTTGCCAGGTCATACCACGAGTAACCGGCACGAGGTTCGGCGAGCACGCCGAACTGAATCCGCGTTCCGCCCGGCACCGACCACTTCAGATCCCTGAAATCAATCTGCCACGAAGGCGATCCCTCGACCGCAGCGCCTGCGGAAATCTCCACATCCCGACTGTCAGCGGCGTCGCTTCCCTGCTTGATCGCCGCTTCCTTCAGCGCTGGCAAATTGTGGCAGTCGCAATCCCCGACTGGCAGGGGCACATCCGGCGCGATCCCCCCCAGCAAGCTGATCTTCCTGAAAAGCTCGCCGAGGCCATGCGCGGACTCCGCTTTCGGATCCGCGACCGCCCACAGCCGGATGTGGTCAATCACCCAATCTTCCTTCACCGCGCCCAGTTCAAAATCGTCGGCCAGAAAGCTATCCACCTTCTTCACCCCGAGCACTTGATTCGACGAAGACGAAGGCGCGCGATCAAAGATCAGCATCTCCTGCGCGCCAAGCTCCGCCGCCGAACCGAGACTCGCCAGTAGAAGAACAAAGACCTTCAGCATGCGTTCCATTCTATTAGTTCAAAGGTGATTTGGTTCCTGGATGATGCAAGCGAGACCACGCAATCCCCCCACTTACCGC